>JBBJMR010000238.1:0-13838 GCA_037720395.1 Polyangiaceae bacterium
GGCCTGGATCTGGGCGAGGGACTCGGTCTCGGGAAAGAAGGTGGCGATGCCCTTGCCGCGCAGCGCGGCCTCCAGCACCGGGCCGGCGGGGCCGCGCGCGCCAACCACCAGCGTGGGCGCGAGCGCGATGATGGCCTCCACGTTGGGGTCGGCGTAGCCGCCGACTGCCGGCAAGCGCGCGGCCTCCGGCGGGAAATCGCACTGGCGCGAGCGGGCCACCAGCTCCGCACCGGCGCCGAGCGCGAAGACCGTCTCGGTGGTGCTCGGGGAGAGCGAGACCACGCGCCGCCCGCCGCCGCTCACCGCCGCGCGCTTGCAAGCCGACGAGGCGAGCAGACCCACGGCGCCGAGCAGCAGGGCGCGTCGGTCGACGGGCCGCTCGCGTCGCTCATGACCGACGGGCCGCTCGCGTCGCTCATGACCGACGGGCCGCTCGCGTCGCTCATGACCGACGGGCCGCTCCCGTCGCTCATGACCGACGGGCCGCTCCCGTCGCTCATGACCGACGGGCCGCTCCCGTCGCTCCTGGCCGACGGGCCGCTCGCGTCGCTCATGACCGACGCGAGCGGCCATCTGGGCGGGCCGCCGGCTAGCGCGAGGCGCGCCGGCGCCGCACGGCCAGGGCGGCGAGCGCAGCCACCAGCACCGCGGTGCCGCTGTGGCGGCTCTTCCAGGGGATGGGCTTGGTCGGGTCCTCGCCCGGGCGGACGATGGGCACCGAGCAACCCCCGCCGCCATCGGCACCGTTGCCGCCGTCGTCGTCGCCGCCGTCGCTGCCGCCGGAGGTGACGTCACCCGGCTCGTCCACCGGAGGCGGCGCATTCTGCGTGCACAGGCCCTGGGCGAGATCGCAGGTGTACCCATCGGGACACGGCGCGGACTCGTTGCAGGGGCGCGTGCAGAAGTGCTGGTCGTCGCTCTGGTAGAGGCAGATGTTCGAGGGGCAATCCTCGGGCACGGTGCAGGCGCCACCGACCGGGTCGCCGAACGCCGGGTCGGTCGGGAAGCCGGTGGCCCACGCGGGCGGGGGATAGCCACCGAGGCCGGCCGCGTAGACGGCGGTGTCCTTGATCCACTGGCCCCAGCCGTAGACGTACCCGTAGACCGGATTCTCGCAGCCCTGCGCGCCGCGCGAGGTGACGCCGATGACCCGGTTCTGGAGGTCGAGGGCCGGGCCGCCGGAGTCGCCGCTGCAGATGCCGGTGTCGCCGACCCACTCGGTCTTCTTCACCTGCTGCACCGGGCACTCGTCGGCCACGCAGTCGATGAACAGGCCGTCGCGACGGCGGCGCGAGCCGGAGCCGGCGCCGCTGTCGCCCGTCGCGCCGAAGCCGACCGCGTAATACTCCTCGCCCTGGACGCTCGGCGTGTCGACGCGCGGCGTATAGGGCACGGCCTCGGTGGCGGGGATGGGCTCGGCGAGGAGGAGCAGAGCCTGGTCGTTGCCGCAGAAGATGTCGGTGTCGATGGGCAGGCCGATGACCTCGGCCGAGGCTCGGTACGCGGACGCGTCCTGCTCGAAGGCAGCGCGCGTGGTCACGTACATGCTGTCCGCGGGATAGAGCTTGCCCGCGGTGGTCACCGGGCAATACACGCCGCCATCCTGATCATTGAGGATGTCGGAGACGCAGTGGCGCGCGGTGAGGACGAGGTTCGGCGCGATGAGCGTGCCCGAGCACAGGCCGAATGCGCTCTGCGTGAAGTGCAGGACGCCGACCACCGCGGTGTCGCCCGGGTCCTCGTACCCGCCCTTGATGGCGTCGTCGGCCTGGGCGATGCGCTGCACGGCAGAGCCGTCGTCGGCGCCGCAGCCGGTGGCAGCAGCGAGGAGCACCGCCAGGGCCAGGCCCTGTGCGAGGGTACGAGATGACATCCTGGAACCTCCGAGGAAGCGGACGCCGATTGTAGGGGTGCGCCCGGTTCTGCGCAGCACCGATCTGCGGAGCATGTGGGTTTTCGCCCGCGCGACCGTGGAATCGTCCGCCTTGCATGGATGGGAATCGGGCGCGCAACACGATGCGCGCCGCGTCACAGCTCCACGCGCGAGCGCTCGTTGCGGCCTGATTTCAGGCGCGGGCACGACACGCGACGTGCGCGGTGGCGGCCGCCGGCCACCGACTGGCGGCCGCCACCCTGCCCGGCCCGTTGCCAGCGCGGAAACAGCCGTTTCCTCGATGGCAAACGCATTGCTGGGGGCCGCGCATGCGAGACGGCGAGCCGAGGTCTCTCGACGGCGTGCTGCTGGTGGCGATGGCCCTCGTCGCCGGAGGCATGGCGGCGAGCGCGCCGCGTGCCCTGGGCCTCGCCGCGCTGGCCATCGCGGCGCTACTGGCGCGGAGCCGCGCCGCTTCACGCGCCGCCTTGCTGATGGCCACGCTGGCGATGCTCGTGCAATCGGTGCGCGCGGGGGCCACGCTGCGCGCAGCGGGCGCCGCGCACGACGCGACGCTCGAGGTGCTCACGCCGCCGGCACGCTGCGAGGGCACCGCCACCGTGGTCGCCTCGCCGGTGGTCCAGCGCGCCGGCAGGGGCGGCGAAGCGGCCGGGGCGTCGGCGCGCGTCGATGTCGACCTCGGGCCGGGCCGCTGCGGCGAGCGCGCCTTCGCGGGGCCGCTGCGCGTGCGCCTCCACGGCGCAACCGAGGACCTCCGCCGCGGCGACCGCCTCGAGGTGCTGGCCGACCTGGCCCCGGTGCACCTCTTCGAGAACGAGGGTCAAACCGATCCGCGGGCCGGCATGGCGCGCTCTGGCGTCACCGCCAGCGGCGGCATCGTCGACGCGCGGCGGGTGGGGCGCGGGGGGGGCGTGGGCGCGATCATCGACGGGTGGCGGGCCCGCGTGCGGGCGCGCATCGAGGCCACCTATCACCCCGAAGCGCAGGCGCTCGGGCGCGCGCTGGTCATGGGCGAGACCGACCTGGAGGCCGGCGACGCGAGCGCGTTCCGCGACAGTGGGCTGTCCCACCTGCTCGCCGTGTCCGGCACGCACCTGGTGCTGGCCGTGCTCGGCCTGTGCGCCGCGCTGCGGGCGGTGCTGGTGCGCATCGAGGCGCTGGCGGCGCGCTGGGATGTGGGCCGCATCGTCGCCGCCGTGGCCATCCCCGCCGCGTGGCTGTACGCCGACTTCGCTGGCGGCGGCGGCTCGGCGATGCGCGCAGCGATCATGCTCAGCGCCGCCATGGCGGCGCGCGTGCTGGGGCGCCAGCCGAGCGGCCCACGCGCCTTCGCCGTCTCGCTCGCCGCGGGGGCCATCGCCGATCCGCTGGTGGCCAGCGACCTCTCCTTCGCGCTCTCCGCGGCGGCGACGGCCGGCCTGCTCGCGCTCGGGCCGGTGTGGAGCGCCTGGCTCGGCGCCGGACCGGCGCCGCTGCGCGCGCTCGGCAAGGCCGCCGGCACCACGCTGGCGGCCATGTGCGGCTGTGCGCCGGTGATCGCCGTCGTCTCACCCGGCATGCCCGTGCTCGGGGTGGCAGCGAACATCGTCGCCGCACCCATCGGCGAGGTGGCGGCGCTGCCGGTCTGCCTGGCGCACGCGCTGCTCGGCTGGGCTCCGTCGGTCGAGCGCGGCGCGGCGATCATCGGCTCCGGAGCGCTGCTCGCGGTGCGGGCCATCGCCCGGCTCACCGCCGGCGCGCCCGGCGCGCAGCTCGACGTGCCGGCGCCCACCGCGATGCAGCTCGCCGTGCTGGCGGTGGGCGCCTTCACCCTCTGGCTCGGGGGCAACCGGCGCGATCGCGTGCTCCGCGGGCTCGCCGCGGCGGCGGCGCTGTGCCTGCTGGAGCTCGCCGCCGTGCGCCAGGGTGCCCCGCGCGATGTGCTGCGGGTGACCGCCGCCGATGTCGGTCAGGGCGACGCGCTGCTCGTCGATCTGCCCGACGGCTCGCTGCTGGTCCTCGACGCCGGCGGCTTCGTCGGCAGCCCCGTCGACCCCGGCAAGCGCGTCCTGCTGCCGCTGCTGCGCGCGCGACGGCGCACGCGCATCGACGCGGCGGTCATCAGCCACCCGCATCCGGACCACTTCGGCGGGATGCCGTCGACGCTCGCCGCGCTGCCGCTCGGGGAGCTGTGGGACACCGGCCAGGGCGAGGCCGAGGGCGCCGGTCCGGTCCACGCCGGGCTGCTGGCCGCGGTGCGCGCGCGCGGCGTCGCCGTCCGCACCCCGGCGTCGCTGTGCGGAGCGCCCAGGCACTTCGGCGGCGCCACGCTGGAGGTGCTCGCGCCCTGCCCGGGCTTTGCGCCGGACGTCGGCGCCAACGACAACTCCTTCGTGCTCCGCATCACGTACGGCCGGCGGGCGGTGCTGCTCGTCGGCGACAGCGAGCACCATGCCGAGGACGCGCTGCTGGCGCGCGGCGCGCCGCTGCGCGCCGATCTGCTCAAGGTCGGTCACCACGGCAGCCGCACCTCGACCACGCCCGCCTTCCTGGCAGCGGTGGCGCCGGAGCTCGCGGTGGTGTCCTGCGGTGTCCGCAACCGCTTCGGCCACCCGCACCCGGAGACCCTGCGCACGCTGGCCTCGGCGGGCGTGCCCCTCCTGCGCACCGACCGCGGCGGCGCCGTCGTCTGGGAGACGGACGGCGAGGTGGTGCGCGTATCTCGCGGGATTCCCGGCGGTTGACCGGCACCGCGCTTGCGCGCCGCCCGCTGCGGCAGCACGCTTCGGCGCTGTCTTGAAGACGTCCGACGTGGTCCGCCGCCGCCTCGCTGCCGAGGTCGGGCGCATCGAGAAGGAAGCGCCCTTCCGGATCGCGCACGCCTACCCGTCGCCGTACCGCGCGGCGATGAGCTCGCTCGGATACCTGTCCATCTACCGCGCCATCCAGGCCGAGCCGGGGATGTATTGCGAGCGCGTCTTCCTCCCGGACGAGGACGACACCTCGGGGGCGCAGCCGCTGAGCTACGAGAGCAACCGGGCGCTCGGCGACTTCCCGGTGATCGCGCTCTCCGTGGCGTACGAGCTCGAGCTGGCCGGCGTCATCCGCCTGCTCGAGGTCGCCGGCATCCCGGCGCTGCGCGAGGCCCGCAACGAGCGCCACCCGTTCATCCTCGCCGGCGGCCCGCTGACCTTCTCCAACCCGCTGCCGCTGGCGGCCTTCGCCGACGCCATCGTCATGGGCGAGGCCGACACCCTGGCCGTCGACGCGCTGCGCTGCCTGGCCGGCGCGTCCGGCCGCGAGGCGGCGCTCGATGCGCTCGCCGCCTTGCCGCACGTGTTCGTCCCCGCGCGCCACGGCGACGCCATGCCGGGCGTGGCCCAGTGCGACGACGCGCTGCTGCCGGCCTGGTCGCCGATCCGCACACCCGAGGCCGAGCTCTCGGACATGTTCCTCATCGAGACCGAACGCGGCTGCTCGCGCGGCTGCACGTACTGCGTCATGCGCCGCTCCACCAATGGCGGCATGCGCGTGGTGCCGGCGGAGCGCGTGCTCGAGCTGGTGCCCACCGAGGCCAGGCGCGTCGGGCTGGTCGGCGCCGCGGTCAGCGATCACCCGAAGATCGCGCACATCGTCCGCACCCTCGCCGAGCGCGGCTCCGAGGTCGGGCTCTCCAGCCTGCGCCCCGATCGCCTCGACGACGACCTGGTCTCGGCGCTGCGCCTGGCCGGGCACCGCACCCTGACCACGGCCATGGACGGCGCCAGCGATCGCCTGCGTGAGTCGCTGGAGCGCCGCGCGCGCATCCGCCACCTGGAGCGCGCCGCGGAGATGGCGCGCAAGCACGGCATGGCGCGCCTCAAGCTCTACCTGATGGTCGGCCTCCCCGACGAGACCGACGAGGACATCGACGAGTGCGCGCGCTTCGTGACCGAGCTGTCGAAGCGCGTGCCCATCGCCCTCGGCATCGCGCCCTTCTGCCCCAAGCGCAACACGCCGCTCTACGGCGCCGCCTTCGCGGGCATCGAGCTGGTGAACCATCGCCTCGACCGCCTGCGCCGCGGCCTGCGCGGGCGCGCCGACGTGCGCGCCACCAGCGCGCGCTGGGCCTGGGTCGAGTCGGTGCTGGCGCTGGGCGGCGTGGCCGAGGGGCGCGCCGTGCTCGAGGCCGTGCACGCCGGCGGCTCGTTCCGCGACTACCAGCGCGCCATGGCGCCGCTCGAGGCGCCGCGCCCGGCGTCGGCGCCGCTCGTCAAGCGCCCCCGCCTGGCGGTCGTCGGCGCATGAGCGAGCCGCGCACCGTCACCCTCTGCACGCGCCTCGACTGTCTTCGCTCGCAAATGACGTGACGAGCCATGCGCACCGTCACCCTCTACACGCGCCTCGACTGTCTTCGCTCGCAATGACGTGACGAGCCATGCGCACCGTCACCCTCTACACGCGCCTTGACTGTCTTCGCTCGCAATTGACGTGACGGGCCATGCGCACCGTCACCCTCTACACACGCCTTGACTGTCTTCGCTCGCAGATGACGTGACGGGCCATGCGCACCGTCACCCTCTACACGCGCCTTGACTGTCTTCGCTCGCAATTGACCTGACGGGCCATGCGCACCGTCACCCTCTACACACGCCACGACTGCCACCTGTGCGAGGTGGCGCACCAGGCGCTGGAGCGCGTGCGCGCCGCGAGCCCGTTCCGGCTCGAGGTGGTGGACCTCGATCGCCAGGCATCGGCCGACAAGCGCGCCGCGTACGACGTCGAGGTCCCGGTCATCGAGCTCGATGGCAGGAAGGTGATGAAGTACCAGGTCGACGAGACGCGCCTGCTGCGCCTCCTCGCCACGCCGGTCTGACGTCGGCGCGCGCTCGAGCACCACCCTCGCGCAGGGAGCGAGGTCTCCTGGCGGAGCCTCGCCCAGGAGCGAGGTCTCCTGGCGGAGCCTCGCCCGACTCGGCCCCGGCGCCATGCTATGCATGGTCCCGGCGCGCCCCCGGGCGCGACACCCTCGCCATGCAGCTCAAACCGGCCAGCTTCATCCAGCTCGCGTTCATCGTCGTGGCCGCCGTGGCCGTCTTCGGCTTCGTGCGCGCCGCGCAGAACGACCAGCGCCGCACCACCTGCAGCGCGCTGTGCGCGCTGACCCCGGCCTACGCCGGCAAGAACCGGCTCGCTCCGGACTTCGAGCTGCCGGACATGAACGGCAAGCCGGTCAAGCTCTCCAGCTTCCGCGGCAAGACGCTGGTGGTGAACTTCTGGACGAAGACCTGCAAGCCCTGCCTGGAGGAGATGCCGGCGCTGGCCGAGCTGGCCAAGGTGGCGCGCGGGCGCGGCGACTTCAACGTGCTCACCATCTCCACCGACAAGGGCCCGGACGACGTGCGTGACACGCTGGCCGTGGTGCTCCAGGGCGGCGAGGTCCCCTTCACGGTGCTCTTCGATCCGGACTCCGAGATCGTCGGCGACAAGTACGGCACCAAGCTCTTCCCGGAGACGTGGATCATCGATCCCGACGGCATCATCCGGGCGCGCTTCGACGGGGCGCGCGACTGGACCGACGCCCTGGCCGTGGACATCGCCGAGATGGTGTCGCGCCCTCTCGGATGCCCGGTGGAGTTCGCGCTCGGCCGCCCCAAGGGCAAGTTCGCCGGCGTCTGCAACGACGACACGTGAGCGCGAAGGTCGTCTCCGGTTCGCGCGCGACCGCGCCCGGCGCCGGCAGCGCCGTCGACCCGCGCGTCGAGGCGGCACGCCGCGAGCTGCTCGAGGGCGTCGGCGCCGAGATCGCCGCCTCGTTCCCGGGCATCACGCGCCTGGGCGGGCAGGTGGTGGCCGCGCTCTACCTCTCGGACGTGCCGCGCTCCATGGACGAGCTCAGCCTCGAGCTGGGCCGCTCCAAGAGCAACGTCTTCGCCAACCTGCGCGGGCTCGAGGCCGCGGGCATCGTCGAGCGGCGACGCGAGCCGGGCGCGCGCTACGACACCTTCGGGCTGCGCGGGAAGTACCCGGACGTGATCATCGGCGCGTACATCTCGCGGCTGCGCCGGCTGGTGCACCACAAGCGCGCCCTCTCCAGCCGCGCGCTGGACATGCTCGGCGACGCCACCGGGCCCGAGGCCGACGGGCTGCGCACGCGCCTCCACGATCTGGCGCGCAAGTACGACGTCTTCGCGGACCTGATGGAGAAGTACGTGCCGAGCATGGACGGGCCCGTCGATCTGGAGGAGCTGGTGGCGCGCATCCCCACGCCGCTGCTCGAGGCGCTGCGCGTCGCGGCCAAGGCCGCCTGGGCCGTCGGCGGCGTCGCCAAGCTCGCCGCCCGCGTCGCTCGCCGCCGCTGATCGGCACCCGTCCGTGCGCCTGCCTCGTTCCAGGCGCCTCGCGCCCCTGCGGCGTCTCTGGGTTCCCATGCGCGGCCCGCGGGTGTAGGTGGGCAACCCACATTCCAACCACGGAGCATTCGAACATGCGAACCCTTTCGCTGAGCATCCTCGCCGCCGCGTTCACCCTCGCCGCCTGCGGCGCCAGCCCCGAGCCCGCACCGGTCGCCCCGGCCGCCGCCGCGCCCGAGGCGCCGGCGCCCGAGCCCGCCGCCGTCGCGCCGGCCCCCGAGCCTGCCGTCCCGGCCCCGGCCCCGGAGCCGCCCCCGGCGCCGCTCAAGGAGCAGCTCGGCACGGTGAAGTCGATCGAGGTGCTGGAGGTCGACGTGACCACCGGGCCGAAGTCGACGCGCACCTACAGCAAGGCGGCCGAGGTGGAGGCCATCCTGAAGGCCATCAACCTGGACCAGGCCGCGACCGGCGCGAACCGCCGCTGCCCCGATGACGTCACGGTCTACTTCCGCGACGAGGCGGGGGCGGACAAGGGGATGCTCGGGTTGTGCGGGGCGCTGTCCGGGAAGGACGATCTGCAGGGCGCCGAATTCGTGAACGCCGCCGGCAAGCGCGGGGGCGTGGCGCTCGCCGACGCGCCGGCACTCAAGAAGGCGCTCGCCAAGGCGCCCCCGGGGAAGCCGAAGAAGGCCACGGACGCGAAGGCGACCGGCGCCAAGGCGACGGACGCCAAGGCACCGAAGACGACCGGTGATGCGACCAAGGCGCCCGACACCCTGAAGACGGTGCCGGACGCTGCGCCGAAGAAGCCCTGATCCGACGGCGCTCGCCATCGAGCGAGGGGCTCCGCGGGTTCGCTCGCGGGGCCTCTCTGCTTTTCGAAGGCGCGGGCGGACTGCAGGTGCAGCCGTGCGGCGGCATGGGGCCGCACGGTCACACTCGGGGGCGATGGGTCGATGGCTGGGAATGAGAGCTGTCGTGGCGGTGATGGCGGCGGCGCGGGGGGGGGGGGGGGGGGCCGGGGCGCAGCGGGCTGGGCGGTGGGCCGAGGGGTTCCCGGTGGTGATGGAGGACGTGCGGGCGGGGCGGCCGGTGGTCACGGTGGTGGTCGTGCCGCTGTGCTCGAACGAGCAGATCGATTGTGGGAGCGGGCCAGCGGGGAAGGCAGGGAACCTGCAGACGAACCTGTACTGGGGCGCGGTGTTCGGCGCGCGGCGGTTCCTGGAGCGGAGGAACAGCGGCTGGGAACGGGTCGATCTGCAGGACAAGGAGCAGCTCGAAGACGGGCTGCTGCAGCGGGCCGTGTATCGCCGGCGTGCGGCGGGCGAGGCGTGGGGCGTGGCCGCGCAGGTGGAGCAGCTGCTGGTGCTCGAGGCGGTGCACGGCGCGAAGATCGATGGCGCCGTCGACCGCTTCTGGGCCTGGCCACCGGCGGCGGCCGCGTCCGCTTCCATGACGGCGACCGCGCGCGCGACGAGCGCGTGCACGTGGCTGGCTACGCGGGCCACAACCGGCTCATGGACGGGAAGAAGCTCCCGCCGCGCCCGCGGGCGAGGCCATCCCGTCATTCGTCCTCGCCTGCTACTCCGAGTCGTACTTCGACAGTGCACTCACCGCCGCCGGCTCGCGCCCCCTGGTCACCACGCGCGCCCTCATGGCACCCGAGGGCTACGTCGTCGAGGCCGCGGCCCGGGCCCTCGGCGACAACCGCCCCGCGCTGTCCGTGCGCGACGACACCGTGCGCGCCTACGCGAGGTGGCAACGCCTCTCGTTCGGCGTCGCCTCCGCCATGTTCGCCCGCCCCCGCTGACCCATCGCCGCGCACCCGCGCCCGCCGGCGCCCCGTCCACCGGCGCCCCGTCCACCGTTCGCAGAGAGCTCAGCCCGCGGGGCCCTCGATCATGGCGCGCACGCGCCGCTCGATCCGGTCCCTGGCGATGCGCGCGTTCGACAGCCGCTCCAGCTCGCCCTCGCCGCTCCACAGCTTCGCGCCCCAGGTCTCGTCGATGACCTGCAGCGACTCCCCCTCGCGGTCCTTTCGATCGAGCGAGATCACCGGCTCGGCCAGCAGCCCGATCTCCTCCAGCACCGCGTGCACCTCGGCCGGGATCTCGGCGAGCTCGCTCGACGTCGCCGCCACGACATCGCTGCGCCCGTGCGCGCGTGCGACCGCGGCAGCGATGCTCGACAGCGCCCCGCCCACCGCGTCGACGAGGACCAGCTTGGCTCGGTACACGGTCAGTTCGTGTTCAGCTCGACGCGGAGCAGCTTGCGGCCGATGAACAGGTAGTCGCCGTGCGACAGCTCGCGCTCGCTCTTCATGCGCACGTACGTCCCGTTGCGGCTGTTGAGATCGGTGAGGGTGAATTTTCCGCCGTGCTCCTCGAGCCGGCAATGGGACCCGGACATGTAGAGGTCGACGGGGAAGTTCAGATCGCCGCCCTCGCGCCCGATCTGCAGCGACGACCCGCGCGCGCACACCGTCATCCCCGGCGAGCCGCCGTGCAGCACCTGCGTGAGCCGGAAGGGGCTGGGGTGCTTGGGCGACGAGTAGAAGTACGTCCCGTCCGGGTCCTGCCCGTCGGAGGCGCGCGGCGTGGCGTCGAGCCGGAACAGCTGCTCGCCGGCGAGGAAGGTGTCACTGGGGGAGATCTCCACCGTGCCGCGCACGCGGATGTAGACCCCGTTGAGCGAGCCCTCGTCGCGCACCACCAGGCGGCCATCTCGATAGAAGAAGTTTGCGTGCTTCGGGGAGACGAACGGATCGTCCGGGAAGACCAGCTGCCCGTTGCGGCCGACGATGTGCTGCTCGGCCTTGAGATGGAACGACAGCCCGTCCATGCCCTCGCCGCGGATCAAGATGAGCTTGGCCTTCGCCGGGTTCTGCATGTCCCCGAAGAACAGCGTCTGCGCGCTGAGGATCTCCGGCGGGACAGCCGTGCCGCAGCGACCGCAGAACTTGTGCCCGGTGGGGACGCCGCTCGAGCACGAACGGCAGACATAATTGCGGGCCTGCTCCATGAGCTCCTCCTGAGACAATTCGGCGAGCTCACCGCTCGCTGCGCCCGCGGGGCGCTGGTTCGGTACTGTAGCGGCCGTGCTGCCGAGTGGCCCGGTATCGTGCAGGCGCTTCGCCTCTGCACCAGGGTGAGCACCAGGGTGAGCACCAGGGTGAGCACCAGGCTGAGGGCCGGGTTGACCGCGTTGCGGGACCTCGACCCCGAACGCCGGCGTGCCCCTGGGCACACCGTCGCCCTTGCCGCGCGCTGCCATCGCGGCCAGCGGCGACGGCGGCTTGACGCTGGCTTCCGCGGCCCGACCGCTGGGACGCGCCGACGCACGCGTGGAGATCAGCGCCAGCTCGTTGGAGCACGAGGGACAGCTCGGCGTCCCCATGGGGCTGAAGGTGTCGCACGCCCCGCAGACGATGCCGATCTCCTCCGCTACGCCCACGGCACCCCCGCACGGGCGTCCCCGGCGCGCCCCGAACGCGGCGCGGTCGCGGCGCTGGAAGCGGGATGCACGCAGCGATGCGGCGGAAGTCGTTGCACCGCAAAGGGTTCTAGACGTATCGGCCGAGACCGGTCAAGCTGAGCGCGTGAGCTCTCCGGGGGCGTTCCGGGTCCTGCGCTCGCTGGCTCTGCCGGCCGTGCTGGCGCTCGTCGCCTGCGCCCAGGCCACCGGCCCCGAGGCCGTGGCCGACGCCTTCGCCGACGCGTACTTCCGGCGCATGGACCAGCAGAAGGCCAAGGAGTTCACGGCCCTGGGGGCCTCGGCCATGCTCGACGCCGAGCTGCGCGAGGTGTCCGAGATCCGTAAGGAAGGGTACGACCCGGGCGAGGCCGGCGCGGCGGTGACCCTGAAGCGGGGCCCGAGCTCGCACCGCGACCAGCGCATCCGCATCCCGTACGAGGTGGTCATCAAGCACGATAACGTGGAGACCACCCGCGACGCCGACATCGAGCTCACCCAGCTCGAGGGCTCCTGGAAGGTGGTCCGGGTCGGGCTGACCGCCCGGCCCTGACGGCGGCGCGCCCTCCGGCGTCACGCCGCCGCTCAGTGGATGAACGTCATCCGCTGCTTGTCGTCGAGCCAGCCCGCCTTGCTGGTCAGGCGCAGCACGATCTGCTCCTTGCAGGTCGACTGCTCGACCACCCCGAAGTCGCGCGAGTCGTCGTGCAGACCGCGGTTGTCGCTGAGCAGGTAGACCTTGCCATCGGGGACGTCGACGGCGACGCGCGACTGCTTGGGGCCGGCACCGGTGCCGCGATAGTGCCAGCCACCGCCCATGGTCACGATGTCGCAGTAGAGGTCCAGCTCCGAGCCAGTGAAGGGATGGATGACCTTCGTCTTCCTCTCCGCGCACGCCGATTCGCCGAGGTAGCGGGTGTTGTTCACCGTCAGCTGATCCTCCTCCACGACCACCTTGTCCCCGCCGACTCCGACGATGCGGCCCACCACCCAGCGCGTCGGCTCCTCCGGATCCGGGCAGCGCACCAGATCGCCGAAGCCGGGCGTGCCGCGGATGAGCACCAGGACGCGGTCGCCGCCGGCGAGGGTGGGCGCGATGGATGCGGCGAGCACGGGGTCGGCCGGGATGACCCAGGGCCGGAAGAGGGCCAGGCGCAGGACCACCCCGACGACCAGCACGATGCCGACCGTCCAGAGCAGCGCCTTGAAGAGCTTGGCCGCCACACCGGGAGGCTAGCGCATGGGATCGGCGCGCGCGGCCAATCGGCGGCGCCATCTACGCACGGTCCGGCTCGGCGCCGCGCGACAACAGCGCGTTGGTCGCGCCGTAGTCCAGGCGCGGCTGCCCGAGCAGCGCCGCGGTATCGCCAGCTGCGAGCATGGCGCGCGCCGCGTCGCGAGCCGCGGCGTAGGCCACGCTCCCCAGGCCGCTGCCGGTGCTGATCCGGCGCACCCCGAGGCGCCTCAGCTCCGCCCCGCCCGGCAGGCCGGGCACGGCGAGGAGGTTCACCGGCATGTCCCCGGCGGCCTGCACCACGCCGGCGATCATCTCCGGATCGGTCACGCCGGGGGCGAAGAGGCTGTCGGCGCCGGCGGCACGGTAGAGCGCGGCACGCCGGGTGATCTCGGCCAGGGCCTGCGCGCGCGGGACCAGCTGGGCGAGCACCACGTCGGTGCGGGCGTTGATCCACAGGGAGAAGCCATTGCGGCTGGTCGCCTTCTTGATCGCCTCGATCTTCCGACAGAGGAGCTCCGGCGCACCTGCGCCGTCCTCGATGTTGATGCCGACCGCGCCGGCGCCGACCAGCGCCGAGACGTTGGCGGCAACCGCGGCCGGGTCCTCGGTGAGTCCGGCCTCGGCGTCGACGCTGAGCGGGACACGGTTGGCGCGCGCCAGCCGCGCCGGGGCGGCCGCGAGCAGGCCCGGCGCCAGGCGGTTGCCATCGGGGACGCCGTGCGCCCACGCCACCATCGCGCTCGAGGTGGCGATGGCCTTGGCGCCCGCCTCCTCGATGAGCCTTGCGGACAGGGCATCCCACGCATTCGGGAGCACCAGCAGCTCGCCGGGCGCGTGCAGCGCCCGGAACGTCGCATCCATGGCCATCATTTGGTGCAGGCCCGGAAGGGCGGCAGCTCGCTGCCGGGCTGGCTGGAGCGTCCTA
>JBBJMR010000521.1:0-3437 GCA_037720395.1 Polyangiaceae bacterium
CGCCCGCACCACCGGTGCCGCCGACGCCCGCACCACCGGTGCCGCCGACGCCCGCACCACCGGTGCCGCCGACGCCCGCACCACCGGTGCCGCCGACGCCCGCGCCGCCGGTGCCCGCGCCACCGACACCGGCACCAGCCGTGCCACCCACCCCGGAGCCGCCGCCGCCCTCCGCGCCCGCACCGGTGCTCGCCGTGCTCGAGGTCGAAGCGCCGCTGCCGGTGGACGAGCTGGAGCTCGCCGAGGACGCGCCGCCGTTGCCGCGGTCGGGATCGTCGTCCTCGGTGCAGGCGGCGAGCACACACCCGGAGAGCAGGAGGGACGCGGCGAGCGGGGCGCGAAGGTTCATCGGGGCCTCGTAGGAAAGCGGTTGGAAGTGTGCCCTGGCGTTATCCGAGGCCTCCTGGGCCGGCAAGCCTCGAGGCGCGGTGCCACCGAGGTGTCACACCCCTGTCCCGTGCGGGCGAACGCGACCGCTGGAGGCTAGGTCCACTCGATGGACGCCAGGCCGACCTTGCCATCGGTGCCGATGCGCAGCGCGTGCACGCCGCTCACCGTGCTCAGTAGCAGGATGGCGAAGCCGTCGCGCGCCAGCAGGCGCAGGCCGAAGAGCGTGCTCAGCTTGTCGACCTTGCCGTCCTTGGTCAGGTCGTCGTAGAGCACCGTGTCCGGTGCGCTGGCGATGCGATCGGCGCTGGCGAAGCGCATGCGCACGCCGCCGCGCTCGCCGGCGGCCCAGACCACCAGCAGCTTGCCGTCGAGCTCCACCGCGTCGAGCTGGCCGTCGCGCGGCGCGAACTGGAACATGGTGTGGAGGATCTGCTCGAACATCGCGCCCTCGTGGGTGCAGCCGGCGGCGGTGCAGCGCACCTGGGTGACCGTGCTCTTCCAGGCCGCGGAGGCGGCGGCCGGCTCCACGCGGGTGATGATCGCCTCGCCCTTGCGGCAGCTCAGCGTGCCGCCGGTGAGGTTCGGCGAGACGGGCTGGCTCCAGCGGCCGCCGGTGCGGAAGGAGAGGAAGTCGTTGCGCCAGCCCTTCACGCGGACGGCCAGCTCATCGCCGCTGCGGCAGCCGGTGATGTGCGGAGCCTCGTCGGCGCCGCCCTCGACCCGGCCCGCCTCCTCGAGCTCCCCGATATCGACGGCTTCGCCGATGCCCGTGGCCGTGAGCTGGCGCGCGAAGAGGCGCCGGTCGCCCTGCTTGGTGACGCCGCGGAGCACCACCGTGTCCCACAGGATCTGCGAGCTGTAGAAGAAGTTGCCGACCTCGAAGTCGTGGTCGACCTTCTCCGTGCGCGGCGCGCCGTCCTTGTCCTTGCGGGTCAGGATGAGCTCGCGGTTCTTCTCGTTCCAGCCGAGCACCGCCGAGCGGCCGTCGGCCCTGCTCCAGCCGCCGTAGCTGTACCCGGTGTGCACCAGCTCGCCGGTGTCCGCGCGGCGCACGCCGCCGTCGCCGCGGTTGCCGGCGAAGACCAGGGCGCGGCGTCGTCATCGGCGGTGCCCAGCAGCCGCAGGCCGTGGCCCTCGGCGACGGCCTGCGGCAGCTTCTGGCAGCGCGCGGCGTCGCGGGTGAACGTGCACGCGAACGGCGCGCCGGGTACGGCCTTCTCCTCGACGAGGAAGCGCAGCGTGCCGCCGGCGTGCGGCTCGACGCGCGCGACCTTCGGCGCGAACGACGCCCGCGACAGCGGCTCGGCCTTGGCCAGCGCGTCCGCGTCGAGCGGCTGCGCGGCCTGCGGCGGACCGGCGACGGCGCCGGCCGCGCCTCGGGCCACCCTGGCCGCCTTCGCCGCGGCCCAGGCGTTGTCCACGGCCAGGGAGAGGTCGGCGGAGAACGCGTCGGGCTCCTTGAGCTGCTTGCCGAGCGCCTCGGTCCACTGGGCCAGGCCCTTGCCGTCGCCGTCGGCGCGCCCCGAGTCGCGCACCGCCTCGTGCACGGCGTGGCCGAGCGGCGCGCAGCGCTGCGGCCAGGGTACGCCGCCATCGGGCGCTCGCTGCGCCTCGGGCAGGGTCATGGCCGACAGCTGCAGCGCGCGGAAGCGGTGGCCGGCGCCCTCACCGGGGTCGACCTCGGCGCCGAGGAGGCACTGGGAGAAGGCGCCCCAGCTACCGGAGAGGCGCGCCGAGAGCTGCGCGTCCTGGTAGCGGAAGATGCCGAAGAGGCCGCCGCCGACGACGGCGACGATGGCCATGCCGCCGATGAGCAAGCGGCGGCTCCGCGCGCGGCGGTCGCGCGTCATGGCGTCGAGCGACTCCGAGCTCGGCGGTGGCGCCTCGTGTGCCGGGACGAAATCGCTCATGACCGGCGATATACGTCTGCTGGCCGGGGGAAGCTGCCCGATCCGTCGTCACTCGAGGCCCGAGCCTGCACCGTGTCACTGGCCCGCGTACGGTCCAGCGCAACGCGCAACACCACGTAACACGCGCGGCAGCGTTACGAAGATGGCGTGATGGGTTCCCCCCTACCGGAACCGCGACGTTCGACCTGCGGCCCGGTTTCGAAGGGCGCTCGGATCGTGGCCTGACGGGGTGTTGCGACCTCACCCCATTTCCCGCTGGTCCGGATCGTGCTGCGCGGCTCGACGTGACGGTCGTGGGGAAACGGTCGAGGGGGAGGCGCGGCCTGATCGCCGACACACGCGGCGCCAGCCTGGTCGAATACATGCTCGTCGTGGGCGCCGTCGGCATCGTGAGCATTGCCGGGTACCGCGCCTTCGGCAGCAGCGTGCAGGCCAGGGCCGAGGCGCAGGCGCGCTGCGTCGAGACGTTCGACTGCGGCGGCAACGGCGCGCCCACGCCGGGCACCGGCACCGCGGCGTCCGGAGTCGACGATCCGTCCTGGAACCCGTTCGCCAGCGTCCGGTCCGGCAACCCCAACCCGGCCTTCGGCAACATCCCGGGCGGCAGGAACGCCACCTACCAGACCATCCCCGGCGTCCCCACCGTGCAGGGCGCCGGCGACGCCACGGCGGTCCACCCCAACGACGTCGGCCAGGGCCAGATCGGCGACTGCTACCTGATCTCGGCGATGGCCGCGGTCGCCAACCGCAACCCGCAGCTCATCCAGGACGCCGTGGTGGCCAACAGCGACGGCAGTTACACGGTGACCTTCTACGAGAGGGCCGCCTGGTACAACCCGTTCGACAGCGGGTACCACCCGGTGCAGATCCGCGTCACCGGCGACTTCCCCGCCGTCAACGGCAACCCGGTCTTCGCCCAGCCCGGCGACGGCACCGGCGCCGGCCGCGAGCTCTGGCCGATGATCGTCGAGAAGGCCTACGCCCAGTGGCAGGGTGGCTACGACCGCATCGGCACCGGCGGCACCGCCGGCGGACCGATGAGCGCGCTCACCGGGCGGGACAGCGTGCAATACGGCGGCCGCAACTGGCAGAACTGGGTCGGCTGGGGCGTGGAGATGGACACCGTGGCCACGGCCT
>JBBJMR010000239.1:0-13758 GCA_037720395.1 Polyangiaceae bacterium
CATCATCCCCGGGCTCCGATGCTCGCCGCCGGCCCCCGAGGAGGGGCCCTGGGCCGCAGCGAAGCGCGGAGCCGACAGGATGACCGCAGCCAACAAGCAAGCCAAAGAAGTACGCATGCGTCCTCGTAGCGCAACGATCGGTCAGGACAACGGCCGAGCAAGTCCCCGACGGGCCCGCAGTAGCCCCTCGCTCGGGACCCCGAGCGCGCGCGACGCCGCGCTGTTCGTGGTCATCGCCAGCCTGGCCTTCGCCACCAGCGGACCCCTGGCGCGCTGGGCGCGGCCGCTCGACCCGCTGCTCGTCGCCTGCGCGCGCTGCGCCCTGGCGGCACTGGCCCTCTTCGCCCTCGAGCCGCGTGGCGTGGTCGCCTCCGCGCGCGCCCTCTCGCCGCGCCAGCGCCTGGCGGTGCTCGGCGCCGGCGTCCTGCTCGGCGCGCACTTCGCGCTCTTCCTGGTCGGCCTCGATGGCACCTCGCTGCCGGCGGCGGTGTCGCTGGTCTCGCTCGAGCCGCTGGCGGTCGTCCTCACCGCATGGGCGATCTTCGGTGTGCGCCCCTCCCGCCTCGAGGCCGCGGGCGTCGTCCTGGCCATGCTCGGCGCGCTGGTGGTGGCGCGCGGGGCCGGCAGCGGCGAGCACCGCCTGGAGGGCGACCTGTTCGTCCTCGGCGCCGTGGGCCTCTTCGGCTTCTACGTCGCCGCAGCGCGCCTCCTGCGCGGTCGATGCCGCCGCGGCACTACGCGGCGCTGGTCTACGGCGGCGCCGCGCTCTCGCTGGCGCTGGCGCTGGCCGTCCTCGGACCGGCCCCGGGCACGACGCGCTGGCCCATCCCCCCGCACGCCTGGGTGGCGGTGGTGGCGCTGGCCCTGGTGCCCACCCTCATCGGCCACACCGCCGTGCAGACCGCCGCCCGCCGCCTGCCACCGGCCATCGTCTCCCTGGCCTCGCCGGGGGAGACGGTGGGCGGCGTGGCCATCGGCGCCGTGGCGCTCGGCGCCGTGCCCGGCGGCCACGAGATCGCCGGGGCGCTGGTCATCGTCGCCGGCGCCACGGTGGCGCTGCTCGGTGCCAGGCGGGCGACCCGCGGGACGGCTCCGCTTTCGTCCGAATGAGGTGAACGCGCGGTCCCTCTTGAGCCGCGGCGCCCGATGGGGTTGATTGTGGCCTTCCGGGCGTAGGGCGCGATCGGCGTCGAGGCCCTGTTCCGAGTTTTCTCCCGAGCGCACGATGTCCGACGCCCCGCGCCGACTGCCCCCCAAAAAAGACGTTGCCATCACGCTGCTCGAGGGGCCGAGCGTGTTCGTGCACCTCGACCCGCGCCGGCCCGGCGTGTCGGTGCCCAAGTGGTTCGCGCGCAACCCGCAGCTGGTGCTGCAGGTCGGCCTGAACATGGCCATCCCCATCCCCGACCTGAAGGTCGACGAGGACGGCATCTCCTGCACGCTCAGCTTCAGCAGGACGCCGTTCTGGTGCAAGCTGCCGTGGTCCGCTGTCTATGCGCTCGTCGGCGAGGACGGCCGCGGCATGATCTGGCCGAACGACGTGCCGCCCGAGGTCTCCTCGCAGATGCAGAAGGCGGCCACGCCGGTGGCCAAGACGCCGGCGAAGAAGCCGCGCACCAAGCTCTCCAGTCTCGTCTCCGAGCGAGACGGCCGCGCCAGCGCCTCCGAGCGGGACGGCCGCTCGGGCCCGGCCTCCGAGCGCGATGGCCGCTCGGAGCGCGACAGAGGCCCCGCGGACGGCGAAGGCCGGCGCAGCCGCAAGGGCGATGGTGACAGCGCGGCCCACCCCGAGGCCGCGGCTCGCCCCGAGCCCGAGGCGGCGCGGCGCCGCGCCGAGCCGGCCGCCGATGCCGACGGCGAGGGCAGCGCCGACACCGGGCGGGCCAGCGCGCCTCCGCCGGCACCGGGCCGCAAGCCGCGCCGCGAGCTGCCGCCCTACCTCCGCGTCATCAAGTAGCCGGCTCCACGGCGAACAACGGCCCCACACCGAGGCCGGGGACGTGGTAGAGGTGGCCCCACCATGGGCCGGGGGCTCAAGACCATCATCGGGGCGGTCGTGCTGGTGGCCGCGGTCATCGGCCTGGAGATGGGCCTCGAGCACATCCTGCCCGATGCCGCCTGGCGCCAGGTGGCGCTGTTCGCGATGGTCAACGTGGTCGTCGCCCTCTCGCTCAACGTCATCAACGGCATGGCGGGGCAGTTCTCCATCGGCCACGCCGGCTTCGTGGGCATCGGCGCGTACACCGCGGCCATCGTCGCCAGCCACCTGCACCAGAGCCTGGGCGGCGGCGAGGTCACCTTCGCCCACTCGTTCATCGTCATGCCCGCGGCCATCGCCTCCGCCGCCGTCGCCGCCGCCCTCTTCGGGGTCATCGTCGGCCTGCCCAGCCTGCGCCTGCGCGGCGACTACCTGGCCATCGTCACCCTCGGCTTCGCCGAGATCTTCCGCCTGGTCATCGCCACCGCGCAGACCGGTGGCACCGCGCAGGGCGCGGTGGGTCGCTTCCTGGCCTCGCTCGGCGGACAGAACGGCTACGCCGGCACCGACGGCACCGGCGTGCCGCAGTACGCGGGTCCGTTCTGGATCTTCGGCGCCGTGGCGCTGGGCACCATCATCTGCTGGCGCCTCAAGTTCTCCGGCTGGGGGCGGGCGCTGCGCGCGCTGCGCGAGGACGAGATCGCCTCCGCCGCGGTGGGCGTCGATCCCACCAGCTACAAGGTGACCTCGTTCGTCATCGCCGCCGCCGGCGCCGGCGTCGCCGGGGCGCTGCTGGCCTCGATGCGCGACGGCAACCCCACCGTCCAGCCGGACCAGTTCTCCTTCATGTACTCGTTCGACGCCATCACCATGGTCATCCTCGGTGGCTCGGGCAGCGTCAGCGGGGCCATCGTCGGCGGCGTCTTCGTGACCATCACCGTCAAGCTCATCGAGCAGCTCCAGGGGCTGGAGAGCATCCAGGACCTGCGCACCGAGTATCCGAGCCTCGATCTGAACGCCCTGCGCATGGTGATCTACGCTGGCGTGCTCATCGGGCTGATGATCCTGCGACCCGAGGGCCTCTTCGGCGAGCGTGAGCTGTTCAAGCGCGGCCGCCGCAACGCACCCGGCGGTGGCCCGGGCGGGCCAGGCGGGCCGGGCGGAGAGCGCAACGCGCCCCCGGGAGGCGCCGAGGCCGCGCTGGCCGAGGCCGCGCCCACTGGCGTCGCGGTGGCTGCACCATCGACTGGCGTCGCGGTGGCTGCGCCGGCGGGGTCGGAATGAGCGAGGACGCGGGCTCGAACGCCGTCGACAGGGCCTACAAGGCCGGAAAGGCCAGCGAGGACCCGGCGCCGCGCGCCGGCAAGCCCCTGCTCGAGCTGCGCGGCGTGACCAAGCTCTTCGGCGGCCTGCGCGCCGTCTCCGACGTCAGCTTCACCGTGCCCGAGCACCGCATCTTCGGGCTCATCGGGCCCAACGGCGCCGGCAAGACCACCGTCTTCAACCTCATCACCGGCGTCTACAAGTCCGACGAGGGCACCATCCACTTCGGCGGCACGGATCTCGGCCCGCAGAAGCCGAGCGCCATCGCCCGCCTCGGCGTGGCGCGCACCTTCCAGAACATCCGCCTCTTCGGGCAGCTCACCGTGCTCGAGAACGTCCTCGTCGCTTGCGAGAACACCCGCAAGGCGCACCTCGGCTCGGCGCTGCTCCGCTCCGCGCTCTTCTATCGAGACGAGGAGGACATGGAGAAGCGCGCCCTGGAGCTGCTGCGCATCTTCGATCTCCACGGCATGGCCGACGAGACGTGCACCTCGCTGTCCTACGGCAACCAGCGCCGCCTGGAGATCGCGCGCGCCATGATGCTCTCGCCGCGCGCCCTGCTCCTCGACGAGCCCGCCGCGGGCATGAACTACGGCGAGGCCGAGGGGCTCAAGAAGCAGATCCGCTGGCTGCGCGATCACTTCGAGATCACCGTGGTCCTGGTTGAGCACAACATGCAGGTGGTCATGGGCGTATGCGAGGAGATCCACGTCCTCGATCACGGAGAGACCATCGCCCACGGATCGCCCGGCGAGATCCGCACGCACCCCAAGGTGCTGGCCGCGTACCTCGGCGAGGAGGTGCCGGATGAGCCGGATGGCGAGTCGGTGGGCGCGGCGTCGGGCAAGTCGGAGGGCGAGGTGCCCGCTTGAAGACGGCGCACCCCAAGCGGGCGATGCCGCGCGCCGCCGAGGGCAGCACGCTGCTCTCGGTGGAGAAGCTGGCCGTGGCCTACGGAGGCATCCGCGCGGTCAAGGGCATCGACCTGGAGGTCAAGCGCGGCGAGATCGTGGCCATGATCGGCGCCAACGGCGCCGGCAAGACGACCACGCTCAAGACCATCATGCGCCTGTTGCCGGTGGCCTCCGGCAAGGTGGTCTACGACGGAACCGACCTCACTGCGCTGGCCACCGAGGACATCGTCGACGCCGGGCTGGCGCTGGTCCCCGAGGGTCGCGCCATCTTCCCGGATCTGACCGTGCGCGAGAACCTCGAGCTCGGCGCCTACAACCACAAGAGCCCGTCGATCATCGCCGAGACGGTGGCCGACGTGGTGGCGCTCTTCCCGCGCCTCGGCGAGCGCATGCGCCAGGAGGGCGGCACGCTCTCCGGGGGCGAGCAGCAGATGCTGGCCATCGGTCGAGCGATGATGGCCCGGCCGGCGCTGCTGCTCCTCGACGAGCCGTCGCTGGGCATCGCGCCGCGCCTGGTGGCCGACATCTTCGAGGCCATCGCCCGCATCGCCGAGAGCGGCACCACCATCCTGCTCGTCGAGCAGAACACTCGCCTGGCGTTGAAGTACAGCGCCCGCGCCTACGTGCTGCGCACCGGCGAGATCGCCATGAGCGGCCCGTCCAGGGAGCTCGCGCAGAACGAAGAGATTCGCGCCGCATACCTGGGCGGCTGAGCCGTCGCCCAGCGCCTCCCGCGGGCTCCGCGCGCGCGCTCATGCCGCACCGCATCCATGGGGTGTCGGCGCATTGACACCCCGCCGGTCGCTGGCCGTGTGCCGCGCAATCATGTGCGAAACGGACTGCGCTCTGGAGGCGGCAGCGGTGCGTAGACCAGGCACCACCGCGCGGCGCGTTGCCGGATTGCACCGCGGCGCGGCACCGAGATCAACGTGCTGCGTCACGCAAAGTGCGCGACAAAGCGCAACAAATGAAACCCCCGCGCCGTCCAAGTGCTAGGCCATTGGCGAGGGCCGCCCGGCAATCCCGCGGGGGCGCGGCCCTTGCTTCGAGGACGAGACACATGCATCCCGATACTCGCGTTCTGGTGATCGACCACGATGCTCGCGCGGCGGACCTGCTGGCGAACTTCCTGACGGGCAAGCACTACGACGTGCACACCTGCTCCGGGCTCGATTGCGCGCGAAGCATCCACGATGGCTGGCGGCCGCACGTGCTGGTGCTGGTGCCCACCGTCGAGTCCGACCGCCACGGGGAGCTGGAGGAGCTGCGCCGCCTCTACCCGCGCCTGCCGGTCGTGGTCCTCACCGACGACCAGAGCTCCGACGTCCTGCTGGACGTGGAGGCTTTTGCACCGACGCTGGCGGTCTGTCCGAACCGGGGGTTGGGGCACATCGAGAGCGCGGTCGCGGCGGCCTGTATTCCCTGCTGAGCGCGTCGAGACCCGCTCCTACAGCGCGTTCTCTATCCGCTCACACAGCGTCCGCAGGACCTTGAGCCTGGCGTACAGCTTGTCGTTCGCTTCGATCATGGTCCACGGCGCAATGTCCGTACTGGTTCGATCGACCATGTCGCAGACGGCATCGTCGTAGAGGTCCCACTTCTCGCGGTTGCGCCAGTCTTCCTCGGTGATCTTGAACTGCTTGAACTCGATCTTCTGGCGCTCCTCGAAGCGGCGCAGCTGCTCTTCCTTGCTGATCTGCAGCCAGAACTTCGCCACCACCATGCCGTGGCGGCCGAGCTGCTCCTCGAAGTCGTTGATCTCGCTGTAGGCGCGGCGCCAATCGGCCTCGCTGGCGTAGGCCTCGACGCGCTCGACGAGGACGCGGCCGTACCAGGAGCGATCGAAGATGGTGAAGTGGCCCTTGCGCGGGATGTGGCGCCAGAAGCGCCAGAGGTAGGGCTGGCCCTTCTCCTCCTCGGTGGGCGCGGCGATGGGGATGATCCGGTAGTGCCGCGCGTCGAGCCCGGCGCTGATGCGGCGGATGGCGCCACCCTTGCCAGCGGCGTCCACGCCCTCGAAGACGGCGATGACCCCGATCTTCTTGAAGCCCGGGTCGCGGGTGAGCATGTTCAGCCGGCCCTGCAGCTTCTCGAGCTCCTTCCTGTAGTCCTTCTTGGGGACGCTCAGCGACAGGTCGAGGCTGCCGGTGAGGTGCTTGCCGTCGATGCTCGGCGTGCCGCGCGGGGGCGGCTCGGCCTTGTGCTCCTCCGGCTTGACCTCGTCGAGGCGGCGGCGCAAGGCGCGCAGGATGGTCGACCCCACGGTGAGCGCGCGGAAGCGCTCGTCGTAGCCCTCGACCACGGTCCACGGCGCCTCGGCGGTGCTGGTGGCGCGCAGGGCGCGCTCCGACACGCTGCGGAAGGCGTCGTAGTTGTCGAAGTTCTTCCACTCCCTCTCGGTGACGCGCCAGCGGGTGAGCGCGTTCTTCTCCAGCGATTTGAGCCGCTTCTTCTGGTGCTCCTTGGAGAGGTGGAACCAGAACTTGAGGATCAGCGCGCCCTCGTGCACCAGCATCCGCTCGAAGCGCACCACCTCCTCGAGCTGGCGATCGAACTTGGCGCCGCGCTGCGTGCCGTAGGCGCGGCAGACGATGGGCTCGGTGTACCAGGAGCCGAAGAAGATGCCGCTCTTGCCCTTGGGCGGCAGCTGCCGCCAGAAGCGCCAGATGGGCGGGCGATCGCGCTCCTCGTCGGAGAGCTCGCCGAGGGCGTGGGTGGCGATGTGACGCGGGTCCATCCACTCGTTGAGGAGGTTGACGGTCTCGCCCTTGCCGGCGCCGTCCACGCCGGCGATGAGGATGAGCAGCGGGAAGGTGCCCTTTTCGAGGAGCTCGAGTTGCGCCTGCAGGAGCGCGTTGCGCAGCGTGGGCGCCTCGACCTTGTAGGTCTCCTTGTCGACGGCGTGACCGAGCTCGGCGGATTCGAACATAGGCCGGGCAGCGTATCCTCAGGGGCGCTACCGGCGCCCAATTTCCTGGTCGTAGAAGCCCCCTACCACCTCGTCCACCCAGGCCCGCAGCGGCTCCGAGCAGAGCGCGACGCGCATCGCCGGCCAGGTGGCCTCGGCCAGGGCCGCGGCCACCGGCAGCAGCGCCTGGCCATCGACGCCGTAGCTCTCCATCGCCTCGGCCACGGTCTGCCTGCCGTGCAGCGCGCACAGCTCCTCCAGGGTGTCGCGGCGCTCGGCCGCCAGCGCCGGGTCGCGCGCCAGGTGGGCGCCGATGTCCAGGGTCACCTCGCGCGCCGCGGTGGCGCGCACGTCGCCCGGCGGCGGGCACAGCTCGCCGACGCGCTGGGCGAGCACCCAGGCCACCAGCTGCTTGCGGATGGCCACGAACTCCGGCGTGTCCGCGTTGTCGATGGTGAAGTCCAGCGAGCGCTGCAGCGCCTGGCGGGAGAAGCCCTTCAGGAACTTGCGGATCTCCGGCTCCAGCCGCTTGTCGAACTCGCCGCGCACCGAGTCGAGCACCTTGCTCATGCCGCCGAGGCCGAAGGGGCTGAGCTTGCGCAGCAAGCCGGGCAGGCCCCAGTCGGCGAAGAAGGGGTTCACCTTGGTGTTGAACTCGATGAGCGCGTCGTAGAGCACGTCGCGCATCACGCCCTCGGCCGCCTCGTTGGCGAAGGCCTCGCGCCACAGGCGCTCCGGGAGCATCCCCGGCTGCGACACCAGCGAGTCCAGCGCTTGCTTCTGCGGCGCCGCCAGGTAGGAGCCGACGGCGCGCGGGTCCGAGCGCAGGCGCGCCTCGGTCATCACCCAGGCGGCCGTGGCCGCCGGGCGCAGCGCCGCCTCCACCACCTCCGGCGCGAGGAGCGCGTCGAGCGCCGCCGCCAGCTTGTCGGCATCGACAAGGTCGGCGACGCGCGCGGCCAGGATCGCCCGCGCGCCGGCGAGCAGGTTGTCGCGCCAGGCAGCCTCGGCCCGTGCGTCGACCAGGCGCGCTTGCACGTGGGCCACGTGCCGCGCCCGCATGGCGGCGAGCAGGGCCGCGTCGAGCGGATCGCTCATTCGGGGAGGTAGCCGCAGCTCGGCACGGCCGTGGCCAGGCACCGGTGCGTGGCTGGGTGCGAGAGGTAATAGAGATCCGTGCCGTTGCTCATGAAGAAGCGCGCCGTCAGGTTGGTGAGGTACGTGCCGTGGTCGAAGGACTGGCACGGCTCGCCGTTGACGAAGGTGTGCTCGCCCTCGGGCACGGTGTAGGCGTCGAGCAGGGCGGTGAGCGGCCGCCCCGGATCCGGCTGCCAGGCGCCGTCGTCTCCGAAGGGCACCCCGGCCAGGCGCGGCGCCCACACCGCCGACGGGTCGTCGGCGCTGGCCGCCTGGGTGTAGCGCGCCAGGCGATGGGGCACCGCCGAGGCGTTCTCGAAGTACTGCTGCGCGCCCTCGTCGAGGTCGTCGGCGTCCCAGAGCGCCTCGTCGCAGCGCTGCTGGCCGAGCGCGTCGGGCACGCAGCCACCGGTTTCGGTGTCGCAGTGCGAGCCGCCGTAGCAGACGCGGGTGGCCGCGTTGGCCTCGGACTCGTCGCTGCAGACGCTGTCCGGCTCGATGGATCCCGGCCCGGGCAGGCAGGCCAGCTCCGCGCCGGCCTGGTTCAGGTAGGTGGCGGTCACGGGCGCGACGTTGGCGCTGGCGGCGCACTGCGCGCTCGCCGGGTGGCGGGCCAGCGCCGGGATGCCCTCGATGACGTGGCGATCGATGAGGTCCTGGTTCGGCGTCTTGCCGCCGAGCGCGTCGAACAGGCCGGCCGGCGTCACGTAGTCGGCGTACTCCGGGTAGAGCGAGGCCTGGTCGGGGCGCAGGAACGGCAAGGCGCCGGTGGCGCGCGCGAAGGCGATGCCGCTGTTGAGCGGCACGTTCATGTCGCCGATGGTGTTCAGGGTGAGCACGGCGTGCGGCGCGATGGGGTTGCCGTGCGGGTCGGTCATCTGGCGGATGCTGTAGAAGGGCGCGAAGCTGATGGGGTCACCGGGCTCCAGCGCCGTCTGCGCCAGCTGCAGGAAGCGCCGTGACGATGGCGTCTGCCGGATCTGCCCGAAGCCCTCGGCGGGCACGGTGAGCGGCGTGCCCTCGGCGAAGTACCGGCCCTGGAAGCGGCGGCAGCTGGCGCCGTCGTTGCAGTTGCCGTCGAAGCCCTGCGCGAACTGGCCCGCGCCCCAGGCACCGACGACGAGAGACGGGCTCGCCGCCTCGCCCTCGGCGGTGAAGCGGCAGCCGTCGAAGCTCTCCACCACGTCGCCCGGGTAGAAGGCCACGCTCACCCGATCGCCGACCGACGAGGGCAACCCGACGCGGATGCGCTGCTCCGCGGAGACCTTGGCGCAGCGCACCTCGCCGTTGTCCAGGTTCTCGGCGACCACGGTGGTGTCGGCGATCTCCTGAGGCGCCAGGCAGTCGATCTCCACCTCGCCGGTGCCGTTCACGTCCGGCATCACCCAGCGCAGCGAGTGCTGCTCCGCCGAGCAGACCGTGCACTGGGTGTCGTCCGACTCGCTGCACGCCGGACGCTCCCCGGCGGGCACGGTGACCAGCAGCGGGCCCCAGATGCGCAGCAGCACGGCCTCGATGACGCCCCCCTGGAAGGAGCGGATGCCGATGTCGGTCAGCCCGCCGCCGCCCGAGCCGGGCACGGCCGCGGTGACGTAGGGGTCGATGGCCCCGTGGATGCCGGAGAGGATGCCGCCCAGCGACTCGCCCCAGGTGCCGTAATGGGCCTCGGGTCCGCCGGCGTCGACCACGCCGTCGCCGTCGAAGTCGCCCGCCAGGTCGTACCCGCTGACGCCGGTGCCGAGCGCATCGGGGTCGTCGACGTCGCAGCGCTGCGTGCCCGGCGTGGCCCAGCCAGTGTTCACGTTCTGGCAGAGCATCCTGCCTTGGTCGGTACCGAAGGCGCGCATGATGCGCACCAGCTGCACATGATCGAGCACCGACTGCCGCACGCCGTCGCGAGTGTGGAAGAGGTAGCTGGACCAGAAGTCTCCGCCGGAGTCGGGCAGGCCGTCGTTGTCGAGATCTCGCGCGCGGGACGAGGTGAGCGCGTCGAAGAACGGGCCCACGCAAGCACCACCGAGGATCGAACCGGCGGTGTCGGCGATCTCCGCATCGAAGGACAGGCCGTGGCCCATGGCGTTGATGCCCACCGTGGCCAGACCATGCTCGGCCATGTTCCCGGCGTAGAGCACCTGCTCCGCGAAGGCACCCGTGTATCCGTGTCCGTAGACGTTGACGTCGAACGGCTGCTTGAAGTCGCCGCGCGCCTTGGGGACGATCATCCAGAACTGGACGGTGTCGCTCTCCACCTGCCCCTCGCCGGTGAGCATGTTGAGATCGAACGCCGAGTCGGGATCGGTCGACTTCGGCCCGCCCTCCAGCAGGAACGGCGTCTTGTACGTGCCGACGACCATGTGGTCGATGCTGTCGACCTTGCGCAGGAGCAGCTCCACGCCCGGGCCGCTGTCGGCGCCGAAGCCTTCCGTCACCAGCAGCCTGAGCTGCTCGCGGATCTGAGCGGTCTTGATGACGTACCAGTTGCCGCGCTTCTCCGCGCAGCCGTGCTCGGTGTCGTCCTGCCAGCCAGGCGGATCGGTGGCGCCGTCGGCGAGGCCGGGGTTCTTGCCCACCGCCCGCTGCAGCTCGAAGGTCGGCGGGAACTCGCTGGCCCAGCGCGAGAACGGCCCCTGGCCGTAGAGGCCGTCGCGCAGGCGCTTCATGTCGTCGACCGTCGGCTGGGTGGTGAAGCTCCAGGTGAAGGCCACGTGGTCCAGGCCGCTGCAGGCGACGGTGGAGCGATCGCAGGCGACGTCGCCGAAGTAGGCGCGCCGGGCGGGATCCTCGAGGATGTCGCGGACGCGCGCCGCGGTGGCCTCCTGCGAGGCGTGGTAGACGAAATCGAAGGGGCTGCGCACGGCGTGGCCCTCGCCGTCGAGGAGGCGATCGGTGACCACCACCGCGTAGCGCGACATCTCCTTGAGCGGCAGCAGCGGCCGCAGGATGAGCGTGTCCGTCTCGCGCTCGTACCAGTACATCATGTGGTCGGCGAAGCAGCGGTCGCGCGCGCGCCGCTTCTCCAGGCACTCGTCGTTGCCGTAGTCCGGGTGGCGCGGGTCGTCGCAGCGCGCCAGGTCGGGGGCGGGGCAGGCGAAAGGATCGTCGAGGTTGGGGATGTCCAGGGTGCCGTCGAAATCGCTGTCGTCGCCGACGCCGAACGTCGTCCGCGACACGGCGCCGCGCTGGCTCTCGTCGCGCGTCTCGAAGAGCAGGTTGCGCTCGGCGTAGCGGGTGTCGTTGGCCCAGTACCGGTCGAGGCGCTTGATGGTGTAGTCGAAGTTCCTGGCGCCGATGTCGACCACCGCCGGCACTCCGGTGGCCAGGTCGACGAGGTAGATGGCGTCGTCGGCGAAGTCGTAGTCGTCCCCCTGATGGCGGGCGGCGACGTTGCCGAGGTCGAGGGCCGAGCGCGCCGCGTCGTCGTACGGCGCCTTGCTGCGGTCGACGTCGAAGGCCATCGAGATGGGCGAGAAGGTCCCCCAGCCCTCCAGCTCGGAGAAGCGCTGCCGCGCCTGGCGCTCGATGTTCGTCGGCGCCACCAGGCTGGCGTTGATGCGCAGGCCGGTGCGGCTGGTCGGGTCCGGCCAGGTGGCCGTATCCATCGGCAGCGGAATGTCCGGCAGCGGCTGGTGCCCGAGGTCGTAACGGACGCGCGCGCCCGGACCGTCCGGCGTCCGCCTCAGGCCGTCGGGGGCGCGATCCATGATGCAGGCGCCCGGAAGGACGCTCAGGGCAACGAAAGCCAGGAGGGGTCGAAGACCGCGCATGACTGCGAAGGTTACTCCAAACCGCGGTGGGACCCCTCCGGAACGCTGCGGGATCCGGGCAACTTTTCGGTAAGCAACGACACAAGGGTGCAACGATTTACAAGTCGATGACAATCGGCGTTGGCGCGACTGCTACCTGTGGCGCACCCGATGCTCCACCTTCTCCTCTGCGTCGCCTATTTCGCAGTTCTCTTCGCGCTCAGCGCCTACGGAATCCACCGCCTCCACCTGGTGATCCTGTGCTGGAAGCACCGCGCGAAGATCGAGCGCGCCGCGAGCCACGCCGTGGTGCTGCCCGACGCGGAGCTGCCGGTGGCCACCATCCAGCTGCCGCTCTTCAACGAGTCCACGGTGGCCGCGCGCCTCATCCAGGCCGTCGCCAAGGCCGATTACCCGCGGGGCAAGCTGGAGATCCAGGTGCTCGACGACTCCACCGACGAGACGCAGGCCATCGCCCGCGCCGAGGTGGAGAAGCTGTGCGCCAAGGGCATCGACGCGGTCTACATCCACCGCGTCAATCGCGTCGGGTAC
This sequence comes from Polyangiaceae bacterium, assembly GCA_037720395.1. Classification (GTDB taxonomy): domain Bacteria; phylum Myxococcota_A; class Polyangia; order Polyangiales; family Polyangiaceae; genus JBBJMR01. The sequence goes on from JBBJMR010000239.1 coordinate 12,556, forward strand.
AAGGCCGGCGCCCTCGACGCCGGCCTCAAGGTGGCCAAGGGCGAGGTGCTGGCCATCTTCGACGCCGACTTCATCCCCCAGCCGAGCTTCCTTCGCGACATCGTAGGGCACTTCGCCGATCCCGACGTGGGCATGGTGCAGACGCGCTGGGGCCACATGAACCGCGACGTCTCGCTGCTCACCAGGATCCAGGCGCAGATGCTCGACGGCCACCACCTCGTCGAGAACCGCGCCCGCTACGGCAGCGGCCTGCTCTTCAACTTCTCGGGCACCGGCGGCATGTGGCGCACCTCGGCCATCGCCCACGCCGGCGGCTGGCAGCACGACACGCTCACCGAGGACCTCGATCTGTCGTACCGGGCCCAGCTCGCCGGCTGGAAGTTCATCTACCGGCCCGACGTGGTCTCGCCGTCCGAGCTGCCGGAGGACCTCTCCGCGCTGCGCGCCCAGCAGTACCGCTGGGCCAAGGGCACCGTGCAGACGGCGCGCAAGCTGATGAAGACGCTGATGACCAGCGGGCCCCTGACCACCGGCCAGCGCATCGAGGCCTTCTTCCACCTCACCCCGCACTTCGCCTACCCGCTCCTGCTCCTCTTGAGCGTGCTGCTCCTGCCGGCGCTGGTGCTGATGCCGGCCACGGACACGCTGACCATGGTCCTGGTCGACCTGCCGCTGTGCATCGCCACCACCGGCTCGCTGGCCGCCTTCTACATGCTGGCGGAGAGCGCCCAGGGCCGGCCCCGCCGCGGTGCCCTGATTCGCCTTCCCATGCTCATCGCCATCGGCACCGGGCTGGCCCCGCACCTGGCCAAGGCCGTCTTCGAGGGCCTGGGCAACATGGCTGGCGAGTTCGTGCGCACGCCGAAGCAGGGCAACCGCGTCGGCCGCTACCGTGCCCGCGCCGACCTGCCGATCCTCGAGATCTGCCTGGCGCTCATCTCCTTCGCCGCCGTGGTGGCCTCCGTGCAGACGGGCCACTGGTTCGCGACGCCCTTCGCTGCGCTCTTCACGTTTGGTTACGGCTACGTGGCCGTGATGATCGCCCTCGAGCAGGCCACGCGCCGCCGCGAGGCGATGACCATGAGCCTGCCGGCAGGCACCGCGAGCGTCGATCCGGTGACCGGCGAGCGTCCGAGCGAGCAGCCAGTCGCCGTCCAGCCCGACCTGGCGGCCTGACCGAGGCTCCCCGCGGTACCGGGCGGT
>JBBJMR010000522.1:0-3422 GCA_037720395.1 Polyangiaceae bacterium
GCAACCCGCCGCGCCGCCCATGCTCGCCGCGCTCGCCATCGTCAAACACACTGCTGCCCATGCCCAAGTCTTCATTGGAAATCCTCCAAGTACTTCTGGTGTCGTGTCGATCCGGCGACCGCACGGACGAGGCTCTCCGGCCCTCGCCCGCCCACCTCGCCGCATCTCCCCGGTCAAGGATTCGTTGCGCGAGCGGCGACCACGGACGCGCAAACCCACTCCTACACGGCTCGCGCAGAGGCATCAACCATACAGGCTCATGTGTACCGACGGCGCGTGCGTGCCGTGCTCGTCGGAGCGCCCACGACGCACCGCGACAGCGGATCACGCGTTGCGTTGCGCTGCGCTGCGTCGCGACTCGCGGACAGTCAGAGCGGGATGTTCCCGTGCTTGCGCGCCGGGTTCCGATCCTTCTTGTCCTTCAGCATCTCCAGCCCGCGACCTAGCCGCATGCGCAGCATGCGCGGGTAGATGACCTCGTCGATGAAACCCAGCTCCGCCGCCTTGTAGGGGTTGGCGAACTTTGCCTTGTACTCGTCGACGAAGCGCGCGCGCGTCGCCGCCGGATCGCTCGCGCTCTGGATCTCGCGCCGGTAGACGATGTTCACCGCGCCGTCGGGGCCCATGACCGCGATCTCCGCCGTCGGGAAGGCGAGGTTGTAGTCGGCGCGGATGTGCTTGGAGGCCATCACGTCGTAGGCGCCGCCGTAGGCCTTGCGGGTGATGACGGTGATCTTGGGGACGGTGGCTTCGGCGAAGGCGTAGAGCAGCTTGGCGCCGTGGGTGATGATGCCGCCGTACTCCTGATCGGTGCCGGGCAGGAAGCCGGGCACGTCGACCAGCGTGACCAGCGGGATGTTGAAGGCGTCGCAGAAGCGCACGAAGCGCGCGGCCTTGATGCTGGCCTTGATGTCCAGGCAACCGGCCAGCACCTGCGGCTGGTTGGCGACGATGCCCACGCTGCGCCCGCCGATGCGCGCGAAGCCGACGACGATGTTCATCGCGTAGCGCTCGTGGATCTCGAAGAGCTTGCCGTCGTCGACCACGGCCTTGATGAGCCCCTTGATGTCATAGGGCTTGCTGGACTCGATGGGCACCATGGTGTCCAGCTCGAGCACCTCGCGATCGACGGGGTCGTTGCTGGCCGCCACCGGCGGGTCCTCGGCGTTGTTCGAGGGCAGGTAGGCCAGCAACTCGCGGATCTGCGCCAGGCAGGCGCGGTCGTCGGGCGCGGTCAGGTGGCAGACGCCGCTCTTGGAGGCGTGCGCCGCGGCGCCGCCCAGCGCTTCCTTGGTCACGTCCTCGTTGGTGACCGTCTTGATCACCTCGGGGCCGGTGATGAACATGTAGGAAGTCTTCTCGACCATGGCCACGAAGTCGGTGATCGACGGCGAGTAGACGGCGCCGCCGGCGCAGGGGCCGAGGATGGCGCTGATCTGCGGGACCACGCCGCTGGCCATGGTGTTGCGCAGGAAGATGTCGGCGTAGCCGGCCAGCGACTCGACGCCCTCCTGGATGCGCGCGCCGCCGGAGTCGTTGAGCCCGATGATCGGCACGCCGATCTTCATGGCCCGATCCATGGTCTTGCAGATCTTCTGCGCGTAAGCGCCGGACAGCGAGCCGCCGATGACCGTGAAGTCCTGGGCGTAGACGACGACCTTGCGCCCGTCGACGTGCCCCCGCCGGTGACCACGCCGTCGCCCAGGACGCGGTTCTTGTCCATGTCGAAGTCGTTGCAGCGGTGGAGGACGAAGCGCCCCTCCTCCACGAACGACCCCGGGTCGAGGAGCATGTCGATGCGCTCCCGCGCCGTCAGCTTGCCGGCCTCGTGCTGCTTGTCGATGCGCTCCTTGCCGCCGCCCTGCAGCGCGCGCTCGTTCATCTCGTCGAGGCGGCCCAGCGCCGCCTCGCGGGTGGGGGGCGGTCGGCTCGGGATGGGCGCGGACGGAGGCGGCCGCGAGCCGTTTGCTTTCCACGCCATGAGCGAGACCTGCTGGCTACCACGTGCCCGCCGGCGCGGTAAGCGGCTGTCCCCCAGGCGCGCCGGCGTCCGCCGACGCACGCAGACGGGGCACCGTGTGCGACGGTGCCCGCGCGGTGGCGGCCATCTCCCACGAAAGTGAAGGTGGGGGGGTGGACAGGATGCTGGTCACCCTTGCCCCCCTTATAAGGAGGGGCGTAGCGTGGATCTCGAACCCGGCGCGTGTTTTCGCACGCAGCCAACCTCGGAGGTCGCCATGAACTACCGACCTGCGGCAGCCAAAGCTGCCATTTTCTTGTCTCTCGTCCTGGTGCCGGGCGCGCTCTACGCGAGCGGCGGATCGACCGGCCAGTGCACCTGCGTGGACTTCGAAGAAGACACACGCACGGTGAGCGGGGTGACCTCCAGCCTCGAAGTGGAGCGCCTGCGGCACACGAACAGCACGCTGCACAAGTTCATCGGCAACCCCAACGACATCCCGCCGGGGAACTGCCGGATCATCGCCCACGCCTGGAACATCGCCGTCTTCCTCCAGGCCAAGGACCAGGCCTTCATCAACCTGCTCCGCGCCTCGGCGGGCAACAGCTGCAAGATCGCCTTCGAGCGCGACTCGGTCGCCAACGAAGAGGGCACCTTCGATCTGGTCAGCGTCGCCCCCTCTCCTTGAATCAGCAGGGGCGTGCCGCCCCTGAAACCCCGCCGGATGGCAGCCCAAGCCGGGCTGCCACGCGACGCCATGCGCCGGACAATTCTGAATGAGGCCGGCTGCGTCTAGGATCACGGCCTCATGAAGCTCGCGCAGACCCGGGAAGCGCGCGCCATCGCGGTGGCCGCGGCCAGCCGCGGCTTCATCGCCCCACACACCGTCTGGGATGCCGCCTGCCGCTGGACGCTGGGCGCCGCCGACTCGCCGCTCGACCTCTTCATTGGCGTGCTCTCCCCGGAGCAGCTGGCGCAGGTGGTCATCGTTCCCGAGGCGCCTGCGGCGACGGCCGCCGCGCGCCCGGCGAGCCACGGCGCGCCGCCAGCGGCCGAGGGCCCGGTCGACGAGATCGGCGCCGACGACCAGGGGCCCGACGACGGCGAGGACATCCCGGCGGCGCCGGTGGCCTTCCGCGAGACGATGCCGCCCGCGTCCACCTCCGAGGGGCGCTACGCCTTCGGCGAGGAGCTCGGCGCCGGCGGGGTGGGCAAGGTGGTGCGCGCGCGCGATCGCGCCATCGGTCGCGTGGTGGCGCTGAAGACGCTCAAGCTCGGGCCCGAGGCGCCGCCCTCGGTGGCCGAGCGCTTCATCGCCGAGGCGCGGGTGGCCGCGCAGCTCGAGCACCCCAACGTGGTGCCGGTCTACGACATCGGCACGCTGCCCGATGGCCAGCCCTACTACACGATGCGCGTCGTCAAGCGGCAGAGCTTGCAGGACGTGCTTGGCAGCCGCGACCTG
>JBBJMR010000523.1:0-3405 GCA_037720395.1 Polyangiaceae bacterium
GCGGCGCGGCGGGGTGCTCCAGCGACGACCCGAAGAGTGACGGCGACGGGAACGAGGGCGGCTCGGGTGCCACCTCGGGCAACGGCGCCGCCGGCGCGGGCACACCTGGTCCGGCGAGCGGCCCGGGGCCGGCGTCCGGCCCGGCCTCTGGCCCGGCCTCCGGCCCGGCCAGCTCCGGTGCTGGGGGAGCGCCCCCCGGAGGCTGCGAGGACGAAGCGAACTTCGAGGACTGCGCGAACTGCTGCACGGACGAGCATCCGGACGGCTTCAACACGTTCGTCGAGGCGCTGCTCGGAAACTGCGCCTGTGCCGCGGACGCGCCCTGCCTGACGGAATGCAACTCCGCCACGCCGGCGATGGACACGTGCAACGACGACGGGACCATCAACGACATGGCGATGGACATCAACGCCTGCATCACCTGCATCAACGCTCTGGCGATGTCCGAAGCGTGCATCGCGGCGTTCAGCCAGGAGTGCGGGGCCGACGCGGAGTGCGTGGCGTGGAACGAATGCCGCACGCCGTGCTTCGACCTGCCCGGCGCGCCCCGATGAACACCTGATCTCTCGGTCGGCACCCCGAGACCGAGCGTGGGCGAAGCCGCCCGCGCTCGGTTTCTTCATTTCGAAGCCAGCCGCGACTCGTGGGAGCCACGGCCTGGTCGATCGACCGCGCGCAGTTTTCTGAGCGCTGCCCACGGCGGGCCTCGATCTCCCATGCATGAAGGACGAAGCGAGGCGGCGGGAGGGATGGTCGGGTTCCGGGAGCGAGGAGCAGCTGGGCGCGCGGCCAGACGGAGCGCCGCCCTCGAGCCGACGGGCGCGCCAGAGCCCCGACGACGGCCGCACCGCCCTGCAACGCATCGAGGCGGAGCTCGAGACGGCCGACACGCGCGGCGTCGTGGTCTGCGTGGACATTCCCACCGCGACCGCCGCGCTCCTCGGCGCGCTGCCGCGCGTCCTCTCGCTGCGCGAGGCGATGCGCACCGAGCTCCCGAGCTTCGAGGTCGCCGCCCTCGATCGTCTCGAGGACTACGCCCGCGCCCTGCAGCACCTGCACGCGCTCTGCGCCGCCAGCGCAGACGGCGCCGCCGGCACGGCCGCCGACGCGCTCGAGGCCGAGACGCTGCGCGACGACTTGCTGGTGGCCGCTGAGGCCCTCGCCCGCCGCGGCCTCGTCGACCGCGCCCGTCTCATCGCACTGCGCAGTCGGCCCGGCCGGCGCATCCCGGGCCGCGACCTCGCGGATCTCGTTGCCATCTTCCGCGAGCGCTGGGCGGCGCTCGAGGGCAAGACGGCCATCGAGAGCGCCGACCTCGACCGCGCCGAGGCCCTGGCCCTCGAGCACCCACCCCGCCGCACGGCGCGGCCGGCGCGCGATCGGCACGAGGCCAGGCTCGCCGCACAGCGTCTCCTCGATCGCCGCACGCGCTGCTTCGCGCTGCTGGTGCGCGCGCACGACGAGTGCCGCCACGCGCTCGCCTGGGTGCGCCGCGCGCATGGCGACGCGAACGAGCTGCTCCCCGGGCTGCATGCCGGCGGGGGCCGCAGGCGCTCGACGCAATCGCGCCCACCGCTGAAGGCGGAGCCGGAGCCGGGAGAGACGGCTCGGCAGGCGATGCCGGCCGCTTGAGCCCACGGCGCAGCGCCCGGCTTTGCACGCCGGCACGCGCGGTGCTCTCCTGGCCCTCCTTACATGCGCGCGCGCTGGTTCCGACCCATCTCGCTCCTCGTCGCAGCCCCGATGCTGGCGCTGGCCTGGATGGCCTGCAGCACCGAGGAGACCCAGGACCCGAGCAACGACGCGTCCGGAGCCGGCGGCGCGCTGAGCTGCAGCGACGCCTGTCGCGCCGATCACCAGAGCGCCCTCGAGCTCTACGACGCGCTCGACAGCTGCCTGTACTGCAACGAGTGCTTCGCAGATTGCGACGGGGCGCCGCGCGGCTGCGCCGCTCCGGACGCGCAGGGCACCTGCGACGGCAAGGGCATCTGCCAGGACACCGACACCGACCCGGACGACGACTGCGCCACCTGCGCGCTGGCCGGTCCATGCAAGGACGTGCTCGAAGTCTGCCAGGGCTCGAGCACCTGCGTCGCGCTGGTGCTCTGCCTCGAGCCTTGTTGACACGCGCACCTCGACTGGATCCCGGGCTGACCTGTGCACGGCCGTCGAGGACGTGTCATGCTTGGGCATCTTCCGCTTGAGAACGAACGTGAACGAAGCTTCCTCGGCATGGCCTCGCCGCCACGCACGCGCGGCACCCCGCCTGGCCTGGCTCATCGGCGTGGCCGCCCTCCTCCTCGGGGGCACGCTCACCGCGTGCAGCTCGGACGACGCGGGCGACGGCGGTCCGGGCGAGTACGGCGGCAGCAGGGGCGCGGGCGGCGACTCCGTCGGCACCGGGAACGGGCCCTCGAGCACGTCGGGCTCCGTCACCAGCGGCGGAGCGGGCGCCGCGCAAGGCGCCGGCGGCGGCGGCACCACCGGCGTGGGCGGGGGCGGCGGAGGACCGGTGCAGGAGTGCTTCGCGACCTGCGCCGTCGATCACAGCGAGGGGCAGGTGACGTACGACGAGTACGCGAGCTGCATCTACTGCGGCGAGTGCGCCAACGACTGCGCCGACGAGGCCTTCGGGATGTGCGTCGATCCGCCGACCGGCGACGCCTGCGACAACGGCGGCAACTGCGCGCTGTGCACCGACTGCGCCAACGGCTCCGGTTGCAGCAACCAGGCGGAAGCCTGCTCGTCGCAGCCCGACTGCGTCGCCTACGCCAACTGCCTCGCCATGTGCGAGCACTATTGACGATGCCCCGGGGGGCGCGGGTCCGCTGGCATCGCCTCCACGCCCGACCGGTGTGCTGGCTGGCCTGCCTGGCTCCGGCGCTGCTGGCCTGCGGCGACACCACCCGCGACGGTGACGGCAGCGGCGCAGCGGCGTCCGCCGGTGGTCAGGGCGCGCAGGGCGCCTCGAGCGGCGGCGGGGGCGCGCCGCCGAGCAGCGCGCAGAGCGGCAGCGGCGCCCAGCAGACGTGCGACGATCTCGGCTTCTGCGGCAAGGCGGACGACCCCGGGTGCGTCGCCTGCTCCATCAGCGAGGGTCCCTGCATCGAGCAGTACCAGGCCTGCGTCGGCGAGTGCCAGGCGCTGCGCGCTTGCTACGCCGCCTGTGACGAGGACGACGACAGCTGCTTCTCCGAGTGCAACACCGAGCACCCTTCGGGCATCGAGGCGCTGGACACGCTCTTCGGATGCATCCTGTGCGAGGGGTGCCCGGTGAGCTGCAACTTCGACACCGCGTCCTGCCCCTAGAGCACCGAACGGTTTGAAACCCTGCTGCGAACGCCGATCCGCTCGCTGCGCCGGGCGGGCTCGTCGCTGCGCTGCTCAGCCTACTACAGTAGGCTT
>JBBJMR010000524.1:0-3403 GCA_037720395.1 Polyangiaceae bacterium
GAGCAGCAGAGCAACGAGGCGACGGCGGAGGGAGGGTTTTCGCATGCGGGGCCGGGCCCCCCGCGCCGGCGGCAGGTTGCGCCCCTCCCACGAGCGGACGGCAGCAGCAAGCAGCTCCGTCGCCGCGCGCGCGGCTTCCCCTTCGTCAGATGTCGTTGTTGGCGTCGCCCTCACGGCCAGCGCGCGTTGCTCGCCTTCACCTCGCCAGCGGCCAGCGCCTGGGTGAAGAAGCGCGCCGCGGCGCGCTGGTACGCCTTGCGCTGATCGACGGGCTGCCCGGTGGCACCGCGCATCAAGTAGCTGCCGACGAGCCAGAGCTGTCCGATGACCTCGCTCTTCGCCTTGTCGAAGGTGTACCGGTCGGCGGCCAGCTCGTTCTCCTCGGCCGGGGTCGGCGTCCCGCGCCCGGCCCACTTCTGCCGCAGGTCGTTCTTGATCCACTTCACCGTCTGCGGCTTCACCGGCGCGGCGAAGCCGTCGAAGAACCCGGCGAAGCGGCAGGTCGGACAGGCGTGCAAGGTGTGCGCGCGCGCCACGCGGTCGGCGCCGACGACGGCCGTCGCGGCGAGCGCGCCGAGCGCGCGGTGGAAGATGCGGCGGGAGAGCACGGCGGTTCGGGCGCCCATGACGACGTCCTTCTTGGTACCCGCCCCCACGGTGTTTTTCCCCCGTTGCGGAATCGAGCCGCGAGTAGCGGCACGCGCGCCCTGCGCGGCAGCTAGCGCTCACCCACTGCGGCCAGGGCCGCGCGGCCCGTGCAGCCATCCGGCGACCGCGCCTACTTCAGCGCTGCGTCCATGACCTTTGCGCACTCGTTGACCCCCACCACGGTCGACGTCTCCTTCACGCACTTGGCGTACGTCCGGTAGACGCCCATCTCCTTCTTCATCTCCCCGTTGCTGACGCAGTTCGCCTTGTCGAACTTCTTGTACTTGGCGGCCTCCGGGTCCTTGGCAAATACGCCGTCGATGTGCGAGCAGACCTCCTCCGGGTGGGGCTGGCAGCCGGCGACCCCGCTGGCGAGGGCGACGAGGCCGAGGACGATGACGATCTTGTTCATGGCTCCTTCTCCTGGCGGCTCTCGGACGTTCCGGTGCCGCGTGTGTAGATACGGAGTGTGACGCCCATCACATGCCATCAAAGCGCGTCAAACCGCGACGCGCGTCGGTCCCGGCAGCCCTGCGCGGCCCGAACGGCCGACCGCGCCGAGGCCCACTGCCCACGGGCCCGCGCGGCCCGCGCCAACCCGCGCGGACGCCGCAGGCCTGTGGTAGCGTCCGCGACCCGCGTCATGAAAATCCACGAGTATCAGGCGAAGCAGATCCTCGCGCGCTACGGCGCGCCGGTGCCCAAGGGCTCACCCGCCTTCAAGGTCGAGGAGGTCGGTCCCATCGCGGAGCGCCTCATCGCCGATACCGGCATCCCGGTGGTCGTGGTCAAGGCGCAGATCCACGCCGGCGGCCGCGGCAAGGGCGGCGGCGTCAAGGTGGCCAAGGGCGGCGCCGCCGAGGCCGTCGACCTGGCCGGCAAGATCCTGGGCATGCAGCTGGTCACCAAGCAGACCGGCCCCAAGGGTCAGAAGGTTCGCCGCCTCTACATCGAGCAGGGGCTCGACATCGCCCGCGAGATCTACCTCGCCCTCCTCGTCGACCGCGAGTCGCGGCGCATCGCCATCATCGCCTCCAACGAGGGCGGCATGGACATCGAGGAGGTCGCCGAGAAGCACCCGGAGAAGCTGCTGACGGTGCACCTCGACCCCATCATGGGCCTGGCCGCCTTCCAGACCCGGCAGCTCGCCTACTTCCTGGGCCTCGGCGACAAGGCGCAGCTGAAGAGCTTCAAGGTCTTCCTCGACGCCGCCTACGCCTGCTTCCTCGGCGAGGATTGCTCGATGCTCGAGGTCAACCCGCTGGTGGTCACCAAGAACGGCGACGTCGTGGCCCTCGACGCCAAGATGACCTTCGACGACAACGCCGAGGGCCGACACAAGGACTGGAACGAGCTGCGCGACACGGATGAGGAGGACCCCATCGAGCTCGAGGCCAAGGCCGCGGGCCTGTCCTACGTCTCCCTCGACGGCGACATCGGCTGCCTGGTCAACGGCGCCGGCCTGGCCATGGCCACCATGGACATCATCCTGCACTACGGCGGTCAGCCGGCGAACTTCCTCGACGTCGGCGGCGGCGCCTCGGCCGAGCAGGTGAAGACGGCCTTCGGCATCATCCTGCGCAGCCCCAAGGTGAAGGGCATCTTCGTCAACATCTTCGGCGGCATCATGCGCTGCGACATCATCGCCGACGGCGTCATCGCCGCCACGCGCGAGCTGGGGCTGAAGGTGCCGCTGGTGGTGCGCCTCGAGGGCACCAACGTCGAGGAGGGCCGCAAGAAGCTGTCCGAGAGCGGGCTCACCATCCAGGCGGCCACCACCATGGCCGACGGCGCGCAGAAGATCGTGGCTGCAGTGAAGGGCGCGGACCGATGAGCATCCTGATCGACAAGAACAGCCGCGTCGTCTACCAGGGCATCACTGGCGAGTTCGGCTCCCAGCACGCCCGCGGCGCCCTGCAGTACGGCACCAAGCTGGTGGCCGGCGTCACGCCCGGCAAGGGCGGCAAGAAGTTCGACGACAAGGTGCCGATCTTCGACACCGTCGAGCAGGCGGTGAAGGCCGAGGGCGTCGACGTGGCGTGCATCTTCGTGCCCCCGCCGGGTGCGGCCGACGCCATCCTCGAGGCCGCCGACGCCGGCGTGCGCCTGGTCATCTGCATCACCGAGGGCGTGCCGGTCCTGGACATGATCAAGGTCCGCCGCTGGCTGGAGGGCAAGCCGGTGCGCCTCGTCGGCCCCAACTGCCCCGGCGTCATCACGCCCGGCGAGTGCAAGATCGGGATCATGCCCGGGCACATCCACAAGAAGGGCCACATCGGGGTGCTGTCGCGCTCCGGCACGCTGACCTACGAGGCCGTCGGCCAGCTCAGCGCGCTGGGCATCGGCCAGTCGACGTGCGTCGGCATCGGCGGCGATCCGGTGGCCGGCCTCGACTTCATCGACGTGCTCACCCTCTTCAACGCCGACCCCGACACGCACGGGGTGATTATGATCGGCGAGATCGGCGGCAACGCCGAGCAGAAAGCGGCCGCCTGGATCAAGGCCAACATGAAGAAGCCGGTGGCCGCCTTCATCGCCGGTCGCGCGGCGCCCCCGGGCAAGCGCATGGGCCACGCCGGCGCGATCATCGCCGGCGGCAAGGGCACCGCGAACGAGAAGATCGCCGCCCTCGAGGCCGCCGGGGTCAAGGTCGCGCCGACGCCGGCCGACATGGGCGCCACGCTGAAGAGCCTGCTGCCGAGCTGAAGCCCCTACGCTGCCGCTCGCTCAGGTGCTCGCTGAGCTCGGAGGCGCG
>JBBJMR010000240.1:0-13679 GCA_037720395.1 Polyangiaceae bacterium
GGCGCGGTGATCGGCGTCAGTCCCCGGCGGCGCGCTTCGCTGGGCAGGCGACGAGCTCGGTGAAGAGGCGCGCCAGCTCGGCCTCGGGGGCGTCGCTGAGGCCGACGTGCGCAGCCGAGGTCTGGATGATGGTGCTGCTCGGCGCCGTCAGCCAGTGCCAGCGCTCGCGGATGGGCATCTTGCCGATGGGCCCGGCGTCGTCGCCGCCGCGGCACAGGCGCGGGATGACGTCCAGGTAGCGGCGCACCAGGTCGAGGTCGACGCCGGGGTGCAGCGCGCACAGCCGCGCCTCGGCGAGCTCGACGCGGGCGGCCAGCAGATCCTGGGCGTGACAGAAGACGACGACGCCCACGTTGACGAACTCCTCGCGCTCCACGCGCGGTACCACGCGCACCAGCGCGTAGTCGAAGGCGCTACGCGCGGGCACGCTTCACCTCCGCGACCAGCGCCGGCAGGTGCGTCATGCGTGCCTCCAGCCAGCGCCGGTACAGATCGCGATCCTCGGCGGGCGCCTGGCCGGCCTCGCCCAGCCAGTCGTCGGGGAGGTCGGCGACGATGCGCGACAGCAGCGCGGCGTCGAGGCGCGCCTCGAGGACGGCCGCTGCGGCGTCGATCTCCTCGGTGCGCGGCAAGAGCACGTGCTGCGCGATCTCCGGAAAGGTGTCGGCGCTGCTGGCCAGCGGGTGGCCCTCCGGCCAGCCGTGATGCACGTAGAGCGCGGCGCCGTGATCGATGAGCCAGTGCTGCCGGTGCCAGAGGAGGATGTTCGTGTTCCGGGGGGTGCGGTCGACGTTCATGGTGAAGGCGTCGAAGAGCACGACGAGCGAGGCGGTGGCGGCGTCGGCGGGCGGACCCGCGAGCGGGTCGAACGTCACGCTTCCGGGCAGGTAGTCGAGGCCGAGGTTCCCCCCCGCGCTCTTCTCCAGCGGCTCGGCGATCTCCGGGTCCGGCTCGGACTGGGACAGTGCGCGATCGACGTCGACCAGCACCAGCTCGGGCACCCGTAGCCCGAGCGCGCGGCCGATCTCCCCGGCGACCAGCTCGGCCACCAGCGCCTTCTTGCCCTGCGCCGCCCCGCGCAGCTTGACGATGTACAGGCCGAGGTCGTCGGCCTCCACCAGCGCCGGCACCGAGCCGCCCTGCTTCATCGGCAGGACGTAGCGGGTGGCGGTCACGGTGCGCATGACGCCGCCAGTCTAGTTCCGCGAGCTGCGCAGGGCGACAGCGATGCCCAGGGCCACGCCGAGGTAGGCGCCGAGGTGCAGGCCCCAGGTCAGCAGGAAGCGCGTGCCCGTTCCAGCGCCGTCCGGCGGGTGGATGGCGCGGACATCGAAGGGATCGAGCGCGGCGACCAGCATCGCGCAGGGCAGCAGGGCAGCCGCGAACACGCCGGCGATGGAGCTCAGCCACCGCTGCCAGGAGAACCGCCTCGATGTGCACGCGCGCCAGAGCCCGACTCCGGTGATCAGCGCGCCCAGCGGGAGCGCGGCGCGGAACCCCAGCCAGGCCGCCTGCGCGCGCAGACCGGTTGCCGCGTCCAGGCCCTTGCCGATGACGAAGTACTCGGGCGAGAGCGTGACGGTGACCTGATCGAAGACCGCACCCAGGATCCCGGCTGCCAGGCTGCCGGCGAGGAGCATCGCGTACGCGCGCGCGCGACCACGCCCTCCCGTCGCGGAGGCATCGCCCGCCGGCACGCCTCGCTCCGCGATCCGCTCGGACGAGGCGCCCACCGCGTGGGAACCGGGATCCGCGGATGCTATTCCAGGCGGAGGCGATCTTCGTCGCGGGTGTGGACGGCACACCACACCGACGGCACGCGCTGCGTTGGGGCGTACGCGTCGCGACCCGACGATCACGGGGTGAATCGACCGCCCGGACCGCGTATGACGACGCGGCGGTGGCCCGGCGCCGCGCATCGCTTCCGGGCAGCATCAATCCGGCGGTCGCAGTCCGCTGGCCGAGACCCATGTTTCCATCGTTGCCGATCCTTCGCCTCGCTTCCCCCGTGCCGCTGTTCGCGGTGGCGCTCTGCTCGCTGGTCGTCGCCTGCGGGTCGACCCCGGGGCCGCTCGAGCCGCGCGTCCCCGAGTACCAGCCCGACCAGCAGGCCAAGTCGCGCGTGCGCCGCGACCCCCTGCAGCCGCTCATCGTGGCGTCGCCGGCGGCGGCGCGCGCCGAGCTCGAGGCCGAGGCGCGGCGCGGGCTGGTGGCGGTGCGCTACGACGGCTCCACGCTGGAGGTGCTGCCGCGCTGCCACGCCGAGGGCAGCTATACCTACGCGGGCACCAGCGTGCACCGCGACAGCCTGGTGATCCGCGACCGGGACCAGCTCGCCGCCGAGCTGCCGCTCGGGGTCGCTTCGCTCTCCGGCAAGCTGGAGCAGGCCGGGCGGCTCCAGGTGGAGATGGCCGTCGTCGGCGCCTACGCGCTGGACCGCGACACGGTAACCATCGAGGCCTCCGAGGCCTGCGCGGAGGCGACGCATTACGTCTCCGCGCTGATCGCCGGCGCGTTCGAGATCAGCGCCGGTGGCTCCACCGCCGCGTCGGCTGGCGTCGATGTGCAGGGTGCAGGCATGCGCGGTGGCCACACCGCGAGCCGCGAGGTCATCAACCGCGCCGGGTCCATCGGCGAGTGCCGCGTGGCCCAGGCCGACGAGCAGGGGCCGCCGCCGAACTGCAGCGCGCTGGTGCGCGTCTCGCTGGTGCGCCTCGCGCGCAAGCCGGCGCCCGACCCGGCGGAGGCCGCCGTGCCCGGGGTGGTCGACCCGGGCGGAGCGCCGCCGGACACGACGGGCGAGCCGCCGGTGGGGGCTTCCGAGCCTGGCGCCCCGGGCGCTGCTCCGGGGGCGTCGACCGGCGAGGACAGCGGAAGGGCGGCGCCGGGCGGGCTGACGCGCACCGACCCGGAAGCATGGACCCCCCCCGATACGCCGAGCGCGCCGCCGCCGGCGGGAGGGACCGGTCTCGGCACCTGGGGCTATGTCGGCATCGGCGTCGGCCTGGCGGCGCTGATCGGCGTCGTGGTCGCCGGGGTCATCGTGCAGTCGAACAAGCAGGAGCCGCAGCGCGGCCCGGTCCCGGAAGGGGGGCTGGGCTCGGGAACGCTTTCGGGGGCGGGGTTCCGATGGTGAGGCATGCACGCGCCGCGTCGCACATGCTGGCGATGATGCTCCTCGCCGCAGGCCTGGCTGGCTGCGAGGAGGAGGCGCCGGTCTGGGACACGCTGCGCGTCGTCGTCGACACCGACGCCGAGGTCCCCGCCGAGCTCGACGCCTTCTCGCTCACCGTGGAGCGCTCGGGTGTGACCGTGCTCAGCGAGAGCTGGGACGCGTCGGTCCTCGCCGCGCTGCCCGACAGCTTCGTCATCGGCAACGAGAACCCGAACAACGACTCGCCGGATCAGCAGCTGTCGTCGGTGAAGCCGATCACCGTCACCGTCATCGGCTACCACGAGGGCACGCCGCGGCTGCGCCGCTCGGCGGAGCTGCGCTTCAACCGCGGCAACTACCAGCTGCCGCTGCCGCTGTGCGCCGACTGCCTGGACGTCGATTGCCCCGCGGAGCAGACCTGCAAGCGCGGCGCTTGTGCCGGCGACGACATCGGCGCGGTGTCCGAGCTGCCGGACGACGAGGACGGCACGCTCACCGACGCGCTCGGCGAGTGCTCGCCCTGAGGCTGCGGCCGGCGCACGCCTCCCTCAGCGGCTGCTGTCACCGCTGAGCGCCGGAAGGGCGCCGAGCAGGGCGTCGAGCGCCGGGCCGGCCAGGTCGCCGATGCGCTCCACGGTGACGTCGGCGGCCGGGTACTTCTCCAGCTCGCGCGCGTCGAGCGCGTAGTGCCCCTGGCGCACGAAGACCGTGGTCACGCGGTCGCGCCAGACGTTCTTCACCGCGGCCAGGATGCGGACCTTGTCGTCGACCAGCACGTAGTGATCGGCCGGGTAGCGGCGCTCCACGTCGTCGAGCTGCTCCTCCTTGTGGATGTAGATGAGGATGTGGCTCTCCACCGCCTCCTGCAGGCCGGAGCGCTGCAGCTTGCGCGGCTGGAAGACGGCATCGCCGTCGGTGAGGATCACCGGGCGCCCCCAGGCGCGCACGTGATCGAGCACGTCGAGCGAGCCCGGCAAGAGGCGGTTGGCGAAGGGGTAGTCGATGAAGTGGGTGGACATGCTGAGGATGTGCGAGTCCTCGGGGTGCTCCTGGCGATAGCGCTGGATGGCGCCGAGGTAGTCGGCGTAGCCGAGCTCCTTGCGCAGCTGCTCGAAGATCGCCCAGTAGCGCTGGCTGCGCTGGGCGCCGACCGCGCCTTCGAGGAAGCGGCGCAGGTCGGCGGTCACCCGGTCGTTGTCGAGCAGCGTGTTGTCGACGTCGAACAGGAACACGATCGAGGAGCCGGCCGGCATGCGGCGCAGCGTACCCCAGGCGGCGCCCTGCTACCGGGCCGGCTCGGTGTCCCAGAAGCGCACCGCGTGCAGCTTGCGGGTGGCGAGCACGGCGTGGATCTCGGTGATGCGCCCGTCGGCGTCGATCTCCACGCGCGTCACCACCCGCGGCCCCTCGTGCGGGTTGCCGGGTGGGAACTCGGTGATCACCGCCGGCATGCCGTTGAGCAGCCGCAGCTCGGAGCGGCCGACGCCGCGGCGCGCGACGAGCTTGCGGAAGAAGCGAATGACGAGGGCGCGGCCGACCAGCGGCACGCGCGCCGCGTGGAACTCGCCGGCGCCATCGCTGAGCGCACGCACCGACTCGGCCAGCGCCGCCTCCATACCCGGCACGTCGTCGAGCATCAGGCTGGTCAGGAAGCGCTCCAGCGCGGCGCGGGTGCGCGCCTCGAGCTCGCCGGACGGGCGTTGCCCGCGCGTGTCGTAGCTGGCCATTGCCCTGCGCGCGCGGTGGTGGCTGGTCTTGACGTTGACCTCGGAGAGCCCCAGCGCCGCCGCCGTCTCGCGCACCGAGTAGTCCAGGACATCGCGCAGCAGCAGGACGGCGCGCTGCTGCGGGCCGAGGGCCTCCAGCGCCAGCAGGAACGCGTAGGACACGCTCTCCAGGAGGTCTTAGCGTCCCTCGGTGCCGCCTTCGCCGGCCACCTCCCAGGCCGGCGGCTCGTCCTCGGCGAGCTCGACGGGCGAGGGCAGCCAGGGCCCGACGTAGCCGCGCCGCTTGCGACGACGGAGGTGGTCGCGGCAGAGGTTCATCGCCACCCGGGTGAGCCAGGGCCGCATCGGCTCGTCGCCGCGCTCCGGCGGGCGCTCCATGGCGCGGAGGAGCGTGTCCTGCACCAGGTCGTCGGCGTCCGCGGCGCTGCCGGACATCCGGTAGCACAGGCCCCAGAGGAAGCGCCGGTGCTCGCGCGACAGCTGGTCGACGCTGGGTGAGGGCGAGGGCTCCACGGCGTGCGCCGGAAGGCTCGCACGCGGTCGATGGGTGCTCAAGCGGCCGTGGCCTCCTCGCCCGTGCGCGCGCTGGCGCCGCCGGCGTCGGCGCACAGCGCACAGGCCGCGCGCCTGGCGCTGGCCAGCGCCGCCCCGGCGAGGTGCCCTCGCGCCCCACCCAGTCGCCGGCCAGGTACACGCCGGGCCGCTCGGCGACGCGCGTCTCGGAGCGCGCCCCGAGGCCTCGCTGCTCCGCGGTCGGCAGGGCGTGCATCACCGTCAGCGACGGCAGCCAGCGCACGTCGACCAGCCGCTCGCGCCACCCCGGCTGCAGCCGATCGACGAGCGCCTCGAGCTCGGCGCGCGTCGCGTCGCCGTCGAGTGGCACATCCGGATCGAGATACGCCGCGGCATGGATGAGCGCGCCGCCTGGCGGTGCGACCGCGGCCACGGTGGAGTGCACCGAGAAGTACAGGGGCCGGTCGATCCCGAAGGCCGCCGAGCGCTCCGGGCGCGGCAGCGCGGAGAGCGCGATCTCCAGGCTGGCCGCGCGCACCGGGGTGGCGCCGGCCGCGAAGCGCGCCAGCGCGGTGTGCTGCCCTGTCAGGCGCGCAGCCACGTCGGGCCCGGTGGCCAGGATGACGGCGCTGGCGGGGATGGAGTCGCCATCGCGCAGCCGCACCGCGTGCACCCGCCCGTCGCGGTGGTCGATGCCTTCGGCGCCGCTGCCGGCGATGATGCGCACTCCGGCGACCTCGGCGGCGTCGCGCAGACCATCGACGAGCGTCTGCCAGCCGCCGTCGAGGTAGCGCACGCCGTCGGCGAGCACCGATTGCAGCTGCGCGAGCGCGTAGCCCGCGCTGAGGCGGGTCGGGGCCTCGGTGTAGCTGGCGATGCGCAGCAGGGTCTCGGCGAAGCGACGCGCTCGCGCCCCGGACAGCGCGCTCTCCGACCAGTCGCGGACCGAGGTGCCGTCGAAGCGCGATGCATCGAGGCGGGGCAGCGAGGCAAGAAGCCTGGCCACTTCCAGCTTTTCCGGCAGACCGAGCAGACCCGTCGTCAACAAGGTCTCGAACCCGGCCGGCAGGGTGTGCAGGCGTCCCCCGTCGAGGGCGTGCCCGCGCGCCGGCGGCGGCGCGCCGCGGAAGGCGATGCCGAGCTCCGCGAGCAGCGCGGCGGCATCGGGATAGATGGCGTGGGGTCCGAGGTTGAACAGGTATCCCCCGCAGTCCCGGGTCACGGCGCGCCCTCCGATGGCGTGGGAGCGCTCCAGCAGCACCACCCGCCGTCCGGCCCGCGCCAGGCGCAGCGCCGCCGACAGCCCGGCCAGACCACCGCCCACCACCACGTCGTTACCGTTCATTGTTCGGCCCTCCGGCGGCACCACGCCCGGGGTCGCGGAAAGGTGACAGGCGACGAGAGATTGCTCGCGGCCGCCCCGGGCTCGGCGGGCGAGCTAGGATGAGGCGCAATGGTTTCGCGGATCCCTTTGCTGGTGCTGGCCCACGTGGCGCTCGGCGCCCTGCTCTGCGCAGGGTGCGACACCGACTGCGGCTGCGGCTCCCAGTACGAGAAGTGCCTGGCCGAGTCCCCTCCCGGCGCGGCCAAGGCCGACTGTGCCCGCCAGCAGGACACGTGCGAGGCGCAGTGCGACGCCAGCAAGTCCCTGGAAGAGCAGGAGCACGGTCTGCGCTGATCGCCCGGCGTCCCGTCGCGCGCCACGAGATCGGCCGCGCCCTGCCGCGCGCGTCCGGCATCGAAATCCCCGAAACCGCACGGACCCCGCGGTGCCGCGTGTCCAAAGCGGCCCCGCCCGCCCGTCGTAGACTGACGCATGGCCGCCAAGCCCCTCATCCACGAAGGCGACTGGAAGCGTCGCGCCAGCTGGTCACCGGACGGCTACTTCCGGCTGGAGACGGCCGACGTCGGCGACGTGCCGGTGCGCCTGTTCCTGACGGAGAAGCTGCTCACCGAGGCCGAGCCCACCCTCTACCGCCAGATCGTCAACGCCACCCGCTTCCCCGGCGTGAAGCTGGTCGCGGTGACGCCCGACGTCCACTACGGCTACGGCGTCCCCGTCGGCTGCGTCATCCTCACCGATCGCCACGAGGGCGCGGTGGCCATGGGGCCGGTCGGTTTCGACATCGGCTGCGGCATGATGAGCGCGAAGAGCAAGGTCCCGGCCGAGCTCGCCACCCCGGACCGCAAGCTGGCCTTCAACCGCGCCGTGCTCGACCGGGTGAGCGTGGGCGCCGGCGGCAAGAGCAAGAAGCTCGGCGGGCTCGGCAAGCGCGCCTTCGAGGACCTGGTGCGCGGCGGCGCCGAGCACTACGTCGAGGCCTACGGGGCGACCTTCGATCGTGGGCACGCCGAGCGGCACCGCATCCCCGTCGCCGACGACTGGCAGGTGCCCTGGGGTGGCAAGGGCAGGCCCGAGCGCGGCATGGACCAGCTCGGCACGCTGGGCGGCGGCAACCATTTCATCGAGCTGCAGCGCGGCGAGGAGACGGGCACGCTGTTCGTGCAGGTGCACACCGGCAGCCGCGGCTTCGGGCACGGCCTGGCCACCAACTACTTCGAGATGGCGCGCGCCGAGCGCCCCGAGGTCACCGACATCGACCTCGGCTACTTCACCCCGGAGTCGAAGCACTTCGAGCAGTACCTCGGCGCCGTCGCCGCCGGCGGCAACTACGCCATCCTCAACCGCCTGGTGATCTTCGAGGAGATCGCCGCGGCCTTCCGGCAGGTGTTCGGCGAGGACCTGGAGCTGGTCTACGAGATCAGCCACAACCTGGTGCAGGCCGAGACGCACCCGGACCACGGCAAGGTGTGGGTGCACCGCAAGGGCGCGACGCGCGCCTTCCCCGCCGGCCACCCGGCGCTGGTGGGCACGCCCTGGCAGCACACCGGGCACCCGGTGCTCATCCCCGGCAGCAACCGCGACCACAGCTACATCCTGAGGCCGCTGCCGGGGGCGGCGAAGAGCGGCTACTCGGTGAACCATGGAGCCGGGCGGCGCATGTCGCGTGGCGACGCCATGCGCCAGCTCGACCAGCAGAAGGTCGACGAGCAGTACCGCCGAGACGGCATCCTGGTGAACCTCGACGGGCGCGTGCCGATCGACGAGTCGTCGCAGTGCTACAAGAGCGCCAGCGAGGTCATCGGCGCCGTCGTCGCCGCCGGCCTGGCGGAGATCGAGCACACCCTGTGGCCACTGGCCTCCATCAAGGGCAACGAGGAGGGCGCGGCCCGCGACCGCCGCCGCGGGCGCAAGGGCAAGGACAAGGCGCGCGAGGGCGACCGCCGCGAGGCGCGCCGCACCAAGCCGCACTATTAGTCCCGGCAGGGGGCCCGGTGGCCCTCTGCCTCGTCAGAGGCCCCACCGAAGCAAGTTTGGCCCCCACACCTCGTGCTGCTCGAGCCGGCTGAGCCCACCGCCCGATGCGGGCAGGTGCGGCGTCGCCGTTCCTGTCGACGCGCCGTCCCCCACGCGTAAGAACGAATGCCTCCCATGTCACCAGCCCCGACATCGCAACGCCTCTACGTCGCCCGTTTCGTGAGGGTCCGGTGGGCTTGGCCGGCCGCGCTCTGCGTGCTCGCGCTCGCCGTCGGCAGCGCCGCCGGGGCCTGCCGCGGCGGTGGCCAGGCCGGGCCGAAGCACCGCGAGCGCGACGCGAGCCGCGACGCGCAGTGCAAGGACCCGCAGAAGCCGCGGGCGTACTTCTACCCCGCCGAGAACCGCACCGACTACCGGCCGGACCACCCGCAGCGCGATCGGTGCGAGCTGCTGGTGGCCGACCATCTCTTCTGCTGCCCGGACGAGCCGCGGCCCACCGATCGCTGAGCGCGGGGGCGGTTGCCTCGGCCCGGGCACGCGGCTAGCGTCGGCGCCCCATGGATCCCGAGCTCATCCGCCGCGCACTTCCGCACACCCTCTCGGCGACCTCTCTCGATGCCCTCGGGACGAAGTACCAGGGCAAGGTCCGGGACAACTACTCCACCGCCGATGGGCGCCGCTTCATCGTGGTCACCGACCGCATCAGCGCCTTCGACCGCGTGCTGGGCACCTTGCCGCTCAAGGGCCAGGTGCTGAACCGCATCGCCTCCTTCTGGTTCGACAAGACGGCGCACATCGCGCCCAACCACGTGCTGCGCGTGCCCGACCCCAACGTCCTCGAGGCGCGGGAGTGCACGCTGCTGCCGGTGGAGATGGTCATGCGCGCCTACGTGACCGGCGTGACCTCGACCAGCATCTGGACGCACTACAGCCAGGGCAAGCGCGACTTCTGCGGCCACCGCCTGCCCGACGGCCTGCGCAAGAACCAGCGCCTGCCCGCGCCCATCCTGACGCCGAGCACCAAGGCGGCCATCGGCGACCACGATGTCTCCGCCTCGCGCGAGGAGATCCTGGCCATGGGCCAGATCTCCGCCGAGGACTTCGACGCCGCAGCGCGCATGGCGCACGCCCTCTTCGAGTACGGCCAGAAGTGGTGCGCCGAGCACGGCCTCATCCTCGTCGACACCAAGTACGAGTTCGGCAAGGACAAGGAAGGCAAGATCGTGGTCATCGACGAGATCCACACCCCGGACTCGTCGCGCTTCTGGTTCCAGAAGAGCTACGACGAGCGCTTCGGCGCCGGCCAGGAGCCGGAGTCCTTCGACAAGGAGTACGTGCGCCGCTGGCTGGCGGGGCAGGGGTTCAAGGGCGACGGTCCCATCCCCGAGATCCCCGACGAGGTGCGCGTCGAGGCGGCGCGCCGCTACATCGAGGCCTACGAGACGATCACCGGTGAAGAGTTCGTCCCCGACCTCGAGGACCCTGCCCAGCGCATCCCCAGGAACGTCGGGCTCGGCCAGGAGCGAGGTCTCCGGCGGAGCCTCGATGCGAAAGGCGACGGCAAGTGAAGGCCACGGTGCTGGTGCGCTTGAAGCGCGAGGTGCTCGATCCGCAGGGCGACGCGGTGAAGCGACAGCTGTCGACGATGGGCTTCGCCGGCGTGCGCGAGGTGCGCATCGGCAAGCTCATCGAGATCGACATCGACGGCGCGGTCGCCGGCGAGGAGCTGAAGCAGCGCCTGACGCGGATGGCTGACGAGATGCTGGCCAACACCACCATCGAGGACTACGAGGTCGTCGTCGGCTGAGCTTGGTCCGGCGGGGGAGGCTTCCAGGCCAGCCACACCAGGCATCCCGGAACCACCCACAGCGAGACGCCGATCATCGACGGCAGGTAGCTCCCCGAGCGCTGCACCGACATTCCGACCCGCGGGTTACCTGGCACGGCTTTGCGCTGTGGCCGCGGGATCGGGTCACGGCGTCGCGAGAACGCAGATATGCTGGCAGGAGCGGCGATCAACTCCATGCAAGACGCGCCCAGCCGTAGCGAGCTGTTCCACGACGCATCCGAGCTCGCCGCAGCTCTCTTGCGCCTCTGGCCCGACGCCGGGGAGGCGTCCCCGGCGCAACGCAGCTACCGCCGAGCGCAGCGCTCCCTGGTCGAGGAAGCCGGCAGGGTCCTCCGGCTGGCCTTCGGTTTCTCGCTGGGCGCGGTCGAGCTGCGTGCCATCCAAGCGACAGAGACTTCGCTCGCCGTGTGGTCCGGCCGCACCCAGATATCGACGCTGGTACGCGGAGTCTCTTCCCCGGGTCACTCGATCTCCTCACCGTGCGGGGCTGCAACGACTGCCGGCCCAACGCCGCCGCGGCCCTCTTCGCCGACGCGCTACACGGGGCGTTGGCCGCCGCTTTGGCCGTGGTCGAGACGAGCCGCGATCTGCGCATCTCCGAGGAGGAGCGGCACCGCGCCTTCGAGATGATGGTGCTCTCGCTCGAGGAGTGGACGACGCTCGCCTTCCTGCGTCGCTTCCTCGACGAGCCGGCGCCCAGCGGCGCCGCGGATCCCGGCTATCGCGCCTTCCACGATACGTTCCATCCCGCCAAGGCACTCGAGCAGTGGATTCGCCGCGTCCCGGGCTCGACGTACGAGGGCGGCCACCTGCAGACCGGCCTGGTGCTCGATGCTCTGGGCGGTCACGGCCCGACACCCCGAGCGGCCGAGGAGGTGGCCGCCTTCGCGGAGCCCGTGCCGCTGGCCGCCGTGCTGACCTCCAAGCAAGACCTGGTGATGGCTGATGGCATGCGCTCGTTCCTCCTTCTGCGCAAGGACATGCATGTGCACGGATTGCTGGTGCGCTCCACGCCGGTGGCCGTCGACTATCTGCAGAGCGGGCAGGTGAATGACGTCGACGCCAGCCAGGTCGACCTGCTCTGGATCCAGGTCGTCGATCACCGGCGTTTCGCGATCTACGGCACCATGCGTGATGGCGCGCTCGTCCACATCGCCGATGTCGAGCAGGGGAGCATGCGCCTTCGCGATCCGCGCGACGAGCTGGCGCTGGCGGTAGCCACCGTCGAGGCCGTAGTGATCGAGGCCTCACGCCAGGCCGTGCTCGGCGTGGTCCTCTCCCTGCTCAGCCGCGCCAGCAGCGGACGCGGCGGTGGCGTGATCATCGGCGAGCGGCCCGCGCGGGCTACCGTGCTGCGCACCATGCGTCACGGGTTCTCCGTCGCCGTCGATTCCGCATGGCTCTCCGTGCTGAATCCGGACGGCGTTGCGCTCCTCGACTCCGATCTCTGTCTGACCGGGGTGGGGTGCTTCATCCAATCGATCGAAGGCGACCGCAGCGCCGGACACGGAACGCGGCACGCCGCGGTCGCTCGCGCCACTGCTGGCTGCCGGAATGTGGGCATCGCCATCTCGGACGACGGCTCGCTCACCGTCTATCGGGACGGTGAGATGGTGGTGCGCATGGGTTGAGGCACGGCTCAGCGGCCGCGGCGGCGCAGGTCGCCGAGGAGCGCGCCTGCCACCACCACCGGGTGGTTGACGACGTCTCCTCGAGCATCGCCTTCACCGGCGCGGCGCCGTCGTAGACGTCGCCGGTGGGGACGATCTCGTAGCGCGGAGCTCGGAAAGTCTTCACCGTCGCGTCGAAGTCGCGCCGCTCCTCGGTGGCCATGTGCTCGCGCACCAGCGCTTCCCGCCGCGATCGAAGGTCCTCCATCGAGCCGTCACTGCCAGGGCCCACCCTCGACTCCTCGACCTACTCTTGACCGCTGCTCGGCCTCCCGATAGGTTCCGGCGCGAATCGGGTTTTCGGGAGGCTTCCCATCGCTACGAAACCGAAGACCAAGGGGACGAAGAAGCCGGCCAAGGCGGTCAAGGCCAAGGCGGTCGAGAGCGCCCTCCACGAGGCGGTCAAGAGTGGAGGCTGCCGTGGCATCCGCGAAGCCATCGCTGCCGGTGACGCCCTCGACGCGCCGAACCCAGCGGGCCTGTGTGCGATCCATCTCGCCATCTTGCGGGGCGAGCCGATCCTCCTCGAGGAGCTCATCGAACACAAGGTTGACCTCTCGGTGAGGACCCTCAAGGACGTCGAGGGCAAGCGCGGGGTCGTTGCCTTTGGCGGGCGAACGGCGCTCGCGATGGCGGCTGATCACGATGACGTCGAGATGATCGACCTCCTCCTTGCCGCGGGCGCCGACGTCGACGGCACCGTGTGCGACGACGAGCTCTATACTCCGCTCCGCTGCGCTGCGCTCGCCGGCGCGTCCAAGGCGGTCAAGGCGTTGCTCGCTGGCGGTGCCGACAAGAACTCCCGGTGCAAGGCCGGCTACGACCATACCCCGCTGCACGAGGCCGCCAAGCGCTCGGGCAAAAAGCATGTCGAGATCGTGCGCCTCCTGCTCGAAGCCGGCGCCGAGCCCGATGCACCGCTGACGATTGGCACGACGCCGCTGGCGATGGCTGCCAACTCCTACCCGAGCGAGCACGTCTGCGAGACCATCGCGCTGCTTCTCCGATACGGAGCGGATCCGCGCCGCGGCACCGACCCGCGAGACGGGTGGTCACCATTGCACTGGGCGGTCTATTGGTCCGGGACCACCACAGGAGACGCGGGCGTCGTCGAGCTGTTACTCGGGGCCGGCGCGGATCGCACCGCGGTGACGACCAAAGACTACCGACACCTCGACGGGATGATTCCGGCGGGCAGCACCCCGGCCGATGTCGCGCGGACCATCGGGGCGACGGAGCTCGCCGGCCAGCTGGCCTGACCTCGGGACCGGCGGCGTGCTCGGTGCTGACCGCGAGCGGCAGCGACGACCCCGGCGAAAACCGCGGCGAAGGCCCCGGATCCGCGACCAGCGCCGCGCCGAAGATCGCTCTTCGAATCATCGCGCTTCGTAGGGCGGGGGAGGCTTCCAGGCCAGCCACACCAGGCATCCCGGAACCACCCACAGCG
>JBBJMR010000525.1:0-3397 GCA_037720395.1 Polyangiaceae bacterium
CCAAGAACGCCGACTGCTGCGTGGTCCTCAACGGGTGCCTGAGCCAGGCGCAGGTCGGCCAGGCCTCGAGCGCCGCGGCGGCCAAGGCGGCGTGGCCGTACTGCGAGGCGGACTGCAACGACTGCATCCCGCCCGACGTGCGCGTCTTCTGCCTCGACCATCAGTGCGTGGGCATCTCTGGTGAGGCGGGCGGCGATCCCATGGATCACTGCGGCGTCGACGAGGAGCCGGGCACGGGTGGCGGAACCACCGGCGAGCACTTCGGCTGCGGCGAGTGAGGCGCGTGCGCCGGTGACGGCGTGAACGGCGCGAACGGCGTGAGTCGGTGACGGCGTGACACTGCGCGCGCGTCGGCGAAGGCGTGACGCCGCGCGCGCGTCAGCGAGCGGCGACGGCCGGGCGCGTTGCGGGGAGACGCAGCGCTACCAGTGCAGCGGCCAGGGAGAAGGCGGCGGCGGTGCCGAAGGCCAGCGCGCCGCCGCCGTGCCGGTAGAGCGCGCCCCAGAGCGGCATTGCCAGC
This sequence comes from Polyangiaceae bacterium, assembly GCA_037720395.1. Lineage (GTDB taxonomy): Bacteria > Myxococcota_A > Polyangia > Polyangiales > Polyangiaceae > JBBJMR01. The sequence goes on from JBBJMR010000525.1 coordinate 521, forward strand.
ACCATGCCCGCGGCGGCGCTGGCGGTAGCCACGCCCTGCGCGGACGCCAGCGCCCGCGGCCCGGCGTGGGCCTTGACCAGGCCCAGCGACGCCACCCACATCAGCGCGAACGACAGAGCGTGCAGCGGCTGCAGCAGGAGCAGTAGCCACGGCGAGCGCAGCGCGGCGATGAGCAGCCATCTCACCGCGGCGCCGGCGAAGGCCACCACCAGCAAGCGCGGCGCACCGAAGCGCGACAGCAACCTCGCCGAGCCGGCGAGGAGGGCGACCTCGGCGGCGACGCCGACCGCCCACGCCGCGCCGACCAGGGTGCCGCCGGCGCCGAGATCGCGCAGGTGGCGCGAGAAGCAGAGGTCGTAGACGGACTGCGCACCCTGACCGAGGAACGCGGCCAGCAGGAAGAGCTGGAAGCCGCGCGCGGAGAGGAGCGCCCGCACCTCGCCCGGTGCGGGCGGCGCCGGCAGAGCCACCCGCGAGGGCAGGAAGAACGCGGCCACCAGCGCCGCGGCGAGCAGCACGGCCACCGCCGCCGGAAGAAGCAGCGTGCGCGGATCGATCCAGCGGCCCACCGCCGCCGCGGTGACCAGGAAGCCGATCGAGCCCCAGAGGCGCAGCGCTCCGTAGCTCGGGGCCCGCGTGACATCGGCGAGCTCCAGGGCCACCACGTCGGCCAGGAGCACCATCGGCGAGCGGAAGAAGGCGAAGAAGGACACCAGCACCAGCAGCGCCGCGAAGGGCAGCGCCGCGTCGCGCGAGAGCGCGGTGATGGCGGCGAAGCCGACCAGAGCACCGGCGCAGCTCAGGCGCAGGATACCGCCGCGCAGGCCGAGACGATCGGCGAGCGCGCCGAAGGCCGGCGGACCGAGGACGTTCATCGCCGGCATGGCCGAGGCGATGACGCCGATGGCCAAGCCGTCCACGCCCTGGGCCTCCAGCCAGCTCGGGAAGTACGGCAGGTAGGCGCCGAGCATGGAGAACGAGCAGAAGTAGTAGACGCGCAGCGCCAGCGCGCGGGCGTGGACCGAGGAGGCGTCCGGCGAGGCGTGGGCGCGGGAGCCGGCGGGCGAGACGGTGCCCGGGGAACCATCCGGCGAGGCGTGCGGCTCCGGGCCGGGCGCACGGGCGGGAGGCGTCGGCTCGGGCATGGTGGGAATGCGGGGCGCCCGCCGAGCGTGGGTGCGCTGCCGCGCTCTGCGCGCGCTGCGGGTGGGCGCGCGCAGCGTGGGGGAATGCGCCCCGCGCGGCGAGCATTTCCATCGACATGCGCCGCTCGCTGCTCGCCCTGGTCCTCGCTGCCGCCGGCGGCTGCCTCGGCCTCGGCTGCGCAGACGGCAGCACCGCCGCCCGCCAGGGCCGCCGGCGCCGACGGAGGCCAGGCCGGGAGCGCGGGGTCGGCGCTGCCCGCGGACGACGGCCAGCGCGGGCGGCGGCGGCGCACTCGGCGGCGGCAGCGCACTCGGCAGCGGCGGCGCGCTGGCCGGTCACGTCGTCGGCGCTCCCGCATGTCGGGCGCGCATCGACCAGGTGGCGGCCACGCCATCGTTGCCCGGCGCCCCTCGCTTCGAGGCGGCGCAACTGGAGGTGCTCGGGCGCGCGCGCGGCGAGCCGATGGTCTTCGTGCGCGAGCCGTCGGTGGTGGCGGACGCCGAGCTCGACGCCGCCACCCGCGCCGCGCGGACGATCTTCGACGCCGGGAAGCCGGGCCGCCGGGTGATGGATGCCGTCAAGCGCCACAAGGGCGCGCCGGCGGTGCTTCGCGCGCTGGCGCTGCGCGAGGGCTACCTCTTCACCGAGGACCCGCTCGACGCCTTCGCCTGGGTCAGCCACGCGCGCCTGGCGGATCTGTTCGGGGCCGAGCTCGGGCGCATCTGGCTGGAACGCGCCGGCGAGACGCGCGAGCTGGAGCGGGTCACGCGCGGCAAGGAGACCACCTACCGCTACCTGGATGGGCCGCTGGCCGGCACGGCGGCAGACCTGCTCTTCGGCGACCGCGTGGCGCAGGCGCGCCATGCGCTGGACACGCCGCTGCACCGCGACCTCGCCGCGCTGGCCGACGAGCTGGGCTTCGATCGCGCACGCATCCAGCACCGCGCCGACAGCACGCTGGTGGCGGCGCTGCGCTTCGGCGACGAGACCGGCGGCGGCGCCGGGTGGGTCGACGCCGTGCTGCAGCGCGGCGATCACGGCGCGTCGCTGCGCTTGGCCTGCGTGGACGCGGACGCCAGCCGCCGGGCGGTCGTCGAAGCCTGGCGCGCCACCGGCGCCACCCGGCGCGCCGCGCTGGCACGCGTCCGCGGGGTGGTCGGCGCCCAGCTGCGCGAGGCGCTGCGCTTCGAGCGGCCCGAGGGCGAGACGGCGCCGGACCGCGATGGCGAGCTGCGTCCGGTGTGGATGAGCGCATACCTGTCGGGGCGCACCGGCTTCCGTGTCGACGAGACCAGCTATCCGGTCTTCGACGCCGGCGGCCGCGCCACCCCGCCGCAGGTCTGCGTGGACTTCGTGGTCGACACCTTCGAGCGCGCTTCCGGGAGCTGGTTCCGCCCCCGGGGCGAGGCGCCCGGACGCTCCGCGGGCTCGCTGCGGTTCGGCGAGGCCGGCTTCGCAAACCACCGCGGCGTCCTCGCCTTCGGCGATCACGCCGAGGAGCTGCCGGAGCTCTTCGAGGTCCGCCGGTTCCACGGCCCGGAGCGCGTGGCCTTTCGCGAGCGCACGCGCTTCTTCGAGCTGCTCGCAGCGCAAGCGGACGACGTCCGCGCCGGCGACGTGGTGGCCATCCAGGGCCTGAAGCGCGACGACCGCGTGCACCAGCACGCCATCCTGGTGGAGCGCGTCGACCCGCTCACCGGCTTCCCGATGGGCCTCGCCGACCAGATGAAG
>JBBJMR010000038.1:0-38592 GCA_037720395.1 Polyangiaceae bacterium
CCAGGTCGGCGGCGCCCGCGCCAGGCGGCAGCGGCGGGGCCGGCTCGCCGCTGGCCAGCACACGCTCGAAGTAGCGCGAGACCTCGGCGCGCGCGTGGCCCCAGGCGTCGCCCTCGTTGGGGACGAAGCGCTCCAGCGTGGCCAGGGTCACCGCTGGCCCCCGCGCGCCGATGGCGCGCTGCTCCAGGGCGCCGAGCAGCGCCGCCGGCTGGGCATCGGGCACGTGCTCGGAGAAGAAGCGCTTGATCTCCAGGTCCTGGCTGGTCCCCTCGTCGAGCTGGCGCTGCACCTTGAGGACCATGGTGTCGCCGAAGATGATGGCGGGACGCTGCGAGTCGGCGCGCTCGACCCGAGGCGCCGGGGCGTCGGCGAGCAGCGGCGGCAGGCTGCCCGTCAAGGTGGCCGCGAACTCCGCCGCCTTGCCGCGCCACTGCAGGCGCTCCGCGAAGGCGTGCAGCAGCGGCGCCGCCGAGGGCGGGTCGAGGGTGGCGTCGTAGAGGAGCGCGCCGGCGTCGGGCGCCGAGCGTCGCGCGCCCGTCTCGCCCAGCGTGTCCGGCCCCTCCGGGGCGACGCGCACCATGGCCATCACCGCGTGGGGCGAGCGCATCAACACCTCGCCGGCGCGCTCGCCGGGGGCCAGGCCGACCGGCACCAGGTAGCGCGCCGACTCGCCGTTGGTGAACGTCACCTCGGCCACCACCAGCTCCACCGCCACCGCACCTCCGGTGATCGGCGCCGTCTCCACCACGGCGGCCTTGGCGATGATCCGGCCAGCGGCCCTGAACCACGGTCGCGTCGGGAGCCAGCTGGGCAGGAGCTCCTCGAGCAGGCCCCGCCCGTCTTCACCGAGCGCCGGCTCCCACGCGGCTACCTCGATGGTCGGCGGCTGCCAGGACTCCACGGTGACCGCGTGCTTCGGCGGCTCGATGGACATCCAGTAGAAGGCGTGGCCGCCGAGCGTCAGCAGGTAGGGCGCGTCCTCGATGGCCGGGAAGCGGGTGCGGCCGGAGAGCTCCACCGGCGTCTGCCCCTTCCAGCGCGAGAGGTCGAGCTGCACGTACTGCGCGTGGCGCGAGAGGTTGGCGACGACCAGGATCGCCTCGTCGCCGTGGCCGCGCACGAAGGCCAGCACCGAGGAGTTCTGCGGGAAGAGCACCTCGAAGCTGCCGCGGCCGAAGGCCTTGTACCGCTTGCGCAGGGCGATGAGACGCTTCGTCCACCAGAGCAGAGAGCTCGGGTTGTTCTGCTGGGCTTCGACGTTGATCGACTCGTAGTGGTAGTCGGGGTCGATGATGATCGGCAGGATGAGGCGCTGCGGGTTGGCCATGGAGAAGCCGGCGTTGCGGTCGGCGCTCCACTGCATGGGCGTGCGCACGCCGTTGCGGTCACCCAGGTAATGGTTGTCCCCCATGCCGATCTCGTCGCCGTAGTAGAGGACGGGCGTGCCGGGCAGCGAGAAGAGCAGCCCGTTCATCAGCTCCAGCTTGCGCCGATCGCTGCCCACCAGCGGGGCCAGGCGGCGCCGGATGCCGAGGTTGATGCGCATCGTCTGCTCGTGCGCGTAGGCGCTGTACATGTAGTCGCGCTCCTCATCGGTCACCATCTCCAGGGTGAGCTCGTCGTGGTTGCGCAGGAAGATCGCCCACTGGCAGCCCTCGGGGATGGCCGGCGTCTGGGCGAGGATGTCGATGATCGGGAAGCGGTCCTCCATGTGGATGGACATGAAGAGCCGCGGCATGATCGGGAAGTGGAAGCACATGTGGCACTCGTCGCCGGCGCCGAAGTAGGCCACCGCGTCCTCCGGCCACTGGTTGGCCTCGGCGAGGAGCAGGCGGTTGGCGAAGCGCTTGTCGACGTGGGCGCGCAGCGTGCGCAGGAAGGCGTGGGTGCGCGGTAGGTTCTCGCAGTTCGAGCCCTCCTCCTCGTAGAGGTAGGGCACGGCGTCGAGGCGCAGGCCATCGATGCCCAGCTCGAACCACTGGTCGACGACCTCCAGCAGCGCCTGGTGCACGGCCGGGTTCTCGAAGTTCAGATCGGGCTGGTGCGCGTAGAAGCGGTGCCAGAAGTAGGCCTTGGCCTTGGGGTCCCAGGACCAGTTCGAGGGCTCGAAGTCCTTGAAGATGATACGCGCGTCCGTGTACCGCTCCGGGGTGTCGCTCCAGACGTAGAAGTCGCGCTCCGGCGTGCCCGGCGCTGCCAGGCGAGCGCGCTGGAACCAGGCGTGCTGGTCGGAGGTGTGGTTGAGGACCAGCTCGGTGATGACCCGCAGGCCGCGGCGGTGCGCCTCGTCGAGGAAGACCTTGAAGTCGGCGAGCGTGCCGACGTCGGGGTGGACGTCGGTGTAGTCGGAGATGTCGTAGCCGTCGTCCTTGAGCGGGGAGGGGTAGAACGGCAGGAGCCAGATGGCGGTGACCCCCAGGTCCTGCAGGTAGCCCAGCTTGTCGGCCAGGCCCTGGAAGTCGCCGATGCCGTCGCCGTTCTTGTCGTAGAACGAGCGCACGCGCGCCTCGTAGATGATGGCGTCGCGATACCAGTGCAGCTCGTCGCCGATGGCCCGGCTCGCCTTGCGCCTCATTGCCCGCTCTCCTCGCCGTCGTCCGGTGCGCGATCGTAGGTGGCGGTCAGCGCGCCCAGACGGGTCAGCACTTCCTCGTCGGGGGCGTCGGGGGGCAGGCGCCACTCCCAGTTCCCCGACGCCGTGCCGGGCAGATTCATGCGCGCCTCGCTGCCCAGGCCGAGCAAGTCTTGCAAAGGCACGATGGCCAGGTCGGCGACCGACAGCCAGGCCATGCGGATCATGTCCCAGTGGATGTCGCTGCCGTCGCTGTCCAGATAGCTCATGGCGTGGAGGCGCTCGATCTCGATCTGCGCCTCGCTGCGCGTGCTGCCACTGCCGCACTGCTCCGAGAACCAGCCCACGGTGGTGTCGTTGTCGTGGGTGCCGGTATAGACCACGGCGCGGCGCGGGTAGGAATGGGGCAGGAAGTCGGGCGCCGAGGGGTCGTCGCCGAAGGCGAACTGCAGGATACGGATGCCAGGCAGCCCGAAGCGGTCGCGCAGCTTCTTCACCTCCGGCGTGACCACACCCAGGTCCTCGGCGATGAGCGGCAGCTCGCCGTAGCGCTTCTCGAGGGCCTTGAAGAGGGCGGCGCCCGGGCCCCTGGCGAACTCCCCGGTCTGCGCGGTGGCCGCGTCGGCGGGGATCTGCCAGTTGCGGTGGAAGCCGATGAAGTGATCGAGGCGGATGGCGTCGAACTGCTCCAGGGTGGCGCCGATGCGCTCCACCCAGAACGAGAAGCCGGTCTTCTTCATCCGGCCCCAGCGGTAGAGCGGGTTGCCCCACAGCTGCCCGGTCTTGCTGAAGTAATCGGGCGGCACACCCGCCACCACCGTGGGGCGCCCCTGGTCGTCGAGGCGGAACAGCTCCTGGTGCTGCCAGACGTCGGCGCTGTCGTGGGCCACGAAGATGGGCACGTCGCCGATGAGCCCGAGACCGCGCCCGGCGGTGTGGTCGCGCAGCGCCCGCCATTGCTCGGCGAACATGAGCTGCGCGAACTCCTCGAAGGCGATCTCGTCGGCCAGGTCCTGCCGCGCCTGCTCCAGCGCGCGCTTCTTGCGATCACGCAGCGGCGCCTCCCAGCTCGGCCACGGCTGCTCGCCGTGTGCGCGCTTGAGGGCGCGGTAGAGCGCGTAGTCGGCCAACCAGGACGCCTGCGCGTCGCGGAAGCTTTCCATGCGTCGCGCCGCCGGCTCGCCGCTGGACGTGAAGGCCGCGAAGGCCTGGCGTAGCAGCCCCTCGCGCACCTCACGGGCGCGCGCGTAGTCCACGCGGCCGCCGTCGCCGGAGAGCGGCGCGGGCAGACCGTGGGCGCGCAGCAGGCCCTGCTCGACCAGCGCATCGGGGCTCACCAGCAGGGTGTTGCCGGCGAAGGCCGACTGCGCGCTGTAGGGTGAGTTGCCGTAGCCGAGCGGCCCGATGGGCAGCATCTGCCACCAGCTCTGCCCGGCGGCGGCGTGCGCTCCGCGAATCGGTGCGCCTCCGGGCCGATGTCGCCGCTGCCGTAGGGGCCGGGCAGCGAGGTGGGGTGCAGGAGCACGCCGCTGCGGCGCTGGTCGAGCCGAGGCAGCCGGCGCGCCAGCGGTCCGTCGTTCGTCGTCGGGATGTCGGGGGTCGCCAAGCCTGCCGGCGTATCAAAAGGCCGGTTGGGGTCAATGTCCATGCGCGGCGGCACGGCGGACGGACGACGGTTGGCCGGCTACGGGTACTGGCTGAAGCGCTCGGAGACCACCGGCAACCGCACGGTGAACACCGTGCCGGCGCCGGGGGCCGAGTCCACCGTCAGCTCGCCCTGGTGCGCGTCGACGATGCTCTTGACGACCGCCAGGCCCAGCCCCGTCCCGGACGCCTTGGTGGTCACGAAGGGCAGGAACATCCGCGAGGCGACGTCGGGCGCGATGCCCGGGCCGGTGTCGGAGATGTCGATGCGGACCAGCTCGCGCTCGCCGTCGTTCTCGGTGCACGCGCGCACGGTGAGCACGCCGGCGCCGCCCATGGCCTGCATGCCGTTGACCGCCAGGTTGAGGAAGGCGCGGCGCATCATGCGCGCGTCGAGGTGGACCAGCGGCAGCGAGCCGAACTCGGTGCGGATGGTGACCTCGGCGCCTCCCGGGTCGCTGGCGGCCGCCTCCAGGGCGCCCTCGAGCACCGCCTGCAGCGGCTCGGCGGAGAGGGCCGGGCGCTTGGGCTTGGCGAAGTCGAGCAGGTCCCCGACGAGGTGGTTCAGGCGATCGGCCTCCTCGCGGACGATGGACAGGAGCATGGCCGCATCGCCGGTGGGTCGCAGGATCTTCTCCAGCGTGCCGAGGGAGTTGAAGATCACGCCCAGCGGATTGCGGACCTCGTGGGCCATGACCGCGGCCAGCTCGCCCAGCGCCGCCAGCCGCTCGCGCTCGACCAGCTCCTCCTGGGCGCGCTGCAGGTCGCCGTAGCTCCGGGTGATCTCCTCGAAGAGGCGGGCGTTGGAGACGGCGACGGCGATCTGGTTGACGACCAGCTCGGCGCGCTCGATCTCGCTCGCCGTCCAGTCCCGGATGGCGCGGGTGTCGTCGATGACCATGGCCCCGATGGGCTCGCCGCGCACCATGAGCGGCAGCGCCAGCAGGCTCTTCTCGCCGAACCTGCTGACCAGCGCCTGGTGCACCTCGTTGCTGGCCGCGGTGTCGCGGATGGTCAAGGTCGTCCGGGTGCACACGCAGCGCGCCGCCAGCGAGGTGGACTCCAGCGGGATGCGCACCGAGCGGACGTAGTCGCGGTAGGCCGGGTTGGAGGCGGCCACGCCCTCCAGGCGGCGCTTGTCCGAGTCGAGCAAGAGGATGAAGGTGTTCGAGGCGTCGATGATGCGCGTCAGGCTCTCGGCCGAGGTGTCGAGGATGGTCGCCAGGTCCAGCGAGGCGGTGATGACGCGCCCCACCTCGAGCAGCAGGCGCAGCTGGTCGACCCGCACCCGGGCCTCCGCGAAGAGGCGGCAGTTCTCCAGGCCGATGGCGATCTCCGGACCGACCGCGGCCAGGGTGGCCACCTCGGCCTCGCTCACCGGCGGTGTGCGGCGCCCGACGGCGAGCACGCCGACGGGTCCGGCGCCGGCGCGCAGCGGCACCGCGCAGACGTGCATGGTGCCCACCGCGTCCTCGTGCTGCTCGATCACTGGCGCCAAGCGCAGCGCCGCCCGCTCCGCCAGCCCCGGCACCTGCAGCGGGCCGATGCGTGAGGGGGTGGGGAGCAAGGGGGCGCGGGCGACGAGTAGCCCGGTGTCGTGGTCACACACGTGCACCGCGCACAGGTCGAAGCCCATGGCGCTGCAGATGTGCCGCAGGCACTGCCCCAGCAGGACGCGCTCGTCGAGCGTGCCGGCCACGGCGCGGGCCAGCGCCGAGAGCAGCGACAGGTCGCGCACCCGCTGCCGCTCCTCCTCGAAGATGCGCGCGTGCGCCACGGCCGCGGCGAGCTGGTTGGCCACCGCCACGCAGCGCTCGATCTCCGCCTCGCTGAAGCGCGCTGGAACGCCGCTGCTCCCTAGCAGCACCACGCCCAGGGAGTTGCCCCGGGCCAGGAGGGGGACCGCGAGCACCTCGCGGTACGCGGCGTCGCCGGCGCTGGGCGCCGGCAGCGGGTCGGTGATCTTCACCGGGCGCCGCTGATGGAAGGCGGAGGTGGCCGCGGACGGAGAATCGAGGGGCAGCGCGACCTGCGGGGCCGGCGCGCCGTCCACGGTGCCGGCGGCGGTGCGCAGGAACGTGCCGTGGTCGTCGAGGAGCAGCAGAAAGACGCTGGAGACATCGACGATGTGTGCGAGCTGGCGCACGCCTGCGGCCAGGATGGCGGGCAGGCCGTGGCCGCCGGAGATGAGGTCTCCGAGCTCGTTGAGGAGCAGGATGTCGTGCGCCCTGCGCCGCGCCTCGCGGCATAGCCGGGTGTTGTCCGCGAGCAGGGCCAGCGTGGCGGCGCTGTCGGCCAGCGCCTCCACCTCGTCGAGGGCGTAGCCGCCACGCCCGCGTCCCACCACCAGCGCGCCGAGCGCCACCCCACCCGCGAGCAATGGCGCCGAGGCAGCCTCGGCGAAGCCGCGCACCAGGTCGCCGCCACGGCGGGCGTCGTGGGCCCGCGCCTCGCTGGCGCGCAGGATGTCGGCGACGGCCGGGCTGGCGATGGCGCGCGCGCGCTCGGTCTCCCGGCGCGTGCGCGGGCGGTCTCGGGGTGCGCGGCGGCGAGGTCAGCTGGCACTCCCCCGGGGAGAGGTCGTCCAGCAACCAGAGGCGCGCCGTGTCGCTGCCGGTGGCCGTGCCGATCGCGACGAGCAGCTCGCTCCAGGGCGGATCGCCGCTGCCTGCGGCGGCGGCCTTGGCCACCAGCTCACGCAGCGCGCTCGCGGTGGTGGCCGGCTCGGTGCGGGGTCGGGCGGTCGAGGCGGACACGGCCAGCGCAGCGTATCGCGACGGCCGGCCGCACAGCCACCGCGGTGGCGAACGGCGTGGGGGATTCACGCGCGCGGTCGACAGGGCAGCGCCCGGGACCGATCTCGGGTCATGATGCGGCTATGACCGTCTCGTTCCAGAAGATCCTCGTCGCCCTCGACGCCTCACCGCGCGCCCCCGGCGTCCTGGCGGTGGCCGTGGACCTCGCCCATCGGTACTCCGCCAAGCTCTCCCTCTTTCGCGCCGTGGGCATGCCGCCGGCCAGCGAGCTGCAGCGCGAGGCGATGGAGGAGACGCCCGATAACGTGCCCCAGATGCTCGAGAACCACGCCGAGCACGATCTGGTGGAGTGGTCGACGAAGGTGCCGGCCGGGCTGCTGGGCAAGGTGAGCGTGCACATCGGCACCGCCTGGCAAGCCATCTGTCGCGCCGCCGAGGAGGAGGGCGCCGACCTGATCGTCCTCGGCTCGCATGGCTACGGTGGCCTCGACGTCATCCTCGGCACCACCGCGGCCAAGGTGGTCAACCACGCGGAGCGCTCGGTTTTGGTGGTGCGCCACCCGAAGACGTAGCGTCCGCGCATGTTCTACGGCGTGTTCGAGGGGCGCGGCGTGGACGCGCGCCTCGTCTACGACCCGGACGAGAACCGCTGGATCCCGAAGCCGCAGAGTTCTCTCCACGGGTACGGCGAGGTGATGGGGTGGCTTTCGCGCTGGCTGGGGAGCGGCGAGACGTAACCGCCCGCCGGTGAGGTGTCCCTGCGCGTCCGTGCGGGGCGGAGACACCGGGCGGACGCGGGTGTGCACCGCTCGCTCGGAAGCGCCTCGCCCGGCTGGCACGCCCGCTGCACAGCCGCGCCGCATGACCATCATCGGATTCCTGCTGCTCCTCGTGGTCGGTGCCATCTGTGGGCTCATCGCCGAGATGCTCGTCGGCTACAGCCCTGGTGGCTTCCTCGCCTCCGCCATCGTCGGCTTTCTGGGCGCGGTCATCGGCACCTGGGTGGCGCGCGGTGTGGGTCTGCCCTCGCTCCTTGCCGTGAAGATCGAGGGCCACTCCATCGAGGTCGCATGGGCGGTGCTCGGTGCCGTCATCCTGCTCTCGGTGCTGTCGCTGGTGCGCCGCCGGCGCTCTCGCGTCTAACGGCGGCTTGCCCGCGGCGGCTTCTGCCGCGCTCAGCGCCGTCTCCAACGCCGCGAAGTGATCTCACTTCGCGGCGTTTCGCATCTCCAGCTCTTCCCACCGGGCGGTGAGTCGCTCGGCCTCGCTGCGCGCTTCCTTCAGCTTGGCGGTCAGCCTGGGCACGGCGTCTCCGCGCGAGGCATAGAGCGTCGGATCGGCGAGCTCGGTCTCCAGCGCAGCCGCGGCGCTCTCCGCCTGCTCGATCTTCTCCAGCAGGCCCTCGAGCTCGCGCTTCTCCGCCCAGCTCAGCGCCTTGGCGACGGCCGCCGGGGCGGGGAGCGCAGCCGGCGCTGCCGTTGCGGGCGCCTCGCTGCGCGCCGCCTTGCGCGCGGTCGCTCCGGCCGTCGCGGCCGCCGCCGCCGCTTGCTGCTGCCGGAACGACGAGTACCCGCCGGCGTAGCGCACCACCTTGCCCTGGCCCTCGAAGGCGATGACCCCGGTGGCCACGCGATCGAGGAACCAGCGATCGTGGGTGACCACCACCACCGCGCCGCGGAAGTCGACGAGCACCTGCTCGAGGACGGTGAGGGTGGGCACGTCGAGGTCGTTGGTCGGCTCGTCGAGCAGCACCAGGCTGGCCGGCTCGCTGAGCAGCTTGGCCAGCGCCACCCGGGCGCGCTCGCCGCCGGACAGTGACCCCACCGGCTGTCGCTGCCGGTGGGGGTCGAAGAGGTAGCGCTCCAGGTAGCTGCGCACCTCGATGGACTCGCCGCCGAGCTCCACCCGCGCCCGGTTCTGGGCCACGTTGTCGAAGATGCTCGCCGCGTCGTCGAGGTCGGCGCGGTGCTGGTCGAAGTACGACAGGCGCGTGCCGCGCCCGAGGACGACGGTGCCGGCGGCGGGGGCGAGCTCGCCCTTGATGACCCGCAAGAGCGAGGTCTTGCCGGTGCCGTTGCGGCCGACCACGCCGAGGCGCTCGCCGGGCGCGACGATGAGGTCCAGCCCGGAGACCAGCGTGCGCCCGCCCACGACCACGCGCAGCGCCCTGACCTCCAGCGCGTGGCGCCCGCCGCGCACGCTGTCCATGGCCAGCTTCGCGGTGCGGTCCTGCTTCGGGGCCAGCTGGGAGAGCGCCACCTGGGCGCGATCGATGCGCGCCTTCTGCTTGGTGCTGCGCGCCTTGGGCTGGCGGCGCAGCCACTCCACCTCGCGGCGCAGGAAGTTCTGCCGGTTCTGCTCGGTGCGCGCCTCGTGGTCCTCGCGGGTCAGCTTCTCCTCGAGGTAGTCCTGGTAACCGCCCTCGTACGAGTAGAGCTTGCCCTGGGCCATCTCCAAGGTGCGCGTCACCACGCCGTCGAGCAGCCAGCGGTCGTGGGTCACCAGCAGCACCGCGCCGGGGTGGTCGTCGCGCAGGTACCCCTCGAGCCACTCCAGCGACTCGAGGTCGAGGTGGTTGCTCGGCTCGTCGAGGATGGCCAGCGCCGGTCGCGCCACCAGCACGCGCGCCAGCGCCACGCGCCGCCTGTCGCCGCCGCTCAGCGTGGCGAACGGCGCGTCGGGACGGCTCACGCCGACGGCGCCGAGCATGGCCAGGGCCTGGTGTTCGCGATCCCAGCCACCGAGACGCTCCACGTCGGCGGCGGCGTTCTCCTGCGCTTCGAGGAGCGTGGCCAGCTGGCCTCCGCTGGCGCCGGCCAGGGCGAGGCTGGCCTGGTCGTGGCGTGACTTGGCGACGCTCCACTCGCCCAGCCCGGCGAGCACCACCTCGCGCGCCGACAGCTCGCCGTCGAAGCGCGGATCCTGCTGGAGGTAGCCGATGGGGGCCTCGCGCCGGCGCGAGACGGTGCCGCCGTCGGGCGTGTCGAGCCCGGCGAGGATTCGGGCCAGCGTGCTCTTGCCCGAGCCGTTGCCGCCGACCAGGCCGACCCGCTCGCCCGGCTCGATGGTCAGCGTCACGCCGTCGAGCACGCTGCGGGTGCCGAAGGCCTTGGTCAGGTCGTGGGCGGCGACGATGCTCATGCGGCGCGGGCAGCTCTAGTTCCGCGGCCGACCCGGGGGAAGCCGGAGAGGAGGGGCGACGGTGGGCCCGCGACCCCGCCGGACGCGGCCATGGCTGCGCAAGGCTTGCTTCGCGAGGCAAGTGTTGCCGCGGCCGAGCGGCAGATCACCGGCGGAACGCGGCCACTTCGGCCAGGGGAGACGCGTCGGCGCGGCCCTGCTTCGCGGCCGGGTTCTTGCTCGGGGGCGAGCGTCCGGGCCAGCCCACGCGCTCGAGGGCTCGGTGGAGGAAGAACGATGAAGACCAGGAACGCGATCGCCAGACCACTCGCTGTCATTGCCCTCGTGGGCGCCGGCGGTCTCTTCGCCGGTTGCTTCGGAGGAGAGGCGGAGAGCGAGGCGCCGCTCATCGACGACCCGGAGCTCGAGGCTCAGGCTCCGTCCTGCAATCCCGCCTGCGGGCCCGGCAAGACATGCGGCGGCACCAACTGCTGCGTGGCCAACGATGCGCCGTGGAACCAGTGCGGCCTGCAGGATGGCGCGGACGCCACGGTGATCGTCGATGACGACCCCGTCTACTACGTCTCCGCCAGCAGCTACGGGGACGTCGAGTGCCCGAGCAAGTTCGTGGTCGACGTCGTGCCCGGCGAGTCCAACTGGGAAACGATCAGCGTCAGCAAGACACTGCTCGGTGTCTCGCAGTGCGCCTGCAGGAGCTACGACGCGTACCTGAAGCTGCGCGGCACGTACCGCCACCACGTCTGCCTGGCCAACGGCTGCTCTCCCTGCGGGAACGGGTGTGGCCAGTACTATCCTCTGTACGACCTCGACGCCGAGGAGGAGGTCACTGCCCAGGCCACGTGGAACGCGGCGCTCGGCCAGTGTCGGGTCACCGCCCTGCTCTACCGGCTGAGTCAGGGAGGCACTGCCGGCCCCGCGGATCGCTGGGACGGCGAGGTCGAGGTGCATGCCGAGATCCGCCAGCGCGGCGTCGCCCTGCACAAGCCGGTCACCGTGCGCGTGCTGAACGAGGACTGACGGCCGCGGCATCGTGGTCTGCAGGTGCGCCTGCCGTCGCGGCGCGGGCGTCTACGCGTCGCGCGGCGGGCGCGACTCGTAGACGCGCATCGCTGGCAGCTCCAGCGCGGTCAGGAAGCCGCCCTTGCCGCAGCCGGTGTCGAGGCCGACGGTGAATGGCCCGGCCCACATGTCGGTCGGGTCCTCGGGCGTGTACGAGGACAGCTCCGGCGGCAGCGCCTCGGTGGCCGTGTGCCCGAAGACCACCAGCTTGCCCTGGTAGTTGAGGAAGAAGTCCTTGTCGCGACACCACAGGAGCGCGAGCTTCGGCTCGACGTCGCGCGGGTGCGCGAACTGGCCGCTTTCGTCCTTGGGGATGCCGGCGTGCACGTAGATGGCGTGCTCGTCCTCGAACCAGTGCGGCAGCGCGCGCATCCACGCCACCACGTCGGCGGGCAGGAACGCGCCGGCGGTCATGGCGTCGATGTCCGCGCGGCTGGGCATGTCCTCGCCCGGCGGGGGCCTGCCCTGGTAGGAGCGCAGCGTCTCCAGGCAGCCGTTGTTGCGGGGGAGGATGAACTCCGTCCACCCCTGGTCGATGATCCGCAGCCAGGCATCCTCGTGGTTGCCGCGCAGGCACACCACCTGGGCGGGCACCTCGTCGGGCAGGCGACGCAGGATCTCGATCACCGCCGCCGAGCGCGGGCCGCGATCGAGGTAGTCGCCCACGAAGACCAGCGTGTCGTCGGCGAAGAGCTCCGGCAGACGCCCGAGCAGGAGACGCAACGCCTCCTCGTCTCCGTGGATGTCACCGATGGCGAAGGTCCGGCCCATGGTCGAACGACCACGGTCACGCGGCGGCGGCGGCGGCGCAAGGCGTTCGCGCCGCGCGCGCCCTCGTCGGAGGCGGGTCGGAGGCGGGTCGGGAAGCCTTGTCGAGGCTCGTCAGCGCCCGCGCACGGCGATACGCTGCCCGGGTCATCGTGCGTGCTTGCCATTGCTTCTCCTCTCGCTTCACCCTCGGCGCTCTGGCGGGCCTCTTCGCCGGCAGTCTGGGGTGCACCTCGCTGCTCGGCGACGACTACTTCCTGGACACGGCGGCAGGAGCGGGCGGTGACGGCGCCGCGGGCGGGGGCGCCGCATCCGGCGGTGGCGGCGGCGGCGGTGGCGCCAAGCCGAAGCCCGACCTCTCCAAGGCGGTCTGGGACCTGGAGAACGCCTCGAACACGCCGGCGACCATCAGCCACGACGGCGTGCTGGTCATCGCCAACGGGCGCCGCTGGGCGGCCTGGTCCGAGCCGGACGACGAGGACCTGAGCGAGCAGGCCGTCTGGGCCAACCAGCGCGACGACGGCGGGGGCTGGTCGGGCGGCCAGGTCACCGACTTCGCCGGCGAGCAGGTGGCCGATCCCGACATCGCCGCCTTCGGCGACACGGTCTACGTGGCATTCAGCCGCGACGTCGACGGCTTCGACGACATCTACGTCGCCCGCCATCAGGGCGACGCCTGGCTGCAGCCGGCGGACATCACTGCCAGCACCAAGCGTCCGATGACGCGCAACGACTACGAGCCGTCCCTGGCCGTCTCGCGCGACGGCAAGCTGGCCCTGGCCTACCTGTCGTACTTGCCCAATGACTTCAGCGATGCCCAGGTGCGCGTGGTGCGCTTCGACGACGACGGGGTGGCCCAGGCGCCCGAGCTGAACGTCGCCAGCGGTTCCTGCGAGGCGCCGGACGCGCTCTTCGACGACGCGGGCAACCTGTGGGTCGTCGCCGACTGCGGCGACGGCACCGCGGACGCGATCGTCCTGGCCACCGATCGCAGCGGCAGCTGGCAGTCGCAGACCATCGACGGCCCCGGCAGCGGCTTCCTCGCCGACCCCCATCTGGCCCTCGATCCCAACGGCAAGGAGGTGCACGTGGCGTGGTCCGGTGACGCCGAGTGCATCCCCGACGAGACGGACTGCAACGACATCTTCTACGTCCGCACCGAGGACGGCGTGGTCACGGGCCCCGGCCAGAACCTGACCTCGACCGGCGACGTGCGCGAGGCCGAATCGTCGATCGCCGTCGACGCGCACGGGCGCCCGATCATCGTCTTCCACCGCTTCGATGACCCGGACGCGCGCATCTACTTCGTCTGGGGGGACGACGGGGTCTTCGCCGAGCAGAAGCTCATCACTCCATCCGCCGGCGCGGATCAGTGGTTCCCGACCTCGACCACCGTCGACCCGTTGACCCAGCTCCCGGAGTTCGTCTACGAGCGCCGCATCCCCGCGACGCGGCCGGTGAACACCGAGATCTTCCGCGGCGCCATGCGCCCCACCACTAGCGACTAGCGGCTAGGTCGAAGAGCGCTCCGCCAGCACCTCGGCGATGGCGCGCACCAGCGCCGCCGGCTGCACCGGCTTGGCCACGTGGCGCTGGAAGCCGGCGGCGACGGCGCGGCTCTGGTCCTCGCCGCGCGCATAGGCGGTGAGGGCCACGGCCGGGATGCGCTGGGTCTCTGGCGCTGCCCGCACGTCGGCGATGAGCTCGTAGCCGTCACGGAGCGGCATGGCGATGTCCGACACCAGCACGTCGAACGTCTGCGCGCCGAGCGCCTCCAGCGCCGCGGCCGCGCCGGCGGCGGTCGCGGTGGTCGCCCCCGCGGCCTCGAGGATGGCCGCCACCAGGTCGCGGCTGTCCTCCTCGTCGTCGACGACCAAGATGCGCTTGCCGGCGAGCTCCACCTCCAGCCTGTCTGCCGAGGGCGGCGGCGCGACCTGCGGCGCAGCGGAGACCGGGCTGCCATCGGGCAGCACCGGGAGCACGACACGGAAGGTGGCGCCGCGCCCCAGGCCGGCGCTCTTCGCGTCGACCGTGCCGCCGTGCAGCTCCACCACGTGGCGCACGATGGCCAGGCCCAGCCCGAGCCCGCCTTGCATGCGCGTCGTCGATCCATCTGCCTGACGGAAGCGCTCCCACACGTGCGGAAGGAAACCAGGGTCGATGCCGCGGCCGGTGTCGGCCACGGCCAGGAAGAGGTGCGAGCCGCGGCCGCCCACGGTGACCGTCACGGTTCCACCGCGGTCGGTGCAGCGCACCGCGGTGGTGAGCAGGTTCCAGGAGACCTGCCGGATGCGGCCGGCATCGCCGACCATCGAGGTGGCGCCCTCTATCTTCAACTCGACCTTGATCTTCTTGGCTGCGGCGGCGTGGGCCACGGACTCGATCGCCTCCTGCACCACCACGGCCAGGTCGAAGGCCTGGGCGTCGAGCACCATCTTGCCGGTGATGATCCGCGAGACGTCGAGGATGTCCTCGATGATCTGCGCCTGCGCGCGTGCGCTGCGATCGATGACGCTGAGCCCCCGGGTCACCAGCGCGCCGTCGGCGCCCGGGTCGCGGAGCATGGCCGACCAGCCGACGATGGCGTTGAGCGGCGTGCGCAGCTCGTGCGAGACGGTGGCCAGGAACTCGTCCTTGAGGCGGCTGGCCTCCTCGGCCTCCCTGCGCGCGGCGCGCTCGCGGTCGGCGGAGACCTCGAGGCGCCGACGCATGACCACCTGCTCGGTGACGTCCACGGCCACGGTGAGGAGGGTGTCCGATGCGCCGCCAGCTCCGGTGGGCAAGGTCCCCGCGGAGCCGTATCGGATCGGCTGGCACGTGAAGAGGAAGTAGACGTCTTCCATCACCCCGCGCCGCTGGAGGCGGACGTGGTACTCGCTGGCGCTGAACGGCTCGCCGGTGGCCAGCACGTGCCGCAGCATCTGGAAGACGGGGGCGTCTTCGGGCAGCTCGGCGAACACCTCGTGGATGCCGCGGCCGACGATGTTCTGGCGGCCCACCATCTCCTGGTAGCGCGCGTTGGCGAGCTGGTAGACGAAGCGAGGGCCCCGCATCAGCGAGACGGCCAGCGGCGCCTGCTCGAACAGCGCACGCAGGTGCTCCTGTGCGGCGCGCTCCGCGGCGCGGGCACGCTCCATGGCCACCTGGGTGGCCACCCGCGCCACCAGCTCGCGCGCCGAGAAGGGCTTGACCAGGTAGTCGACGGCGCCGGAGCGCAGCCCCTCCACCGCCGCCTCCTCGCCGGCGCGCGCCGACAGCAGCATGACCGGCACGTTGGCGGTGCGCGGATCCTCGCGCAGCCGGGCGATGAGGTGGAGGCCATCCAGGCCGGGCATCATCAGGTCGCTGACCAGCAGGTCCGGTGGTGAGAGGCGGGCCTCCTCCAGCGCCGCAGCGCCGTCGGCCACGGCGTGCACCTGCCAGTGGTCGCCGAGCAGGCGCTGCACGTAGTCGCGCATGTCGGCGTTGTCGTCGGCCAGCAGGATGCGCGCCGACGGCAAGGCCGCGAGCACGGCCTCCACCGCACGTGGGTCCGGGTGGGGGTGCGGCGCGCTGACCTCGGTGTCGCTCGGTAGCCAGCGCAGCGCCTCGTCGACGAAGGCGGCCGAGCCGGTGGCGGTGGATGCCAGCGTGCGCGTCGCGCCGATGCGCTCGGGCGGCAGGTGTGCGTCGCCGAGCAGGAGGCGGATGCGGAAGCGGGTGCCCCGACCGAGGTGGCTCTCCACCTCGACGGTGCCCTGGTGCAAGCGCGTCAGCTCGTGCACCAGCGCCAGCCCGATGCCCGTGCCCTCGTGGCTGCGCGAGCGCGCTCCGCGCACGCGGTGGAAGCGCTCGAAGAGGTGCGGGATCTCCTCGGCCGGGATGCCGGTGCCGGTGTCGGCCACCTCCAGCAGGGCGCGGTCGCCCTCGGTGCGCAGCGACACGCGGACCTCGCCGGCGAGCGTGAACTTGAAGGCGTTGGAGAGGTGGTTGAGAACGATCTTCTCCCACATCTCGTGGTCGACGAAGACCGGCGCCGGCAGCGGCGGCGTGTCGACGACCAGCGACAGGCCGGCCCTCTCCATGGCGCTGCGGAAGTTGCTGGCCAGGTCGGCGGTGAGCGCCGACAGATCGGTGGCCCGGAAGACCGCCTCCGCCCGTCCGGCCTCGATGCGCGAGAAATCGAGGAGCGCGTTGACGAGCTTGAGCAGGCGCTGGCCGTTGCGGCGCACGACCTGCAGCTCGCGCTTCTGCTGCCGCGGCGTGCTCGGCTCGGCGAGGACGTCCTCGAGCGGGCCGAGCATGAGCGTGAGCGGGGTCCGGAACTCGTGGCTGACGTTGCTGAAGAAGGCGGTCTTGGCGCGATCGAGCTCGGCCAGCGCCTCGGCGCGCTGGCGCTCCCGCTCCCAGGCATCGGCAGCGGCGATGTTCGCCGAGAGCTGGCCGGCGACCATCTGCAGGAAGCCGCGGTACGCGTCGTCGTAGAGGCGATACGGGTTGAGGCCGACGACCAGCGCGCCCACCTGGCCGGAGCCCGCGGTGCCGGCGATGGGCAGCACGGCGGCGCGCGCGGGTGGCCGGTCCCATGCGCCGCGCGGCACCTCACCGACGCGGTTGGCGAGGTCGACGACCTCCGCGCGGCCCGAGGCAATGACCCGCGCCAGCGGCCAGAGGCCCTCCGCGGCGCTGGCAGAGACGGTGCTCGGCGCTGCGGGGTGCCCTTCGTCGATGCCGGTGCTGCTGCACAGGCTGAGCCGCTGGCGATCGTCGGACAGGATGTAGACCAGCGCGAAGGGCACGTCCTGGGGGTCGAGGGACAGACTGGCGGCGGACAGCTCGCATGCGTCGCCGCGGCTGCGTGCCGCACTGGCTCGGCTGGCCAGGTCGCTCAGCAGGGCCAGCTGGCGCTCGCCCACCATGCGCAGCGTGTCCTCGGTGTTGGCGCAGATGATCCCGCCCGGCGCGCCCTGCTCGTCGGGCACCGGGCTGTACGAGAAGGTGTAGTACGTCTCCTCCGGATAGCCGTTGCGCTCCATGATCAGGAGGAGCGCTTCGTCGTAGGTCCCCTCGTTGCGCTTCATGCACGCTTCGGCGCGCGAGGCCACGGCGCCCCAGATCTCGCTCCACACCACCGGGGCCGGCAAGCCCAGCGCGTCGGGGTGCTTGCCGCCGAGGATGCTGGTGTACGCGTCGTTGTAGATGTTGATCAGCTCGGGCCCCCACCAGACGAACATCGGCTGGCGCGAGGTGAGGACGATGCGCACACAGGTCTTCAGGCTCTGCGGCCAGTGATCGGGCGGGCCGAGCGGCGTCCGGGACCAGTCCTTGGCGCGCACCCGTGCGCCGAGCTCGCCGCCGCCACGGAGGAATTCCAGGGAACCGTCACCCATGGTGGCCGACCTCGCTCTGCGCAGGGAACGATCCCGAGCGCATGCTTCCGTGAGAGCTACGGGAAACGACCCGCGAGCGGAAGGGGACAGAGGTGCACGACGTCGCTCGGACCGAGCGGCGTCAGAACGAACCCGTCAGCCCGGCCCGTCCGGCTCCTACCCAGCCTCCGATGCTCGGTCGCGCTCTGCCCGCTCGCTGGCCAGTCTCGCCCGGGAGAGTGAGCAGGATCAGGGCCCCGGTGGCGGCGCCGAGGCCGCCGACCACGAAGCCGACGGTGGAGACGACGCCGGCGCTGCGGTAGCCGTCGAGGTCCCCCTCGTTCGCTACCGGACAGCCGTGGTCCTGCCCGCAGGCGTCGTCGAGATCGCCCTTCTTGCCGAGGGCGATGGCGCCGGCCACCAGGCCCACGCCCAGCCCCGCGCCGCCGACACCGAAGGCCACCCAGGCCGCGGTGCGCCGGCCGCCGGCGGAGTCCGGGTCGATGCCGGCGACCAGCGGCGCGAGCTCGATGCGCTTCCTGTCGCCGTCGTCGAGCTCGAAGCGCACCGCGCTGGCGTTGGCGGCGGTGATCTCGTGCGCGCCCGGGTCGACCGGCCGCGGAACGCCGAGCAGCGGCTCGGGGACATCCTTGCCGTCGAGGTGCACCGCGCCCACGCCGGGCGCGCGCACGATGGTCAGCCGGGGGATGCGAGGGCGCAGCGCGGCCAGCTCGGCGGTCGCTTCCTGCACGGCGGTATGGAACGGCGGCGGCGCGTCCTCGCCGAGCGGCGTGCGCACGGTGGCCACGTAGCGCTCCTCGGCGGCGATGAGCTGGTCCTGGGCCACCAGGGCGCGCGCCCAGCGCACGCCGATGGTCGGCGCCGGCACCAGCCTCCAGGCGCGCGAGAAGCGATCGACGGCCCCCGAGAAGTCACCGCCGGCCAGTAGCGCGTCGCCCTCGGCGGCCAGCGCGCGCGCGGCGTTGCGTGTGCTCTCATCGGGGCTCCGGGGGAGGTCCCGCTCCTGGGCGGGCGCCGAGGGCTGCGCCAGCGCGGCACCGCACCAGAGCAGCGCGCCGAGGCAGACACCCATCGCGGAGGGCGTGACGCGCACCCACAGGGCGTACCACGCCCCGGCTCAGAATCCGAAGTCGGTCGGCTTGCCTGGCGCCGCCGTGGGCCTGGCGCTCGGCGTGGGGCGGGCCACGCCAGCCGGTCGCCGCGGAGCGACCTTCGTCGTGGGCGCGGCGGTGGCCGAGGCGGCGGCCGGCGCGTCGGGCAGCTGGTCCGGCGAGACGGGCACCAGCGGCGACGCGGGCGCATCCGCGGCGGCGCTGGCCGACGGCGGCGGCATCGGAGACGTCACCGTGCTCGCCGAGCCCGCGGCGGAGACGGGTGGGCCGTCGGGCCTGTCGCCGCTGCTCCAGAGGTAGAGGAGGACCGCCAGCGTGCCCCCGGCGAGCGCCGAGGCGCTCGCGGTGAGCCACCAGACGCGCTTCGGGGCCGGCGGCGCGGGGATGGAGTGCGAGCGGCTCACCGAGATGCTGGAGACCTGCGACGCGACGCTGGGGCCGAGCACGCCGGTGGTGTCGTCGGCGGAGATGGACGCCGGGCCGGGTGGTGGGGTGCGCCCGGAGCGACCCTCGACCATCGTTTCCAGGTCCGGCTGCTGCGCCGGCGGGGGCGGCGGTGGCACCGAGGGGTTCGGCAGCTGATCGATGGGGATGCGCTCCACCGCCAGCATGCGCGCGGTGCGGCGGGCGATGGTGCCGCCCACCAGCTTCTCCACCCAGATGCCCACGTCGGTGGGCGTGGCCAGCGGCGTCACCCGCTCCAGCTCGATGACCATGGCGCGCGCGCTGGGATGGCGCTCGTCCATGCGGCGCGAGAGGGCGCGCAGCACCACGCGGTCGAAGATGTCCAGCGCGGGATCGAAGCTGCTCGGCGCCTTCACCTCGCCGGCGAGCACCTTGGTGAGGATGGCCGCCTCGTGGATGCCGTCGAAGAGGCGGCGCCCGACGAGCATCTCCCAGAGCACGATGCCGGCGGCGAAGACGTCGGTGCGGCGATCGACGTCCTCGTGCAGCGCCTGCTCCGGCGACATGTACATCAGCTTGCCCTTGAGCTGCCCCTCGCGCGTGGTGGAGACGCGGCCCTGCGCCTTGGCGATGCCGAAGTCGACGACGCGCGCCACGCCGTCCAGGCCGACGAGCACGTTCTGCGGCGACACGTCGCGGTGCACGATGCCCAGGGGTTCGGCGTTCTCGTCGACGGCGTCGTGCGCGGCGTGCAGCCCGTGCAGCATGCCCACGGCGATGGCCGCGGCGATGGGCGGCGGCACGCGCTCGCCGCGGTCGCGCAGCACCCGCAGGATGCGGTCCAGCCCCTCGCCCTGCACGAACTCCATCACCAGGGCCAGCTCGCCGGGCACCGAGACCACATCGAGGATGGACACCACGTTGGGGTGGCGGATGCGCGCCGCCAGCCGCGCCTCGTCGAGGAACATGCTCACGAAGTCCGCCTGGGTGGCCAGGTGCGGATGCATGCGCTTGATGGCCACGGTGCGCGAGAAGCCCACCGGGCCGAGGAGGCGCCCGAGATGGACGGTGGCCATCCCGCCCGCCGCGATCTCGTCGAAGATCGCATAGCGGTCGAGCTTGCGCGGCGGCGCCTGCTCGGGCTTCTCGGTCACGGCCGGAGGGTAGCACTCGAGGCGCTGGAAGCCGGCACCAGCGCCAGTGGCCGGAGGCGACGGCCGGTGGGGGAAGGGTCCGGGAAGCGCATCCGCGGGGGAGCAGCAGCGGCAAAATACGTTGACCGCCGACCGAGGCAGCGCGGACCATCGCGCGGGATGACGGCCGCCGCCCCCGATCCGGCCGTGATCTCCACGCCGTTCCCCAGGCGTCGGCTGACGCTGTTCGACACGGTCTGCATCGGCATCAACGCCATCGTCGGCTCCGGCGTCTTCGCCCTGCCCGACGACATGCAGCGCGAGATGGGCGGCTGGTCACCGCTGGCCTTCGGCCTCTGCGCGCTGCTGCTCTTCCCGGTGGCGCTGTGCTTCGCCGAGCTGTCCAGCAACACCGACGAGACCGGCGGCGCCTACGTCTACGCGCGCCAGGCGTTCGGTCGCAACGTGGGCTTCGTGGTCGGCTGGTTCTGCTGGCTGTCGACGTTCGTCAGCTGGGCGGCGAACACCACCCTGCTCGTCGAGCTCTGCGGCGTGCGCACCTACCCCCTGAACAAGGTGGTGGTGGTGGCGATCATCTGCTCGCTCGGCGCGGTGAACTACTTCGGCGTCAAGCCGGGCGCGTGGCTGGTGAACGCCATGGTCATCGGCAAGCTGATGGCCATCTTCTGCTTCATCGCCGTGGCGGTGATGGCCTTCGATCCGGCGCCGCTCGGGGGCGCGCTGCCGCGCGGCGTGGCCGGGGTGGGCCAGGGGATCTACCTGGCGCTCTTCCCGTTGCAGGGCTTCGAGGTGGCCCCGGTCGCGGCCGGTGAGACCACCAATCCGCGCCGCAACGTGCCGCTGGCCACCGTCGGCTCCCTGCTGTTCTCGGCGGTGCTCTTCGTGGTCGTGCAGTCGCTGCTCGTCGGGACCTATCCCCGCCTCGCCGAGGTGTCCTGGGTGCCGCTGCTGGACGCCTCCCGCTTCCTCGGGCCGACGCTGGGGGTGATCGTGCTCGTCGGCAGCCTGGTGTCCATGGGCGGGTTCACCGCCGGCAGCGCGCTCGGCTCACCGCGCTATGCGCACGCCATCGCCGCGCACGGGCTCTTGCCGCGGCCGGTGGCGCGGGTGCACCCCCGCTGGCACACGCCGCACGTGGCCATCCTGGCCACCACCGCCATCAGCGCCGTACTCGGCGCCCTGTACGACTACCGCGGCCTGGTGGGCATGACCAACGTCACCGTGGTGCTGCAGTACTTCTTCACCTGCGTGGCGGTGCCGGTGCTGCGCCGCAAGACCGGCGCCGCCGGCGAGAAGCGGACCGGCTTCGTCATCCCCGGCGGCCCGGTCATCCCGGTGATCGGCGCGGTCGGCTCCCTGGTGCTCCTCTACGGCGCCGACCCGAAGAATGACCTCGGCTTCGGCGCCGTCGCTCTGGTGGTCGGCATCGGCGTCGCCTGGTGGTCGCTGCGCCGGCGACCGGACAGCACCGCCTTCACCTGAAGGCTTCGTACTTCAGAAGATCGTCCCGGATCTCGTAGTAGTCGCCCTTGCTGGCGGTGTAGATGTGCGCCTTGTCGCGGATGCCGGTGGGCTCCTCGAGCGTGCCGGCGCAGATGCCCATCTTGGGGTCGCCCTTCTCCTCGAAGAGCACGCTCGAGCCGCACTCGCGGCAGAACCCACGTCGCGCCTTGTCCGACGAGGCATGCCAGGCGAGCCCGCGCGCCTCGGAGAGCCGGAAGCCGTCGTGGTCCACCGCCGTGTAGGCACCGACGTGACCGTGCCAGCGGCGGCACATCGAGCAGTGGCAATAGGTGACCGCGGTGAGCGGCTTGCTCACTTCGTAACGAACCGCCCCGCACAGGCATCCGCCGGTCTTCATGGAGGCCCTGATATCACGGCGCGCCGATCGCTCAGCGCGTCCTCTATCTCCTGCTCGGCGCTCTCCTCGCCGTCGGCGACGCGCAGCAGCGCGATGCGAAGCCTGTCGTCCGTCGTCGTCTCGGCCGCGATCCGGATCCGCGCCCTGTCCTCGGGGCCGCCCTGGGCGAGGGCCAGGGCGGCCCCGAGGCGGCGGTCGACCGCGGCCGCGCCGTCCTCCAGCACGTGCTCCGCGACGTCCCGCGCCAGCGAGGTCGACCGGTATCCGCCGCCGCCGAAGAGCTGAGCCAGCGCCTCGCGCCACTCGGGCAGGGAGCGCTCGCCGCGTTCGAGGCGCCCGGCGAGCGCCTCCGAGGCCGCACTGCGCGCGCCGATCATCCCCTCGCGGATCCGTCGCGCGAGGCCGAGGAGCATGGGCGGCGACGCGCCTTGTCCCGGGCTCGCGCCGAGGAGCATCCCACCCTGCAGACGGGTGACGGCGCCCCCCCGCTCCTCGAGCTCCAGCCGTGCGCCGACGACGCGCACGTCCTCGATCGATGGGTAGGCGATGGTCCGCTCACCGAGAGCGGTGACGACTCGTACGCCCTCCGCTCCGACCACCACCTCGGTCGGGCGCCGCAGCCAGCTCCAGCCGACGATGGTGCCCACGACCATCGCCAGCCACGGCGCCAGGATCGCGGGCGGTAGCGCGGTCCCGTAGGCGCTCCGGTAGGCGCTCGCGGACCATCCCAGGCCCAGGAAGAAGACGAGGATGACCAGCGCCGCGCGCAAGGCCGAGGCGGCCGCGCGCCGGATCGGATCGGCCAGCGTGACGCGCACGCGCCGCTCGGAGGGGCCGATGTCGAGCGCGTCGAGGAGCGCCGTCGCCGCCGCCTCGTCCTCGGCCGCCAGGCGCACCACGTCGCCTCCGCGCAGGTAGAGCTCCACCTGCGGCTGCGTGGCAGACGGGATCAGCAGCCCGCCTTCGATCTGCGCGCGAGCGAATCGCTGCACCCGCCAGCCGCCCTCGACCGCCACGTCCACCGCGCCGACGTGGATGGAGGCCGGCCGCCGCGTACGCGGCCACGCGGCGACCGCCGCCAGGATGGCGAGCAGTGGACCGAGCCAGAGGGAGTGTCCGAGCGCGCCGAGGGCATAGGGCTTGAGCCAGGCCCAGCCGAGGGGCCGGCCCACGGCGATCATCGCCATCGGCGCGAGCAGAGCCAGCCCCGACGCCCAGAGGAGCGCGCGGCTCAGGCCCCGGCGCGCGGTGACGACGCCGCGCAGCGCGAGGGGGGCCGGAGCACCGGCTTCGCCCCCGGTCGCCTTTCCTTCGGCCTCCACCACGCGCCTTCAGCTGGCCACCGTCAGCAGAGCGTCGCTGGCGCCGATGCATCCCTGCGCCAGCAGGAACGAGGCGTAGCGCTGGAAGGTGACCAGCCGGCGTGCCTCCACGGCCTCGCGCCGCACGTCGGCCAGCGGCCTGCCGGCCATCATCGAGGCGCGGATCTCGTCCGTGACCTGCAGCGATTCGACCACCGCCACGCGGCCCGCGAAGCCGCTGTGGGCGCAGGAATCGCAGCCGACCGGTCGGCAGAGCAGCACCGGGCCCTTGCTGGCGTCGACCAGCCCGTGCGTGACCAGGCTCTCCAGGAGCAAGGGCGCGACTGCCTCGGGCTGGGCGCAGCGCTGGCACAGCCTCCGCGCCAGGCGCTGGACGAGGACCAGCGAGAGCGCCTGGGCCACGTGGGTGCGATTGCAGCCCAGGTTCTCGAGCCGCTGCACGACCATGGTGGAGTCGTTGGCGTGCACCGAGGACAGCAGCAGGTGGCCGGTCATCGCCGCCTCGACCGCGAGCTCCGCCGTCTCGTGGTCGCGGACCTCGCCGACCATGATCACGTCCGGGTCCTGCCGGAGCATGGAGCGCAGCACGCGAGCGAAGGTCAGCCCCACCACCTGGTTGACCTGCACCTGGGTCACGCCCTGGAGGCGGTACTCGACAGGGTCCTCGACCATGACCACGTTGGAGTCCGGTCGCTTGGACCGGCGCTCCTGCAGCATGGCGTAGAGCGTGGCCGTCTTGCCGGAGCCGGTCGGGCCGGCGACCACCACCGCGCCATAGGGCCGGTCCAGGTTGCGCCGCACCGCGGCCAGCGTGCCGGGTTCCACGAACACCTCCTCCAGCGGCCGCAGCACCGACGCCGCTTCCAGCAACCGCATCACGATGGTCTCGCCGCGGCTCGAGGGCAGGGTGGAGACGCGCAGGTCGATGTCGCGGCGCCCGATGCGCGCCCCGATGCGGCCATCCTGTGGCAGGCGGCGCTCGGTGATGTCCAGCCCTGCCAGCACCTTGACCCGCGCGGCGATGCTCTTGGCCAGCGAGGCCGCGATGGGCTCGTTCCAGTCGGAGAGCAGGCCGCTGACGCGGTAGCGGACGCGGACGGCGCCGGCGCCAGGCTCGATGTGTATGTCCGAGGCCTCCCGGTCGAGGGCCTGCAAGAGGATGCGGTTCACCAGCTGCACCACCTCGTCGCCGATGACCCGGGCTGCGCGCTCCGGCTCGCGCTCCGCGTCCTGCTGGTCGAACACGATGTCCGCGGAGGCTCCGCTCGGGCGGCGGGTCTCGGCGTGCGTCGCCACGCGAAGGCGGCTGAGCGCCAGGGAGAAGTCGTCGAGGCCGATGGCCATCACCTCGAGGTCGGCGGAGGTGAGGATCCGGCGCAGCTCGTTCAACGCCAGCGCGTCGTGAGGTTTGACCATGCCCACGGTGAGGACGCTGCCCTGCAGCCGCAGCGGCAAGAGCTGGCTCTGCTGGATGAGGCGCGACGGCACCATGGCCAGCACCTGCGGGCCGGGCTCGAAGTCGGCGACGCGCACGAAGGGGATGGTCGGCGCTGCGGCGCCCGGTGGTGCGGGAAAGGAGCTACGCGAGGCGCCCGGACCGAGGGAGGGCGGCGACGACATGCGCTGCCCGCCCGGCGCCGGCGCCACGCTGGCTCTCGCGCCGGCGCTGCCGTCCGACGCCTGGACGAGTCGACGGGAGAGGCGCTTGGCCAGGAGACGGCCGAACGCGGGGACCTTCTCGGCGAGGGCCTCGACGATCGTCGTCGACAGGTGGACGACCGTCGAGGCGCTCTCGGCGACCACCGAGAAGGGCTGCGCGACCTGGAGGAGCATGGACTCCTCGCCGAACCAATCACCGACGCCGAGCGCTTCACGGACGCCGCCGTCAGCCGACCCGGCGCGGGCGACGCGACCGCGGGCCACGATGCCCATCCCTTGCGGCGGCCCCCCGGCGACGACGATCAACGCGCCGGCGGCGTACTCGGCGACGTGCGCGTGCGGCACCACCTTGGCGAGGAGCGCGGCGTCCCATCCGGCGAAGAGCTCGATGGAAGCGAGGAACTCACCGACCCCATCGCCTTGCGGGCTCGCCACCGCGCGATGCTAGCGCATCGTGGACGCCTCTCCGCTGCCCTCGTCCGGGGCTACGGAGTTGTCGTCTCGGTGTGGCTGGAGAGGGGCGGCGGGCGCTGCGAGGCCAGCTGGCGCTGGGCCCTGACGGTCATCAGGCGATCGCGCTCGATGGCGATGCCGCGGAAGATGGACTGCGCCAGGTCGAAGTGGTCCTCGATCACGTCGTCGAGCAGCGACCTCGGGAAGGTGAGCAGCACTGCGTCGGTCCGCGCGCTCATGCGGAATTCGTCGAGTGCCCCGGCCAGCGAGAGGTTGCCGAGCACCAGGTCGCCCGGGCCATGGGTGATGCGCACGGTGGGGTCGTCGCGCTCGACCTCGACCAGGCCGGCGATGACCACGAAGAATCGGTCGCCGGCCTCACCGGGCTGGAGCAGGCGCGTGCCGGCGGTGGCGCGCAGGACGTCGCCGCGCACCGCCAGCTCGCACAGGGACTGCACGCTGGCCACCTCGAAGTGCATGGTGGAGCGCAGCGCCACCAGGCGCTCGACCACCGTGCCCGCGGCCACGCCGGCGTGCAGCGCCTCCTCGGGGCCGAGCTCGCGCGCCGGGACGCCGCCGTCCGGGGTCAGCTCCAGCACCAGCGGTCGCTGCATCCGGCCCAGCGTATCCATGACCATCCGCGAATAGCCGAGGTTCTCCTCGAAGACGTCCATCCAGTCCTGCGCGTCGATGACCAGCAGGTCGACGTCGGTGCGCGCCACCGCGGTGCGCCCGCGCGGCCGCTGGATGGCGCAGTCGATCATCCCCATCACGTCGCCCTTCTCCATGGGCATCGACGCCTCGCCTTCGGCGAGCAGGTCCACCGTGCCCTCGTAGACGAAGTACGCGTCCTTGGCCGGCGCGCCACGCTGGTAGAGCACCGCGCCGCGCGGCGCCGACAGCTCGCGCATCATCTTCACCAGCTGGCGCGCCACGGGTGGCGGCGCCTTGCCGGGCACCAGCGCGCGCAGGAAGAGCTCGCGCTTGACGCGCGTGGCGCGGTCCAGCTCAGCGTGCATTCACTCGTCCCTCCCTGGCCAGGGGCTGTCGGGCGCCGAGGTTGCCGAGGCTGGGCCGGGCGTCGAGCGTGCCCTGCGCCTCGCGCACCAGCGCCGCCGCGCCGGAGTCGAGGGCGTGGTAGGCGGCCAGCGCGGCCACCACGTCGTCGCGGTCCTCGAGCAGCCGCAGCACCGCCGGATGGTGGCCGGCGTGGGTCTCGATGCGCGCCGCGTCGGGGCTCGAGCCGAGCGCCCTGCGCGCCCGCGCCACGCTCTGTGCCGGGGGCAGCTCCTCGGCGGTGAGGCGAACGAGCTCCTTGGTCTCGGCGGCAGACACGGGCAGCGCCTCGAGCAGCTCCAGCGCGTTGGCGCGGGCGCGCTTGTCGCCTCGGGTCACCGCTGCCTGCACGCTGCCCAGGTCCTCGTCGGGATGGCCCAGCTGCAGCGCCCGGAAGGCGCGGTCGAGCGACTGGTTGCGCTTGTCGCCGAGCAACCCCAGCAGCACGCGCCCGACCGCGGTGCCCTCGGCGCGGGCGTCGTCGCCGCTTCGGCAGAGCGCGTCGGTGAGCGCCACCATGCGGAAGTGCTCGACCAGGTTCTTGCGCGCCTCGCCCTCGAACATGCGCCGGTCGAAGCGCAGGCGCGCCCCGGAGGTGTCGCTGCCCAGCTGGCGCAG
Source organism: Polyangiaceae bacterium (assembly GCA_037720395.1). Lineage (GTDB taxonomy): Bacteria > Myxococcota_A > Polyangia > Polyangiales > Polyangiaceae > JBBJMR01. Next base: position 26,950 of record JBBJMR010000038.1, read on the forward strand.
CCGCTCCAGGCGCGCAGCAGCTTGAAGCGCAGCGCCCCGCTGGCCTCCACCCCAGCCGCGAGGTGAGCCAGTCGACGGCCGCCTGGGTGCGCAGCTCGGCGAGCGCCTTGGGATCTCCAGGCGCACCCGCGGCGCCGTGCCGCCATCCTCGAGCGCCGCAGTGAGCGCGGCAAAGGCCGGTTCACCCATGGCCGCCACCGCGTCGCGGATCACGCCGCGGCCGTCGTTGGCGCCGAGCTGACCGATGAGATAGGGCAGGAAGCGCTCGTCGCCGGTGCGCAGCACGGCCGCCGCGACCAGCGCCGGCACGCCGGCGGCGCCGCCTTCGCGCGCCACCACCGCCTCTACCACTGGCAGCCACGCGGCGTCGCCGAGCTCGGCGATGATCCCGAGCAGCGCCGCCCGCGCCCGGGCGCCCTCCTCGCCATCGCGCGCCAGGATGAGGGCGATCTCCGGGGCCTGCTGGGGCGCCTCCGCCGCACGGCGCTGCGCCAGGAAGAACGCCGCGCAGGCGCGCACGCGGTCGTCGCCGTCGGACAGCCCGCGCTGCACCGCCGGCTCGTCGCCGATGGCGGCCAGGGCGCGCAGCGCGCAGGCGCGCACGCCGGCCTCGCCGTGATCGACGAGCTTCTTGGCGAGGGGCACCCAGTCCCTGCGCTCGGCGCTGGCCAGCACCACCAGGGCGCGCTCCAGAACGCGCGGGGAGGCGTGGTAGAGGATGATCGCCGGCAGCACGCGGGAGCGGCCGCTCTCGTGAAGCACGTCGATGGCGGCGACCACGGTCTGCTCGTCGGAGCTGGCCAGGGCCTCCATCACCGCCTCGATGGCCGCCACGTCGAGGTCGTCGGCGGCACCGCCGGGCAGCTCGCCGCGCGCGATGGCGCGGCGGAAGAGGTCCACGTACGGCGTCCGGATGGCGGCCACGGTGGCCAGCCAGGCCAGGCCGAGCCCGAGCATCACCCAGGACAGGGTGCGCGGGTCGTCGAGACCGAAGGAGGCCAGCGCCAGCACCGCGCCGGCCGTCAGCGCTTGCGCGCCGCGCCCGAAGAGCGTGTCGAGCAGGGGCTTCACCCGGTCGCGCAGCTCGGCGCGCATCGGCAGCAGCACCAGCTCGCTGGCCACGCGGTGCAGGCTGTGCCGCATCGAGCCGTCGGCGCCCTTGGCGGCGAAGGCGGCCACCGCGCCGCCCGAGACGACGCCCGACAGGCCGCCGGTGCACATGAGCAGCGGCAGGACGGCCAGCCCACCGGTGACTCCGATGCGCCGCACCAGCAGGCCGGTGACCACCACCTGCACCAGCAGGGCCACCGAGTTCTGCACCGCGTAGAAGGTGGCGAAGAAGCTGCCCAGCTCCTGCGGCTGGAAGCTGCGTGCAGCCGTGGACTTGAAGAGGTAGTCGGCGACCAGCGCGGTGGCCGTGCCCAGCGTGGTCATCGCCGCGACCAGCAACACGAAGCGGTCCTTGCGCAGCGCCGCCAGGTCGCCGCGCCACCAGGTGCGCCGCGTGGCCTGCGGAGCGCGCTCTGCCGCGGGTGGCACCGGCACGCGCGCGGCGAGCGCCGCCGCCCCGACGAAGAGGCCGGCGGCGAGGAGGAGCAGCGCCGACGTGGGCACAGCGCGCAACGCCAGCGCCGAGGCGCCGCCGCCACACGCCGCGCCGAGCACGCCGCCGGCCGCCACCGGCCCGAGCAGTCGCTTCCCCTGCGCCACCGTGAACAGCGGGCCAGCCAGCATCCAGAACTGCAGGGTGAGCACGGTGCCGGCGATGCCACTCGCCAGGTAGAGGACGAAGACGGTCACCGGCCCGAGAGGCGCCAGGAAGAGCGCCACCGCGCCGGCGGCGCAGACGGCCAGCGTGACCACCAGCGCCGCGCGCCGTCCGAACCGCGTGGCCAGCGCCGCGGTGGCCGCGCCCACCGCCAGCGACAGCGCCGCCAGCAGCACGTAGACCAGGGTCAGGCGCTCGGGCGGAAGCCGCGAGAGGAAGAGCGCGTCGCGCGCCGTCTCGCCCACCGTATGCCCGGCGATGAGCAAGGCCAGCAAGCCGGCGAGGTGAAGCGTCGGCCGCAGCTCTCCCTCCCGGATGTCGACGACCCGTCGCACGGAGCGCGGAGTGTGCCTCAGAACGGTGCGCGCGCGAGTTTCAGCGTGCCCAGCGGTCTGCCGCGGCGCGCCGCGCTCGCCTCCTCGCCCACCTGTCCCGAGGCGGGCACGCGATACGCACCGTGCACCCACAGCGGCATGCCCACCGCCATCAACACGTTGCCGACGCCGATGAGCGCCACGCCGGCCGGCGACAGCTGCCGCTTCTGCCGGGTGACCAGGACGATGCCGCCGCCGAGCGCGGCGCCGCCCACGGTGGCCACCAGCCCGCCGGTGACCATCTGCGAGTCGTCGCGCGGGACGGTGGTGCCCTCGGGGATGCGCTGCGGGCCGGAGGCCGCCAGCGACAGGCCGAGCGGCAGCAGGATGCCGCCCAGCACCGCCGCGCCCGCGCCGAGCGCCGCGCGCGCGCGCGTCGGCCGGCCCGGGCCGCGCAGCCGCAGCACGCCGGTGATCAGCCCGGCGACGCCGACCGTGGCCAGCCCCGCCCCGGCGGCGATGAGGCCGGCGCGCGGCTCCTCGTACTGGAGCGGCGTGGCCTGCTGGGCGCCGGCGGGCGCACCCACGACGGCGATGGCCAGCGCCAGCGCGGCCGCCAGCGCACGTCGCGCGCCCTTCGATGGGGCGCATCGCGCGGCGATCTCGGCGTGCGAGGAGCCAGGGTTCATCGGCGAGCGAGCGCCAGACTAGCAAAGCGCGCAAGCGTGCGTTTGCTCGACGTTTTGACCACCGTTTCGGCCCACGCGCGGGCTCAGTCCCCCGCCGGCGCCACGGGCCCCGGCGGGGGAGGCCTGTAGCCTCGCGCCCCGCCCCCGGCAAACCAAGTCGCGCGGCGACCGCTGACCTGCCCACGCCGACGGATGCCCCGGCGAGTGCCGCGTGCAGCGCGGCCCTGGGTCTCCCGACCGCCTCGACGCCGATCAACGCCACGCCGTGAACCTCCTCTACTTCGCGCTGCTCTGTTCGGTGCTCGTCTTCGTGCACGAGCTCGGGCACTTCGTGTTCGCCAAGATCTTCGGCGTCAAGGTGCTCACCTTCTCCATCGGCTTCGGCCCGCGCATCGTCCGGCTGCGCGGTCGGGAGACGGAGTACTGCATCAGCCTGCTGCCGCTGGGCGGCTTCGTGAAGATGCTCGAGGAGAACCGGCAGGAGCCGGTGCTCCCCGAGGACAAGAAGCGCACCTTCGAGTCGGCCTCGCTCTACAAGCGCGTGATCATCGTCCTCGCCGGGCCGGCGATGAACGTGCTCTTCCCGGTCCTGCTCTACTTCGGGGACTTCGTCGGTGAGACGCGCTTCTCACCGCCGACGGTGGGCGTCGTCACGCCCGGGCACCCCGCCGAGGGCAAGCTCAAGCCCGGCGACCGGGTGCTGGAGGTCGACGGCGAGCGCATCTCCACCTTCCTGGAGCTCTCGCGCATCGTCGCCCGGAGCCCGAACAAGGAGCTCAAGCTCAAGGTCTTCCGCGACAACGAGCACGTCGACGTGGCGGTGATCCCCGAGGAGAAGGTGCTCAAGAAGCCGCTGGAGATCGTGGACCGAGTGGGGGAGATCGGCATCGAGCCGGCCCGTCCGGCGGCGGTGGTCGGCGTCTCGCGCACCGACTCGCCAGCGTACCGCGCCGGGCTGCGCACCTTCGACGTGGTGACCGAGGTGCGTGGCAAGTCGGTGCGCACCTACGCCGAGCTGGAGACGGCTCTCAACGAGAACCGCGGCGAGACGGTGCCCGTCACCTACCTACGGCCGGAGCCGGTCTCCGATCAGCTCGGGGCCCTCGCCGACTTCGCCGTCTACGGCTCGGGCGTGGCCGCGCTCACCCCGGAGGGCGCCGGGGACCTGCTGGCGCGCACCGGCATCGAGTCCGCCGACCTCTACGTGGCCGACGTGCCCGTCGGCTCGCCCGAGTGGAAGGCCGATCTCCGCCCCGGCGATCGCATCGTCGAGGTGGACCACGTGGAGGTCCCGGCCTGGTCGGCTTTCCTGGAGCCGCTCTACGCAGCGCCGGATCGCCCGCACGTCATCGGCTGGGTGCGCGGCGGCCACAAGAAGAGCGGCACCATCGAGCTGCGCCGCGAGGACTGGATGGACGAGTACGGACAGCACCGGCCGCGCTTCCGCCACCGCGTCTCCAACTGGGCGCTGCGCATCCCGGAGGCTCCGGTGGAGCGGCCGGCGCGCATCGGGCTGGCGTTTTCGCGCGCCGTCGAGGAGACGTACGAGGTGGCGCGCTTCATCGTCGTCGGCGTGGTGCGCATCTTCGAGGGCAAGGTGAGCATCTCCAGCCTCGGCGGCCCGATCACCGTCTACGACGTGGTGGGACAGGAGGGGCGCAAGGGCGCCGGGTACTTCGTGTGGGTGATGGCGGTCATCTCCATCAACCTCGGGCTCATCAACCTGCTGCCCATCCCCGTGCTCGACGGCGGGCACCTGCTCTTCTTCGGCTTCGAGGCCCTGCTGCGCAAGCCGCTGCCGCTGCGGGTGCGCGAGGTGGCCAGCCTGGCCGGCCTCATCGTGCTCATCGCCCTCATGGGCATCGCCTTCAAGAACGATGTCGAGCGCCGCTGGGACGTCATCCGCGGGCAGGTGAAGGAGCTCGTCGGTTGAGCGCACGGCGCCTGGCGGCCAGGGTGCTGGTGCGCGTCTGGGAGGAGGGAGCCTTCGCGGCCCCGGCGCTGGACGCCGAGCTGGCGCGCGCCAGCGACCTCGACACGCGCGACGCCGCGCTGTGCACCGAGCTGGTCTACGGCGTGCTGCGCACCGAGGCCGCGCTCGAGCAGCGCGTGCTCGCGGCCGCGCGGCGCGGCGAGCTGAACCTCACCCCTCCGGCGCGCGCCCATCTGCTCATCGGCGCCTACAGCCTGCTCTTCCTCGATCGCGTGCCGGCGTTCGCGGCCGTCTCCGAGGCGGTGGCCGGCGTCACCGAGCACGACGAGCGCGCCGGCGGCTTCGCCAACGCGGTGCTGCGCCGCGTGGCCGACGTCGAGCCCGTCGCCGGCGGCGCCCCGGACGAGCGGCGACCCACGCTGCAGGAGGCCATCGCCGCGTCCGCGCCGGGCTGGCTGCGCGGATCGCTGCGCCGCGCCCTCGGCGGCGCGGCGCCGAGGCGTACCTCGGCGCGGGACCGGTGCCGCCCCCGATCGGCCTGTGCCTGCGGGCCAGCGAGGATCGCGACGCATGGCTGGCGCGCCTGCGCGAAGCGGCGCCGTCCGCGCAGATCGAGCCCGGCGCCGTCTCACCGCGCGCCATCCTGGTGCGCGGTGCGGGCGACGTGCGCCGCCTGCCTGGGGCAGGCAGCGCGTGGATCGTGCAGGAGGAGGGCTCGCAGCTGGTGGCGATGGCCGCCGGGGCGCGGCCTGGCGAGCGGGTGCTCGACGCCTGCGCCGGCCACGGCAACAAGTCGTGGGTCCTGGCGGACGACGTGGGGCAGGCCGGCACGCTCGACGCCACCGACCTGTCGACCATGAAGCTCGAGGACCTGCACCGCGCGGGCCATCGCGTCCAGCAGGTATGGGCGGTGGACTGGACGGCGGGCAGCGACGAGGTGCCTCGCGAGTACGACCGCGCGCTGGTCGACGCGCCTTGCTCCGGCACGGGCACGCTGCGCAGGCGGCCGGAGATCGCCCTGCGCCGCACCCCCGAGGACCTGGCGCGCCTGGCCGCGCTGCTGGTGGCCATCGGGCGGGGTGTCGCGGGCCACCTGCGCGACGGCCGGCGCCTGGTCTTCTCGGTGTGCAGCGTGCTGCGCGAGGAGGCGGAGGACGTGGTGGCGGCACTGCTCGCCGAGCCCGCCTCCGCGGCGACGGACGCCGTCGCCTCGCCCGTCGTGCGCCTGTCGCCGGCGCCGTTCGAGAGCGAGCCGCTGGCCACGCTGGCGGCCGGAGCGACTTCGCTGCGCCTGCTGCCGCACGTGCACGGCACCGACGGCTACTTCGTGGCTTGCTTCGAGGTTCGCCGCATCGTCAACTAGTCGGCACCATGCGCACGCACGCTGCCGCTTCGGTCCTCGCGCTCACCCTGGCGTTCACGGCGTGCAGCACCGAGGACGATGTCGACCCGGGTGCGTCGCAATCGGCCGGATCGTCCTCGTCGGGGAGTGGGGCCTCGACCAGCGACGGCGGCGCGGGTGGGGGGGCGGCCGGCACCGGCGCCACGCAGGCCGGCGGAGGTGCCGGTGGGCCGGGAGCGGCGGCGCGGGCGGGGCGGGCGGAGACGGGCCTGGCGTCGACCTCGATGGCGATGGCCTCGACGACGCCGACGAGGCCGAGCTGGCCGCGGCGTACCTGCCGTATCTGTCGCTCGATCCTGCCGACGGGTGCCCGCTCGGCGGCATCCTCTACCGCATCTACCCGCACCCTGACGACGCCGCCAAGCTGCACGTCATCTACGACCATCTCTTCGAGACCGACTGCGGCCTCGGCGGGCATGTGGGGGACAACGAGGTCTTCGCCATCACCGTGGACCCCAGCAAGCCGCCGCCGGAGGGCGTCGTGGCCATGCGCGCCGCCTCCCACCAAGGCACGCTGTGCGAGGTGGTCAGCGACTGCGGCACGTGCGGCGACCTGGAGCCCTGCGACACGCAGGACGTCGGCGGCAAGGCGGTGCCGGTCGTCTACACCAGCAAGGACAAGCACGCGACGTACGTGCGCGCCGAGAGCTGCTCGTCGTTCACCGTCTGCTTCGACACCTGCACGCTCGCCGACACCCCGGCCACGCCGGTCATGGTCAACGCCGGCGAGCCCGGCATGCCGCTGACCCACGATCTCACCGCCGCCGGGCTGGTCACCGAGCAGAACGGCTGGACGGAGATGGCGCTCTTCGGCTTCGACCCCTGGGGCGCAGCGCTGGAGTTTGGCGGCGCGGGCGTCGTCGCCGACGACCTGGTCGACCCGGAGTTCCTGACGCCGGTCTGTCCCTGAGGCGGGGCGGGACAGGAGCGCATCGCGCCCGGAACCGAGCCACTCGAGCCGCCGCGTCTCGTCGCTGGCCAGGGGGTGGCCCCAGAGGCCCGATGGCTGTCCGAGGCTCCGGCGAGCCGCGCGGCTACTCGGACCTGGGCACGGCCAGCAGCTCCAGCCTGGCCAGCTTCCCGCAGGCCTCGGAGATGGCGCGCATCTGCCGCAGCCGGTTCTCGCGCACCGCCAGGTCCTTGTCGTTGACGAAGACGTCGAGGAAGTACTGCGAGAGCAGCGGCGCGAAGGCAGCGATCTCGCGGAACGCCGCAGCGAAGTCGCCGCCGTCCACCAGGCGTCCGAGCTTCTCGCGCAGCGCCACGTACCCGTCGTGGAGCGCCGTCTCGCTGGCATGTGCGCCCGCGCCAGGCCGCTGCGGCTCGCCGGGCGGCGCCTCGCTGGCGATGTTGGTGGCGCGCTTGAACACCTCGCCCACCGCGGCGCGCGTCCCGGCGTCGAGCGCGGCGATGGCCTGTGCGCGCTGGCGCGCCTCGAGCGGTCGATCGGCGGCCACGGCGATGGCCGCGGCCACCGCGTCGGCCGGCAGGTCGGCGGCCAGCAGGCCGCGCAGGCGCTCCGCGAAGAAGTCGCCCAGCTTCTGCGCGGTGTCGCCGCTGGACAGGTCGAGCTTCACGGCCTCGTTCGGGCCTTCGCTGCGCCCCGGTGGCGCCGGGAACCCGGCGAAGCCGTCGTGGGCGGCGCGGAACGCGTCGGATAGCCGGAGCGACAAACCGCGATCGAGCACGCAACGCAGCACGCCGATGCAGGCGCGGCGCAGGCCGTAGGGATCGGCGGCGCCGGTCGGCGTCAGCCCCACCGCGAAGCAGCCCACCAGGGTGTCCAGGCGATCGGCCATGGAGACCAACGCCGCGGCGTCGGTCGGCGGCGTGGCATCCGCTGCCCCCTTCGGCATGTAGTGATCGCGGATGACGTCGGCGGTGGCCGCCTCCACGCCCTGCGCCAGCGCATACGAGCGCCCCATCTCGCCCTGCAGCTCCGGGAACTCGCCGACCATGAGCGAGGTCAGGTCGCACTTCGAGAGGAAGGCGCCGCCAGTGGCGGCCATCAGCGTTGGCTCCGGAAGCATGAGCAAGAGGCCGAGCTCGCGCGCCAGCCGCTCGGCGCGCTGCGCCTTGGCGAGCACGGACCCGAGACGCTTCTGGAAGACGATGGCCGCCAGCTTCTGGCGGCGATCGGCGAGCGGCGCCTTCAGGTCCTCGCCGTAGAAGAAGCGCGCGTCGGCGAGGCGGGCGCGCATGGTGCGGTCGTTGCCCCGGCGCACGTTGCTGGGGTTGTTGGCGGTGTTGACCACTGCCAGGTACCTGGGCAACAGCTTCCCGCCGGCGGCGCGCACCCCGAAGTAGCGCTGGTGTCCCTTGGCCACCTCCAGGATCACGCGCTCCGGCAGCTCGAGGTACTCCTCGTCGTAGCCGCCGACCACGACGTGTGGCTCCTCGACCAGCGAGAGGTTCTCGCCGATCAGGAAGTCGTCGGGGATGAGCGCGCCACCGGCTTCGCGCGCCGCCGCCTCCAGCGCCTTGCGCATGGCCTCCGCGCGCTCCGTGGGGTCGACGAGCACGTGCGCCGCGCGCAGCGCATCGACGTAGCCATCGGCGCTGCCGACCTCGATCTCGCCTGGCGCCAGGAAGCGGTGGCCGCGCGTCTTGCGACCGGCGCGCACGCCGGCCAGCGAGACGTCGATGACGTCGCGGCCGAGCAAGGCCACCAGCCACTGGATGGGGCGCCCGAAGGCCACGTCGCCGGCACCCCAGCGCATCGACTTGCGGAAGGGGATGCCCAGCGCCACCGCGCTCAGCGCCTCGGGCAGGATCTCGGTCGCCGCCCGTCCTCGCTCGCGGCGCGTGCCGGCCAGGTACTCGCCCTTCGGCGTCTCCACGCGGCGCAGCTCGTCGACCTTGCAGCCCAGCTTGGCGGCGAAGGCCTCGGCGGCCTTGGTCGGGACGCCGTCCTTGAAGGCGGCCTTCACCGGCGGGCCGGTGGTCTCCTCCTCGAGGTCGGGTTGGCGCGACGACAGGCCGCGCACCAGCAGCCCGAGGCGGCGCGGCGTGCCCACCGCCCGGATCTCGCCGTGGACCAGGCGCAGCTCGGCGAAGCGCTTCCTGGCCAGCTCCGGCAGCGCGTTCAGCGCCGCCTCGACGAAGGACGCCGGCAGCTCCTCGCAGCCGATCTCCAGCAAAAGGTTACGGGTTTCGCTCATCGGAGCGCGCACCCTAGCACCGCTAGGCACCCGCTTCCGCGCCGGAACGTCGGACGCAGGCCGTGGCGACGCTGCCTGGCGCGCTCCCCTCGCTAGGCGCTGCGCGTGCGGCTGGCGTTGGCCATCAGGCGTGCGGCAACGGGGGCCAGGGCGCGCCCCAGGCCCCACACCGCCTCTGCGCGCGAGAGCACGTAGCTGGCGCGCACGGCCACGCCGTCGTCGCGCACGTGCACCGGTCCGACCCGGCCGAGCAGGGCGAGCAACTCGCGGCGCACCTCGGCGTCGAGCACCTGCGCCACCCGATCGGCGGGCGCCCAGCTCTGCACCAGGAACGGTTCGTCGAATGTCGGGTCGCCGACGACCAGGTCCTGCCCTGCGAAGAGCGCGCCCGCGGCGTCGTTCCACGTCGACGGCCGCACGAAGAGGCCGAGGCCGAGCGGGGTGGCCAAGCGCACGAAGACCTCCGTTGCCCAGTGGTTGCGCGCCACCCAGACGGGGTAGGCGATCAGCGACAGGGCGCCGCCGAGATCGCCGGCCAGGCGGAAGGCGGCCACGTCGCGCGCCTGGCGAGCGTGATCGAGCAGCAGCGTCGCCTCCACCGACGCGCTCAAGGCGTCGTCGAGGCTGGCGGCGTCGGAGAGGCTCACCTGGCGCCGCAGCGCCACGCCGGTGTCGAGCAAGGTCAGCTGGTAGCCGCCGTCGAGCAGCGTCTGCAGCAGCGCGCGCACCTCGGGGATGAAGAGCGGCAGGATGTGCGCCGGCTCGCCGCGGATGACGAGCGCGGCGTCGAGGCGCGCGTCTCCGATCTGCACGTCGTCGCGGTCACCGAGCTCGAACCGGTGCAGCCCGGAGACCTGTCCTTGCGCCGGCGCCGTCTCGACCACCAGACCCGCGGCCAGCGGCGGCAGCATGGCGCAGCGTGCCTCGATCCGCGACGCGCCGGGGACGCCGACGCCCGGTAACGTCCGCGAGACAGCGCCGCCGGGCGCAATGCGCAGCTCGACGCCATAGCCGTCGATGAAGCCGCGCAGACGCCCCGGCGCGTCCCCGCCTGCCGGTGTCGGATCCATCGACAGCCCGCGGGCCCGCGCGACCTGCGACCAGACGGCGAGGGGGTCGTCGCGCGACATGGCCCGCAGCGTAGCCGGGGGCGGGACATCCATGTCCCCTCCGCGCGCTCGCGGCGGCCGCGCCTGTCCCCACATCGCGCGGACCGCCCGCGGTCGCGCCGTCTCCGCACGGGCCAGGGATGGCATCGCGTTTGCGATGCAGCCCGGGCACATGCACCCCCTGCGCTCCGCGCTCTGCGGCCTGTGCGCCTCCCTGGCGCTCTGGTCCACCTGGCTCATCGCCTGCGGCTCGGATGGCGCCGCCGACGACGGCCTCTCCGGCGCCGGCAGCGGGGCCAGCGGTGGGGCATCGGGATCCGGCGACACGGGCGCGACCGGTCCGGGCGGTGCGGGCTCGTCGTCCTCACCGGCGTCGAGCTCCAGCGGCGGGCCGATGGGCAACCCGACGCTGCAGGCCATCCCGGGCAACACCGCGCTCGACCTCGGCGCATACCTCTGCGACCAGCCCTCCGACAACCCCGGCGGCTGCGCGCACATCACCGACTACGGCAAGCTCGTCTACGACGCGCCCGCGCATCAGCTGCTGATGTGGGGCGGCGGTCACGCCGGCAACTACGCCAGCAACGTCATGCGCTTCGACCTCTCGGCGCTGGCCTGGGGCTCCGAATACGACTCCACCGCCTGCGCCAACCAGGTGGCCGACAACTTCGATCCGATCACTGCCTCCTGGAAGGACACCCAGAGCCCGACCGCGCGCCACACCTGGGACATGATGAGCATCGCCGACGTGAACGGCGCACGCTCGCTGGTCATCCTCACGAGCGGCGGCATCGGCGGCTACGAGAGCTGCAGTGCCTCACCTGGCGAGCCGGTGCCTGCCGCGGGCGTGACCATGTCGTACGGCATCGAGGCCAAGGCCTGGTCCTTCGGCACCACCGCCGCCGATTCGCTCTGGTACTACGCCTCGGCGCAGGAGACCGACCCCGTCTCCGGCCAGGTGCTGGTGCTGGCCACCTGGCCCTCGCTCGAGCTCTACGATCCGGACAGCGGCGAGGTGGCCCACGTGGCCGCCGACTTCTCGGCCATCGACGTCAACGACCTCGGGTATTCCAACAACCTCGTCTATTTCCCGCCCAACGACCGCTTCTACTACCTCACCCGCAACGCGCCGGTCGGCGTCTACGAGGTGGCGTTCGATCGCGATGCCATGACCGCGACCCTCGCCGAGGTGGCAACCGGCGACGCGCCCGACAACCCGAACGAGACGGGCTGGGCGTTCGACAGCACCCACCAGATCATCGGTGGC
>JBBJMR010000241.1:0-13655 GCA_037720395.1 Polyangiaceae bacterium
GCCGGGCAAGGACTTGCCGACGGGCATCCGGTTCGCTTCGGTGGAGACGGGGCACGCCGACGAGGCGGAGATCTCCGGCCGGGCCTATCTCTACTTCTGGCCCGGCGGGATGACCGAGCGCGCGGCGGTCATGCTCACCCGCGGGGACGGCGAAGGCGACGTCGACGGCGACTTCATGACCGTGCTCGTGGCGCCGCTCACCGGCAAGGCCAAGCTCCTGGCCGGGCGACACGCCATGCCGCGGCCGCGCAGCGACGACGAGGAGTCCGAGCGATCGGACCAGGAGTACTGATGCCTCGTCCCCGCCTCTTGCCCGGCGTGCGCGCCTTCACCCTCCTCGAGGTGATGGTGGCGGTGGCCATTCTCGGCCTCGGGCTGACGGCCATCCTCTCCGCCCAGACCGGGGCCTTCGCCGCCTCGGCGCACGCGCGCAACATCAGCGTCGCCACCGGCCTGGCGCGCTGCAAGATGAGCGAGCTCGAGGAGAGCCTGCTCCGCGACGGCTTCCAGGAGCTCGACGTCAACGAGACCGGGCCCTGCTGCGACGGCGAGGAGAGCGGCAACATCCGCTGCTCCTGGCAGGTCGGCAAGCCGGAGATGCCGCCGCCCAAGCTCGGCGAGCTCGACCTGGACACCGGCCTGGACTCGTCCACGCCGTCGTCCATCCCCACCAGCGCGGCGGAGGTGGGCTCGGCGCTGGCCAGCGGCGACGGCGGCATCGGGGCCCTGGCCGGTCTGGTGGCCGGGCCGGCCGCGGCTGGCGGCGAGTCGGCGGCGGCCGGCGGGGTGGCCGGGTACGCGTCGATGGCCATGGACATCGTCTACCCGGACATCAAGGCGATGTTCGAGCAGAGCACCCGGCGGGTCACGGTCACGGTGAGCTGGACCGAGGGCAGCCGCGAGCACTCGTTCAACGTGGTGCAGTGGGTCGCCTTCCCGCAGAAGGCCATCGAGCCCATCGACAACGGCGAAGGAGGCGGCGGGCCATGACGGCGACCGCGCTCTGCGCCAGCTCGGCAGGCCAGCACGCATCGCCGTGCGGCGGGCGCGTGCGGCGCGCTGAACGCATCGGGCGGCGCGCGCGGCGCGCGTCGGAGGCCGGCCTGACCCTCATCGAGGTGCTCATCTCGGTCACCATCCTGGCGCTGGTGGCCTCGTTGATCTACGGCGCCTTCGACGGGATGAGCCGCAGCCGGCAGGGGCTGGGGCGCATCAACGACCGCTACCACCAGGGCCGCAGCGCCCTGTCGCGCATGTCGCGCGAGCTGCAGAGCGCCTTCATCTCTGCGCACCAGCCGCTGGTCCTCAACCAGGCCGTGCGCAACACGGTGTTCTGGGGCAAGGACTCGTCGACCACCGACCGCATCGACTTCAACTCCTTCTCGCACCGGCGCCTTTCGCGCGACGCGCACGAGTCGGACCAGAACGAGCTCAGCTACTTCGTCTCGCGCGATCCCGAGGCCCCGGGGCAGAAGATGGACCTGGTGCGCCGCGAGTCGGCGCTGCTCGACCTGGAGCCGGACAAGGGCGGTGTCATCCAGGTGCTGTGCGAGGACATCGAGTCCTTCGACGTGCAGTACCTGGACCAGAGCACCGGGGAGTGGACGGACACCTGGGACTCGAGCCAGCCGGCGGCGCAGTACGGGCGCCTGCCGCTGCAGGTGCGCATCACCTTGCTGCTCCGCGGCGGCATCGGCGATCAGCCGATCAAGCTGACCACCAAGATCCCGCTGACCATGCAGGCGCCGCTGTCGTTCGCGCTCACCGACCCGGTGGCCACGGGCAGCAGCACCAGCAGCAGCACCACCGGCAGCACCAGCACGGGCGGCGGCACGACCGGCGGCACCTCCGGCGCAGGGTCGACGAGCGGCGGCCCGTTGCGGCCGCAGACGACCAGGCCGAAGCCATGACGAGCCTGCCCCGAGCCACCACCGAGCGCGCGCGTCGCAAGCGGGCCACCGCGGCGCTGCGCAAGCTGCGCCAGCGCCGGCAGCGGCGCGGGGTGGCGCTGATCATGGTGCTCGGCGCCATCACCGTGCTCACCGTCTTCCTCACCGAGCTGCAGGAGGAGACGAGCTCCGAGCTGTCTTCGGCGCTGGTGGAGCGCGACACCATGCGCGCCGAGTACCTGGCCAAGAGCGCCATCAACCTCTCGCGCATGCTCATCGCCGCCGAGCCGACCATCCGGCAGACGGTGACGCCGATGCTGATGCTGATGGGCATGAAGAGCCCGCCGCAGATCCCCATCTGGGAGTTCTCGGACATGGTGCTGGCGCCGTTCAACGACGAGGCCTCGGCCATGGCCTTCGGGTCGGTGGCCGGCCTCGACGCCAGCACCAGCAAGAACATGGGCCTGGGCGCGGGCGGCGGCAGCTTCTCGGTGCGCATCGTCGACGAGGAGTCGAAGATCAACGCCAACGCCGCGGCCAAGCCGGGCGACATCCTTTCGCGCGGCCGCTTCGGTGCGCAGATGTTCGGCCTGCTCGCGCCGCCGCAGTACAACGAGATGTTCGAGCAGCAGGACGCCGATGGCCAGTACTCGGACCGCGCCACCATCTGCGGCGCGGTCGTCGACTGGTCGGACATGGACGAGGAGCTCTACGCCTGCGATCCGACCCTGGCCCAGGCCGGGGGGTCGGCGGGCGCCGAGGACAGCTTCTACCAGCTCATCGGCATGCCCTACCGGCGCAAGAACACGGCCTTCGACTCGCTCGAGGAGCTGCGTCAGGTGCGCGGGTTCAACGACGACTTCTGGGCGACGTTCGTCGACCCCGACCCGAACGATCCCAAGTCGCGGGTGATGACGGTGTGGGGCGGGGCGACGGTGAACGTCAACACCGCCAACGCGCAGACGCTGCTGGCCCTGATCTGCGCCAACTCCGTGCCCGAGACCCAGCTCTGCATCGACCCCATCCAGCAGGCGACCTTCCTGGCCATGGTCAGCATGGCGCGCACCGCCATCCCCATCCCCATCTTCACCTCGCCCAAGAACTTCACCGCCATCGTGCAGGGCAAGGGCAACGGCATCGGCAAGATGATCTGGGAGATGATGGCCCTGACGCCGGTGGTGCTGAAGAGCGCCGCCGACACGCAGAAGCAGGTCTCCACCGGCAGCAAGATGTTCAGCATCTACGCCGAGGGCCTGGTGCCGGGCACCAACAAGCGCGAGACGCGGGCGCGCGTGCACGCCGTGGTCGACTTCCGGTTCGCCAGCGTGCCGGGCGAGTGGGCGGCAGGCATGCCAGGTGGCACCGCGAGCGGCGGTGCGGGTCAGCCGGCGCCCACACAGCCGGCGTCGCAGATGACGCCCGAGGCCATGGCGGCCATGTTGCAGTCGAATCCGGCGGGCAACGTCGTGTACTGGCGGCTAGAGTAACGAGGGAACAAGGACGCATGTCACGCCTGCTCGGCATCGATTCCAACAAGACGGTGGTGCGCACCGCGCTCATCCGCACCGCGTACCGCAAGGTCACGCTGGAGGCGCTCGGTGAGGCCGATGTGGCCAGCGCCGGCTCCGAGGTGGAGGCGGTGCGCCAGGCGGTGGCCGCTCTCAAGCCGGACGGCGCGGCCATCGCCCTCTCCGGCGAGCGCTCGTACTACCGGCGCCTCGATCTACCGGCAGCGGCGCAGAAGGAGATCGACAGCGTCCTGGCCTTCGAGCTCGAGGCCACCGTGCCCTTCGAGATGGACGATGCGGTCTTCGACTACCGCGTCCTCAAGCGGCGCCCGGGCGAGACGACCATCCCCATCTTCGCCGCGCTGGCGCAGGCCGACGACGTGCGCGCGCGCATCGCCCTGGTGCGCGAGGCGCTGGGCATCGAGCCGGAGCGCGTCGGCACCGGGGCGCTGCCGCTCACCAACCTGGCGGCGGTCATCCCCGAGCTGGAGCGGCCCTTCAAGGCCGAGACCGGGGGCGCCAAGCCCGGCCCGGTGGCCATCCTCGACCTCGGCGATCAATCGAGCGACATCGCCATCCTCCTCGACGGCGAGCCCGTCTTCGCGCGCACGCTGTCGCGCGGCACCGCCGGGCTGCCGGAGTCCGCGGCGGCGCTGGCGCGCGAGCTGCGCCAGACGCTGGCCGCCTGGCGCGCCGTCGGCGGCGACCCGCTGGCCGGGATGTACCTCGTCGGCGGTGGGGCCAGCGCGCACGGCGCCGAGCCCTACCTCTCCACCGAGCTCGGGGTGACCATCCTGCCGCTCTTGCCCCCCAAGCTCGAGGGGATGACGCCCGAGCAGGCGGCGATGCTGCCGCGCTTCGCCAAGGCGCTGGGGCTGGCGCTGGGCCTGGCCGGGCGCGCGCGCGGGCTCAACCTGCGCCGCGGCGCGCTGGAGGCGGAGCGCAGCTATCCCTTCCTGCGCGAGAAGGTTCCGCTGCTGGCCGGCCTGGGCGCGGTGCTGGCGGTGAGCTTCGGCTTCTCGCTGATCGCCGAGCTGCGCGCCCTGGACGCCGAGCGCGCCGGGCTGGAGGCCGAGCTGGCCGCGGCCACGCGTGAGGTGATGGGTGAGGAGACCACCGACAAGGATCGCGCCCGCGAGCTGCTCGACTCCGGCCCCGGCGCCGCCGACGAGGACCCGATGCCGCGCGTCGACGGCTTCGACGTGATGGTCCAGCTCTCGCGCGCCGTGCCCCGGGACGTGGTGCACGACGTGCTCGACTTCGACCTGGCGCGCGGCCACGTCAACATCCAGGGCGTGGTGCCGACCAAGCGCGACGCCGACGACATCGCCGAGAAGATGAAGGAGCACCGCTGCTTCAAGGACGTGAAGGTGCCCAACACCACGCCCTACGGCAGCGCCGAATCCGGCAAGCAGAAGTACACCCTGTCGTTCGACATCAAGTGCGACAAGGAGAAGAAGCCGGGCGCCGCGGGCGCAGGCTCGGCGGCGCCGGCAGTGGGCTCGGCTCGCCCTGGTGCCGCGGAGGGTGGGAAATGACGTTCCGTGAACGCTTCGACAAGCTGGAGCCGCGCGAGCGCAAGCTGCTCACCGTGCTCCTCGGCATGTTCGGGGCCATCGCCTTGCTGCTGGTGCCGGTGGGGATCTACAGCCTGGTCAGCGGCAAGCGCGGCGAGAACGACGAGATCCGCGGCCTGATCAGCGAGATCCAGGGCGCGCGCGCGCAGGTCGCCGAGCGCAAGGCGCGGCACGATGCGCTGCTGGCGCGCTACGCCAAGCCGGTGAAGGCCCTCGGGGGGTTCATCGAGGAGAAGGCCAAGGAGGCCGGGCTGCCCTCGCCGGAGTCGCAGGACCGACCGGAGATCCCGCACGGCAAGCGCTACACCGAGAAGCCGACGGTGGTGAAGATGCACAAGGTGGGCATGCTCGGGCTCGCCAAGATGCTGGAGAAGATCGAGACCTCCGGGCACCCGGTGAGCGTGACGCGCCTGAACATCAAGCCGCGCGCCAACGAGCCCGACTCCTACGAGGTCGAGCTCGGTATCTCCGCCTTCGACCGCAAGCCGGACGCGCCCGCGGCCGGCGCCTCGCCCGCCGGGTCGGCCTCTGGCAAGGGCGACGGGAACAGCCCGTCGACCGCGCCGGACAGTGAAGGGGACGCGCCGTGAGGGACAAGCTCATCCGCGTCGCCAAGATCCTGGCGTACCCGGCCTTCTACATCTTCTGCCTGCTCATGTTCGGGTACTGCTCGTTCCCCTACGACCGCCTCAAGGACCGGCTCATCGCCGAGTACGCCATCTCCCAGCAGGCGAAGAGCAGGACGACCCCGCCGAACCGCCTGGAGATCGACGAGGTCGACTCGTACTGGGTCAGCGGGCTGGAGATGGAGGGGGTTCGCCTCATCCTGCCGCCGGCCGACGACACCCCGGCGTACATGGGGGTCAAGGCGGACGACAAGCCGATGGCGAAGGACACGGTCATCGAGGTGGGCGAGGCGCACGCGCGCGTCCGCATCCTGCCGCTGCTCATCGGGCGGGTGAAGGTCGACTTCTGGGCCAAGGCCTTCGGCGGTGAGGTGAGCGGCCTGGTGCCGGTGGGCGCCACCAGCGGGCCGGTCGAGGTGGAGCTCGAGGAGGTGGACCTCGCTCAGGTGCCGGTGCTCACCGCCCTGGTCGGCCTGCCGCTGAAGGGCATCGCCAACGGCACGCTGGAGCTCGAGGCCACCGAGGGAAAATTCAACAAGGCCAACGGCGCCCTCGACCTGACGGTGAAGGACGTGTCGGTCGGCGACGGGGTGACCAAGATCAAGGGCGCCATCGCCCTGCCGGAGGCCAAGCTCGGCGACCTGACCATCACCGCCGAGGCCAGGGAGGGGGTCCTGAAGGTCACCAAGTTCTCCGCGCCGGGGCCGGACATCGAGCTCGTTGGCGACGGCAAGGTGGCGGTGCGCGAGCCCTGGAACGACTCCAACGCCGACCTGTACCTGCGTTTCAAGTTCTCCGACGGGTACCGCGGCAAGAACGACGTCACCAAGTCGCTGCTCGGGGTACCGGGGTCGACCGCGCCGGCGCTGTTCGAGCTCGCCGACCCGAAGGTCAAGAAGGCCAAGCGGCCCGATGGGTTCTTCGGCTGGCACATCCACGGGGCGCTGAAGCGGCTGAAGTTCGATCCCTCGGCGGCGGACGGCCCGTCGGGCACCTCCAAGAAAGGCAGCACCCCCAAGCCGCCCGGTGAGTCATCGCCGTTCGGAGCCGGGAAGAAGCCGGGCGGGATGGCGCTGCCCACCCCGGCGGCGCCCAGGCCCGACAAGGAGGAGAAGCCCGAGCCGGAGCCGGTGCGCGAGGAGCCGCCCTCGCCTCCGCCGACAGCAGCCGCGCCGCCCCCGCCGCCGCCGGAGCCGGAGCCGGCGCGCGAGGAGCCGGTGCGCGAGGTCGAGC
Organism: Polyangiaceae bacterium; assembly: GCA_037720395.1. Taxonomy (GTDB): domain Bacteria; phylum Myxococcota_A; class Polyangia; order Polyangiales; family Polyangiaceae; genus JBBJMR01. The sequence goes on from JBBJMR010000241.1 coordinate 6,834, forward strand.
CGCCTCCCATGCAGGAAGAGCCGCAAGAGGCGCCGGAGCAGTGAGGCCGGGGTGACGCTGCGCCGGCCCGACCGTTGCGGCCCTGGCCGCGGCCTTCGCCGTGGGTCAGCGCTCCGAGATCGGACCAACCCGCGCGGGGGCCCCGCGGCTCAATGCGCCGTGATCTTCGCCATGAAGATGTCGAGGTCGCTCGCCGGTCTCACATCGCTCCCGTCGAACCCCAATGCACCGCGGAAGCTGCCGGCCAGGTAGACGGCGTCGGTCGTGCGCCCCAGTACGTAGCATGGGGAAGCGTCGACATGGCTCGCGGGGCACGCCGAGACGAAGCCGGGCACACCCAGCACCCGAACCCATCGACGAGTCCCTCCGAGCGCGTCCAGGGCAATCAACACCGGTGAGTCGTTCGCCACGCTCGTTCGGACGTCCCCGTCGAAGTCGACCTCCCCGGTGAACGCGCCCACGACGACGATCGCGCCGCAGCCGTCGAACACGACGTCATGCGCGTCCTCGTACTGCGGGCCACCGAACGACTTCGCCCAGCGCAGCGCCCCGTGCGATTCGAAGACGGCGACGAAGATGTCCGTATTCCCGTTCGAGTCCAGCGTTTCACCCGCGGCGGCGCCGAGCTCGAGGCGCCCGGTGAACCATCCGACGACGGCGATTGCGCCATCGGGAGAAACTTCGACTGCACTCACCGTCGCGGTGTCCAACGCCTCGCCCCCGTAGCCTTGCGCCCAGAGGACGCTGCCTGCCTCGTCGAGTCGGGCCACGAAGGCGTTGGCGAGGCTGCTCAGAGGAAGCTGCTCTGCTCCGACGTCGAGATCCTTGTAGTACGTACCGGCGATCACGACTCCATCACCGTCCGCGACCGCGATGTCCGTGATGCGGTCGCGGCCGGAATTGGTATCGAGCGCCAGCGACCACGCAGGCTCGTCGAGCCGTGCGACGAAGTTCGCGTCGCCGCCCGTGGCCGTGAGCGCGCCGGATGGCAGCGTGATGGAATCGTCGATCCACCCGCTCACCAGCAGTCGACCGGAACCATCGAAGACAGTCCTCTGGAAGTGCTCGGCGAACCTGCCCACGTAGCTGGAGACGGTGTCCGGCGCGAGCTCCAGCCCGTCGAATCGCAGAGCGTACGCGTCGACTTGCCCCTCCGTTCCACCGAGCCCGACAGTGCGGTCGACTTCGAAGCCCGCGTCGTGTTCACCGACGAGCACCAGATCTGGAGGCGTGCCGCCAGAGACTGCGATGCCGAAGGCGTTGAGGGTCGTGCCGTTGGCGTCGATGGCGCGACTCTGGATCGGAGACGCAGCCTGATCGAACGTGGTGACGAACAGGTTGTCGTAAGGAGCGGTCGAAGTCGGCAGGGGTCCGTTGCCGAAGTCCGTCGCCCCGCCCGTGTAGACGCCCGCGGCCGCCAGGCCGTCAGGGTGAACGGCAAACGCGGTGAGCCTTTGCTCTCCCACGTCCCCGACGACCTTTAGCCAGTCGAGCTCACCGGCGCAGAGCTGCGTGCCGCCACTGCCGCCCGCGGCTCCACCCGCGCCCCCGCTGCCGCCCGCGCCCGACGCAGACGAGGCGCTCGCCGCTTGATTCTTCGTCGCCTCGGGAAGAGCGCAACCGGCAGCAAGCAGGGTCGCGAGCGCAACCCGACCGCATCTCCCGACGTTCGGCGCTCTCGTTCGCTCCCGCAAGCAGTGCTCCGCCACCGGCCGGAAGTATAGCCCCGACGTGCCAGCAGGGCTCGGTGCAAAGAGCGGGTAGACAGCTCAGAAGGCGCCAGAGACGGTGACGCGCGTCGGCCCGATTGCGACGCCGAGCCGTCGTTGGTCGGGGCTGCGCGCGGTGGTGGATGCTCCCGACGGTGCCGTCAGGATCAACGCGACTCCGGCCGCCGCTGCGACTCCACCAGCGATGAATCCAACGGTGGATAGGCTCCGTTTGATGTTGTACGCGTCGGCTGCGTCGTGGGAGGCGGGTGGGCAGCTGAGCTCGGAACCGCACTCGCGCTCGAGGTCCGCCTTGTCGCTCGCGGCGACCAAGCCGACGACTGCGCCCATCGCCAGACCCGCGCCGCCCAGGCCGAGGGCCGCGAAGCCGAGCACCCGCTGCGTGCTGCCATCTCTCCCCGAGTCGACCGGCATAGCGGTGGGCGCCGGCGCAGCACCCGCGGCTGTTCGTGCGCCCTTCGGGATCACGAACAGCACCGGCACCGTCTCGCGCTCCTTCACGGTCACCACACGGACGACCGTCGCGCCTTGCGACGGGTGCGCTTCGACCCGATGCGTTCCGGGATCGATCGCGCGCTTGACCCCGAGGAGCACCTTCGGGACGGGCTTGCCGTCGAGGAAGACCTCCGCTTCCCGACCCTGGAGCTGAATCAGGATCGAAGGGAGGCGCGGCAACAGCGCATCGCGCTCCGTCTCGGCACTGGCGAGCGCGTCCTTGTGAACGGCGAGAGCGTCAGGCGGCAGGTTCATGCGCGTGACGGCGAGGTAGCGCTCCGAAGCCTCCACGAGCCGGCCGAGCTTGTCGAGGCAGCGCGCCGCCTTCACGCCGAGCGTGGGCACGTTCACGAGGGCCGCCGCGCGTTCGTACCGTTCCAGCGCGCTCGCCCAGTCACCCCGGTCGAACAGGTCGTTTCCCTCTTCACCGAGCTGGCGTGCGGAGGCGCGCGTCGCGTCGTCCACCTGGGCGCTGGCACTTGCTGCGCGAAGCCCCAGCGCGGCAGCGACGACGATCGCGCCCAGGAACCGTCGACCGGCGCGCCGCTCAAATGCCAAGGTCATCCTTCTTGCGGCCGCGCGCCGAGCTCTCCGGCGCAGCGCTGCTCGGCGCGGGCGGCGTCCCCCGTCCGGTTCCGCCTGGAGCCGTGGGAGGGGAGGGCGGTTGGGGGCCCGGCGGTACGCTGCTCGTGGAGTGACTCGCGGTCGCGCTCGCCTGGGTCTCGGGCATCCCCGGGGTCGCGCTCGCATCGGCGACAACCGCGGAGCCAGGGACGGTTCCCATGGCCGGCGCCCCCGCGCTCGGACTCTCCAGGGGTCGACGAAGCAGCCAGATCGCGCTTCCCGCGAGGATGGCCACGACGATCACCGCGGCCGCCTGCCCACGCGCACGCGACTGCGCCTTGCTTCGTGCGCCGGCGAAGCTGCCTTGCGTTTGTGCAGCGCTGGTGGCGAGTGGGGCGTGCTCCGTGTCGGCCCCGGACGGGCCCAGGCCACGGGGGATCTCGGAGGTCAGTGGGTGCTCCTTCGGGCGGCCGAGCTCCCGATCCTCTACCGAGGCCACCGTCAGCCGCGGGTCGGCGAACGGTGCGAGCGCGCGACGAAGCGAGGTGGCGTCGGACCAGCGTCGTCGTGGGTCGCGCTCGACACACTTCATCAGCACGGCGTCGAGAGCCTCGGGGACGTCTGGACGGCGCGTCCTGATCGACGGCAGTGGTTCCTCGCGGATCTTCGCGAAGATATCGCCCAGGGTTTCCCCGTCGAACGCCGGCTCCCCCGACAGGAGCTCGTAGAGGATCACGCCGATCGACCAGATATCCGAGCGCGCATCGACGTCCCTCGTGCTGCGCACTTGTTCCGGCGACATGTACGCCGGAGAGCCGAGCATCGACCTCGAGCCCGTGAGCCTTCCAGCGCCCACGGCCTCGTTGGGGCCCTGAGCGAGCTTGGAGATCCCGAAGTCCAGGACTTTGACGCGGCCTTTCACGGCCGCGCCGCGGCGTGAGGAGAGGAACAGATTGGACGGCTTCAGGTCGCGGTGGACGATCCCGAGCGCGTGGGCTTCGGTGATGGCGTCGAGCGCCTCGACCATGTAGCCGACCGCTTCGGCGAGGCGCATCGGCCCCTGTGCCGCGAGGCCCGACAGGTCGACGCCGTCGAGATACTCCATGGCCAGGTAGGGGATGCGGTCGTCGTGCATGCCCACATCGAAGACGCGGACCACGTGGTCCGATTCGAGCTTGGCGACCGCCCGCGCCTCTCGCAGGAAGCGCTCGACCGATTCACCATCCGACATCAGCCGCGTGTGCATCAGCTTGATGGCGACACGCTGGTCGAGTGCCTCGTGGCGCGCCTCGACGACGACCCCCATCCCGCCGGACGCAAGCACGCCGAGCACGCGATACTTCCCCGCGATCACGGTCCCCGCGGGCACCGGGCAGGGGGCAGACGGTTCGTGCGGCTCGGCCATGTTCATTGCAGGGCTGGACGAGTCGAACGGTAGCGCGGATTGTCACCGCGGTGCGAGATCGGACCCGGCGCCCTTTCCAAGTCTACACCGCGTCCACGCTCGGGGCCGCGGGGTCGGTCGCGGCCGCGCTCGTCGCGGATCAGCGCACAGAGAGCGGGCCGGCGCTCGGGGCGAGGCCGGGCGTGGCCTTCATCTCGTGCTTCTCGGCGTCGTACTTCGAGGTGCACTTGGCCATGACCAGCGAGGCCTCGAAGGTGCCGGCGGCGTTGAGCTTGCCCTCGACGGTGACCTCGACGCCGCCCTGCGGCACGTCGACGAAGCTGTCGGCCACCACGCACTGCGGGTACTGGACGGGGACCTTCTGGTTGGCGCCCTGGATGGTGAACCGGTACTCGCAGGGCTTGTCGCGCTTGACCAGGGTGCCGGGGACGAGGCCGCCCTCGAGGCGCACCTTGCGGCCGACGTACTTGCCGGGGGTGCTCATGAGCTCGTCGATGTTCATCGAGTAGACGGCGCCGCTGTTGATGCCGAACAGGATGAGGCAAACGATGCCGGCGACCATCGCCAGGAGGGTGATCAGCAGGCCGAGGCTCTTGGTGCGGGCGCGGGCGGCCGGGGCGACGGGGCGCGTCAAGCCGGGCACGTCGGTTGCCTGCGCGGCCGCTTCCGCGTCGGTGTCGGCGAGGGCCTGGGCGAGCTCGTCGTCGACGTGGTGGCCGCGGGGGTCGCTCATAGGACAGCCAGGGTAGCAGCTGGAGCGGCAGGTCGCTCGGCTCGCGGCCGCGGTCCGGGCTGGACGCGGGGGCGTCCAGGTCGCGCGGCCGCCGGGGGCTGGGCGGCCGGTGCGCTACACTCTTGCGGTTGGCGCTTCGGTTCTTCGGGTCGATCTTCGCGGGAGCCGTGCTCGTCTCGGCGTGCGGCGCGGCGCCTGCTCCGCCTGTGCCGTCCGCCGGCACGGCGGGCGCGGCAGGAACACGGTCGGCCGCGGGCGGGGGACCGGCGGCGGTGCGGGCGGGGCGGCTGGCGCTGGGGGAGCCGGTGCCGGTGGCGCTCGAGCATGGGATCGAGGCGGTGCCGGGCAATCGGTCGGTGCTGTTCGTCTCGCAGTTCGCCGAGGAGCGGGTGGCGTTCGTACGCCGGCAGACGGCGGCGGGGCGCGGGCCGATCATCCGCCTCGTCGGCGAGCATGTGGTGGGCGGATTCGATGGGGGCGACGGCACCTGGTCGCTGGTGACGTCGGACGGCCTGCGGATCTGCCTGGCGCGGTTCGCGGACGCGGCGGCGGAGCCGTCGGCGCACGGGTGCGTGGAGGCCAGCCCGCAGGCCATGGCGCGCATCGGGGCGCGCGTGCTGCTGCTCGATGCGTTCGTACACCGGCCGCCGCCGGACCCACCGCCGCCGTCGCCGCCGCGCAGGAAGAAGAAGGGCAAGCGGCAGATGACCATCAGCGCGCCTCGCAAGCCGCAGCCGAAGCTCAACGTCGAGATCATGGGGCGCTGGACGACGCTGCTCGGGGAGGCGAGCGGCGAGCCTTTCTCCACCGGGCTGCGCTTCACGCGGCCGCTGGAGGGGATGACGCTCGTCGATGCGGCGGGGCGCACCGATGGAGCCGACGTGCTCTGGTACCAGTGGAAGACGCCGCCCAAGGGCGTGCAGCCGAAGGGGCTGGGGCGCGCCAACCTGGTGACCGGCAAGCTGCGCATCGACGGCAGCTGGGAGCCGAGCAGCGTGCAGGTGCTCGGTGAGGCCGAGCTCGGCTACGGGTACCTGGAGGGCTGGCTCGGGCCGCGGCTGATCGGAAACGACACGTTCAACGTCTTCCTGTCGCTGGCGGGGAAGGGCTCGACGTGTGCCGCGGTCCGCCTGGCGCCGCAGACGATGCTGCTGGCGCCGGGGCGCGCGCAGTGCAGCGTCGATCTGCCGGGCGTGATCGGGGGCGCCACGCCGACCCCGGAGCTGGCCAGCGCGCTGGAGGCCATCGCCCGCGCCAACCCGCGCCGGGCGGCGGGGCAGCCGGGCACGGACGCAGGACAGGTGAGCTGGGCCGGCGATCGCGGCTGGTTCCTGGGCGGCGGGCTGCTGCGCTCCGCGGGGCGCGACGGATCGATGCGCGACGAGGCACCGGCGTTCCCGGCGCGACGCCTGCGGCTGGCCTGGGGCGCATTCGCGGCGGACGGCGAGGGGCTGGCGCTCGTCGACGGTCGCACGCAGCGCGTGCTGCCGAACGGGCTGCGCGGCACGGGGCCGGCGCTGCCACGGGCGGTGAGCGGCGGGCTCCGCGAGCCGTGGCTGCCGCGCATCGATCGCGGGCGCGTGGCCCGCATCGGGGGCAGCTGGTGGAGCGCGCGCGGCGACGTGGTGCGCTTGCTGCCCGAGCCGATGGTGGTCGAGCCGCTGCGCGGGCGCGCGGTCGCCGACGCCTCGGTGCTGGTGGGCGGTGTCGAGGTCGGGCTGTTCGTGGAGGTGCTCGGTGCGCGGCTGCGGGTGACGCGCGTCGATCCGGCCGGGCGCGTGGGGGTGGCGATGGAGAGCGCCGCCGAGGTGCGCGCCGGCTTCGACGCCGTGATGCGCCGACAGGGCGGCGCGCTGCTCGCCGGGCCTGGCGCCGGTGCGGGCCCTGCCGCGCGC
>JBBJMR010000526.1:0-3385 GCA_037720395.1 Polyangiaceae bacterium
GCTCGCCGTGCAACGGTCGGCCGGCCAGGGCACCGGCGGCATCGATCGCGGACCCAGGCTGCGGCTGCCGCATCCGCCCGACGGTGCCGCGCACCATGGCCTCCACCACCGCGCTCTTCGCGCTGCTCCTGGTGCTGCGCAGGCTCGGCGGCCGCCGACGGCGCAGCGCTACTCCCGATACGCTGCGCTGACACGCGCCGCGCGCGCGGCCACCTCGGCGCGAAGCGGCGCGAAGCGCGCGTCGGCGCGCAGCGCGACGAGCAGCGGACAGCCATCGAGCCACATCACGTCCATAGATGTCGCTGCGCGCGCCAGCGGCGCAGGACGCTCGCTTCCGCCGTCCCCTCGATCCTTGGCGCTGCCGCTCAACGCCTGCAGGATAGCGCCACGGTCGGAGAAGAATCACCACCGAGACACGGCAGACACGGCAGACCCCACAAAATTCTCCGTGTCTCCGTGCCTCCGTGGTGAATCCGGCGCCGCAGGGCTCAGTCGACGGTGATCGACTTGGAGACGTTCTTGGGGACGTCGGGGTGGACGCCGTGGTCCTCGATGCCCAGCCCGTCCAGGTAGTGCGCCTTGTGGATGCTCATCTTCAGCGCCAGGCGCTGCAGGGCGACGGTGGCGGAGAAGACGACCATCAGGGTGTCGTTGGTGCGCGGAAGCGGGACGTAGACCCAGCGGTAGCCGGGGTTCGAGGCGGGCACCTTGGCCGCCGCGTCGCGCAGGGCCGGGTGCTCCTCGGCGATGACCAGGGTCATGGCGCCGCGGATCTTGTGGGTGTTGATCTGCGAGACGGTGAGCGCCACGTCGCGCTCGTCCGGACCGGTGATGTAGACGAGCGGGTAGTCCTGGTAGAGCTCGCCGAGCACCGCGCCGCGCTCCAGCGTCGACTCCAGCAGCTCGCGCTCGGCGGGGGCGAGGGCGAAGGTGCCGGCGCGCGGGGCGAACACGGCCTCCGCCCCGGCGTGGACCAGATCGCGCATCGCCTCCGGCTCGAGCCCGCGGCGCGTGCCCTCGGCGGCCATCGCCCCCAGCGCACGGCCGAGGCGCTCGAGGAGGCGCTCCACCTGCTGCGGCCCGAGCACGGTGTTGTACCCGAGGATGGTGTTGGGGCCGTGCTTGAACTCCGAGCCCTCGATGCCCTCGGCGTGGTTGAGGACGATCTCGCGCACCTTGAGGGCGCCCTCCATGGCCACCGGGATGATGCGCGTCGCCAGCAGGTGCAGGCTGGGGCAGAGGTAGAGCAGCTGCGCCGCCTGCTCCACCGCGCCGTCGGTGCTCTCCACCGTCTCGCGGATGAGCTCGGGCAGGGCCGGCAAGCGCTCGCGGCGGCGCGCCAGCTCCTTGGCCCGCGGCTCGCCGCCCTCCAGCTGCCCGGCGGCCAGGCGTCGCTCGGCGAGCTCCAGGGCCAGGCAGTAGAAGACGGTGAGCTGGTTGATGAAGCTCTTCGTCGCCGGCACCGCGATCTCCGGCCCGCAGCGCAGCGGGATCACCACGTCGCTCTTCTCCTGGGCCAGCGTGGAGTTGACGTTGTTGACCAGGCTGATGCGCTTGATGTCGAGGCCGGTCTGCACCACGTCGTTGAGGACGTCGATGAGGTCCTTGGTCTCGCCGCTCTGGCTCACGGCCACGAAGAGGTCGCCGTCGCGCAGCGAGCGCGAGTACTCGCCGCGGAACTCGCCGGGCAGCACGGGGTGCACCTGCACGTGCGCCAGCTCGTTGAAGAACAGGCTGGCCGCCTTGGCCGCGTGGTAGCTCGACCCGCAGCAGACGACGTAGATGCGCCCGCCGCGCTGCAGCGAGTCCTGCACGGCGTCGAGCATGGCGTCCACGCTGGCGCGCATCTCCCGCGACTCCTCGCGCTCCAGCAGCACGTCGAGCAGGCGCACCGCCAGGCGATCGTCGCCGTCGCGGGCGACGGGGAGCAGATCGGCGAGCAGGGTGGCCTCGGCGGAGACCAGCTTCTCGGCCAGCGCCTCGTTGGTGCCGGCGGTGCCGCGCTCCTTGAGGTCGGCGGGGATGGCGGCGATGGCTGCGCGAAGCGCCGGGCGATCGACGATCTCGCGGAAGCTGCGGGCCAGCGCGTCGTCGCTGGCCTGGTCGCGCAGCGCCTCCAGTCGGGTGGCCACCTGGTGTTGCTCGGCCTCGGGGATGGGGTCGAGCCACGGCGCCAGCAGCCGCGAGGCCTCGCTGCCGCCGCGAAAGAGGCGCACCACCTCGCGCGAGGTCGCCTCCTGGCTGGCGATCTCCTGATCCATGAAGGTGGTGAACGGCGGGCGCAGCGCGGCGTCCTTGGCGCGCAGGCGGCTGCGCACGGCGTCGCGCGGAAGCACCTCCCCGGCGGCGATGGCCCGGCCGGCCTTGCCCGGCGCGCGCCCGTCGCGCACGGCGAAGACGCGGTAGCCGCCGGGCTCGAACTCCACGCACTCGCCCTCGGAGAGGGGCACCAGCACGCGCGTCAGCTTGAGCACCGCGGAGAGGTCGGAGCTGGCGATGCCGAAGGGGCCGCCCACGGCGTCCTTGCCGATGCCGAAGTACAGGCTGGAGCCCTGCTTCACCGCCCAGAGCACGCGCGTCACCGGGTCGACGATGACCGCCGCGTACGAGCCCTTGAGTCGCGCCGCCGCGCGCAGGATGGCGGCGCGCATGGCGGTGCGGCGCGCCTCGGGCTGCTGCTGGCGATCGGCGGGGAGCGAGGAGAGCTCGAGCGCGAAGTAGTGCTCGACGGTGTGCACCACCATCTCGCCGTCGTTGTCGGAGAGCACGGCATGGCCCTCGCTGCGCAGCCACTCGGCAAGCTCGTGGCAGTTGGTGACGTTGCCGTTGTGCGCGCCGTACACGAACGTCTTGCAGCGCACCACGTGCGGCTGGGCGTTGGCGTCGGTGACCGCGCCGAAGGTGGCCCAGCGCACCTGGCCGCACAGCACCTTGCCGGGCTCGTCGACGATCCCCAGGCGGTGGACCATCACCGAGGGCGCGCCCACCCCCTTGCGCAGGCGCACCTCGACCTGGTCGCCCTGCAGCGCGGCACCGGTCGAATCGTAGCCGCGGTACTCCAGGGTGCGCAGCAGCTCTGCCGCGATGCGCCCGAGGTCGGCGCGGGAGCGCTCGTAGACCAGACCGATGACTCCACACATGGCGCGGCACCATGCACGGCGCGCGCGCCGGCGGCCAGCGGCACGCGCTGGACGCGGGTCGCGCGAGCGCGGCGTGGACCGCCGGCCGCGGGGGGGCCTAGACTTCGCCCATGCTGGGCGGGGAAGCGCGCGCGCTGGCGCTGGCGGTGCTGTTGGCGGGCTGCGCCTTCGCCGACGCCGGGCAGAGCACCGGCGGCCCGGCGCCGACGACCGGAGCCTCGAGCGGCAGCGCCGGCGGCGAGGCC
>JBBJMR010000242.1:0-13638 GCA_037720395.1 Polyangiaceae bacterium
ATCTACGTCTACGACATCGGCGAGGACGACGCGAACCGCCTGCGCGCCGAGCTCGGCATGCCTCCCGTCGGCGGTGCGACGGCGCGCACGGCGGCCGCGGACTAGTTCGGCGGCCCCGAGGTCGCGAGGCAGCTCGCGGCGCGCGCCAGGAGCAGGTCCCGCTCGCGCGCGTTGGTCGCCATGCGCGCCGCCTTTTCCAGCTCCGCCCAGGCCTCGGCTCGCCTGCCGAGCTTGAGCAGCAGATCCCCGCGCACCGCCGGCAGCAGGTGGTAGTCGCGGAGCGCCGGCTCCTCGGTCAGCTCGTCGACGAGCGACAGCCCCTCCGCGGGACCGAAGGCCATGGACACGGCAACCGCCCGGTTCAGCTCCACCACCGGGGAGCCGGTCCGCTCCACCAGCGCGTCGTAGAGCGCGACCACGCGTTGCCAGTCGGTGTCCTCGGCGCGGCGCGCCCTGGCGTGGCACGCGGCGATGGCTGCCTGCAGCGTGTACGGACCCAGCGGTCGCTGAAGCGCCTGGGCGCGATCGAGCGCGGCGAGCCCGCGCGTGATGAGCAGGCGATCCCACCGGGTGCGGTCCTGCTCGTTCAGCGTGATCGGCTCGCCGCGCGGCCCGACGCGCGTCCGCGCACGCGACGACTGCAGCTCCATCAGCGGGTGTTGGCTGCGGGTGCGCGTGACCGCGCCCGACGGTGCGCGCGCGTGGAGCCAGCCGCTCTGGAACGATCAGCGGGATCGTGCGCGGGTCAGCGCTCCACCGCCGCCGCGCTGGGCGGGGGGTCCACCTCGGCCACGCTGGGCCACAACCCGCGACCGCTCGAGCGCGATGGGCTGGTGCGCCTCGGCTGCGAGACCGCTACCCGAGGAGGCTGGCGCCGTCGCCGCTCGATTCGGGGACACGGTGGACCCAGCCGCCGGTCGTCAGCGGCCACTCGGACGGCCGGCTCGCACAGCACGCGAACTCGCCGTCGGACCGGGAGCGGCAGCGGTCCCGTGCACCGCAGACGGTGCAGGGTCGCTTGTGGGTGACGAGGTCCCACTCGACGGGGACCTCCGCGGCGGTACGAGGACGCATGGACCCCTCCAGAGACATGCAGCGCCCGGCTCCAGAGGGGCCGAACGAGCGTTGCTCTTTCCCGTGGCCGCGTGCCACCCCGGTCTCCGGCAGTAACGCGGAGCGTCGACACCATGGCAGCAACCGGGGCGCGGCGCCATGGGGTCCACTCCTGATATTGGGGTGCTGCTCGTGCACGATGCGGCGGCGCCGATTTCCGTAAGAATCGCGGGGCGGGAGGAGGATGGCTGCGAACGGTTCACGCCACGCGTGCCAGCGCGATGCGATAGAACGCGTAGCCCGCGAGCCCGGCGCTCCATCGGTAACGGGTCCGGTACTCGTCCGCGCCGAGGTCGGTCTCCAGCGCCAGCCCGAAGCGAGCGACGAAGGCCGCGACCTCTGCCGGGTCGATCCCGAAGGTCCACGGCTCGCCGAGGCGCGCCACGTTCGCCCGCAGCAGGTCCGCGCCCTCGAAGCGCGCCGTTCCGTCGAGCACGCCGCGATGGATGTAGGTGAAGACGACGGCGCTGCCGGCCAGTGCGGTGCCGACGAATCCCAGCACCTCGCGGACGGCCCTCTCGGTGAGGTGCCGGTAGTCGTCCCCGCGGCGCCCGCGCGTTCGAGCAGCAGGGACCACCCATCCCTCGACGGTCGAGGTCGGGTGCAGGCGCCCGCCGCGGCGGACGATTATCGAAATTCGGAGGCCCCCTCGGGCGAACCTCCCCCATGCGCTTCCTCGCCGCGGCCCCCCTGGTCCTCCTGACGCTCCTGCCCGCCTGCAGCGGCCCATCGGCGGCCGCGGTCGTCGAGCCGCGCGCCGCCACCGGCTTCACCGAGATCGCGCTCCTCGGCTCGGCCGACCTGGTGGTGCGCGAGGGCGATCGCCACGAGGTGAACGTGCTCGCCGAGCCGGAGCGGCACGAGCGGGTGATCACGCGCGTCGAGGGCAACACGCTGATCGTCGACACCGAGAGCGAGATCCAGATCATGTGCATCGACTGCCGGTCGCCGGTGGTGGAGATCACCCTTCCGGAGATGCGCGCGCTGCGGATCGACGGCTCCGGCGACGCCCAGGTGGTCACCGAGAAGCCGAATGCCGGCGTGGCGCTAGGCATCCAGGGCAGCGGCAGCATCCACTACCGCGGCCGCACCGCCGTGCTGCGGGTGGCCATCGACGGGTCGGGTGACGTCGACCTGGCCGGCGCCGCAGGGCGGCTCGAAGCGACGATCAGCGGATCCGGCGCGCTGGACGCCCAGCAGCTGCTCGCCGCCAGCGGGAGCTTCGAGGTCAGCGGCTCGGGCGACATGACCGTCCACCTCGGCGGGGGCGACGCCGATTTCGTCATCGGGGGCTCGGGCGACATCCGCTGGTCGGGCCAGGCGCGCGTGCGGCGTGCCATCGTCGATGGCAGCGGTGAGATCAGCCGCTTCTGACGCCTGCCGCGCGCGACCCTCGTTTGTCCCCCCGGCAGCGCGCATCCGAACAACGCGCTACCGTGGCCATCGATGCCAGAGACGACCATCTTCTCCGCTGCACGAACGTTCTGCGTCGCCTCGGTGTGCGTGCTCGGGCTCGGCTGTCGCGATCAACCCGGGCCCACCCGGGACACGCCGGTGGCGCCCGCGTCCGCCTCGGCGGCGGTCGCCGTGACGCCGAGCGCGTCCGCCAGCGCTGCGCTCGCGCCACCTCCCACCCTGGTGCAGGAGAAGTTCGAGCCCGGCGGCGCCAAGCCGACCTCGGCCCATGCCGTCGATGGAGCGCTGATGGTCGTCGACGGGACCCGCGTCGGGCGCGTCGTCGGCGACGGGGTGGAGTGGGTGGAGCAGAAGATTCCCCCGGAGTACCCAGCCTTCGGCCCGAACGGCATCGACTCTGTGCACGGCTGGTGGCCGGACGGCATCGGGGTCATCTACTCCAACCGCAACGGCCGCGCGCCGCAGCCGCGCTACACGCCGCTCACCGGAAAGGGCGTGGAGCACGTCGTCGCGTCCGGCGGCGGCCTGGCCCGGATCGCCGGCGTGGCGCGCGTCGCGGACGCCACCTTGCTCGTTGCCTACGACAACTTCGAGGGTCTGCGCTTCGCGCCGGTGCGCGGCAACCTGGTGCGCAAGCCGCAGAGCCCGGAGCAGGCCGGCTGCAAGGAGGGTGAGCTCTCCCGGCGCGACTACGCGAACGGCTCGACGCCGGCGATCATGGCGGAAGCCGCCGGCGGCACGTCCGCCGGGACGCTGATGACCATCGGCAGCCTGTGCGAGAAGCGGCCGCCTGCCGCGGAGATCTGGGACAGGGCGGGGAAGTTGCGCATCGTCGATCTCTCCCGGTGGTGGAAGCGCCTCGGCTTCGTCCGCATCCTGGAGGGCAAGGGGGACGAGATGTGGGCCTCGGCCGACAAGTGGAGCCCGGTCCTGCACTACAAGGATGGCGAGCTCGAGGCGCTCCCCCCGCTCGAACGGCCCGTGCAGACGGTGGTCGTCTCTGCGCGCGGCGAGGTGCACGCCAGCGACGGACACGCGGTGCATCGCTGGGACGGCAAGGCATGGGTGCCGGTCGCGTACTTCGCCGAAGCGCACACTGGCGACCTGGTGATGGATGCGCAGGACAGCTTCTGGACCCGCGGCGTCTACCGCCTCCGTCCTGCCACAGGGGCCGCCGCCAGGCCACCGCCGGCTCCCGAGCCCTGCGCGGCCTTCGTCTACCTCTACGAGGCGAGCTACAAGAACGGTCCGAAGTTCACGTACCCGGACACGCGCAAGGCGCTCTCGTCCTTCCCCGAGGCGAGCGCCCTCGGTCTGGTGGAGCTCGGCGCGAACTACGACCGACACGTTGGCGTCACCGTCGCCAGCCGCGAGCAGGGCGAGGCGCTGGCCGCGCACCTGCGCACGACCATGAAGGACGAATCGCCGCGCGTGTTCTGCTTCGACCCGAAGAAGGCCGAGGCGCCCCGCTTCATCCCGCTCGACGCCAAGAAGTAGCGCGCCGCGCCCGCGAGTAACGCTTGCGTCGCCGCCTCGGCGCGGGGAGACCGGAGCGCATGAGCGAGTCCCTCTCTGCGCGTGAGGGCGGCTGCCGCTGCGGTGCCGTGCGTCTGGCGGTCCGCGCCATGCCGCTGCTCACCATGGCCTGCCACTGCCGCGGCTGTCAGCGCATGAGCAGCAGCGCCTACTCTCTGAGCGCCGCCATCCCGACCGACGGCTTCGTGGTGCTGCAGGGTGATCCTGTGGTCGGCGGCCTGAAGGGCGCCAGTCGCCACATGTTCTGCCCGGAGTGCATGACCTGGATGTTCACGCGCCCCGAAGGCATGGACTGGTTCGTCAACCTGCGTCCCACCCTGCTCGACGACGCCAGCTGGTTCGCCCCGTTCCTGGAGACGTACACCAGCACGCGGCTCGCGTTCGCGGTCACCGGCGCGGTGCACGCGTTCGAGACCTTCCCGCCGTTCGAGCAGTACGAGAGCCTGACCAGGGACTACGCAGCGCGGGGGTCGAAGCCGCGCTGAGCGCGTCGCTCTCTCAGGCTTCGCCACCGTGCCCCGGTCAGGAACCAGCGCCTCGGCCGTCTCGGGATGCGGCGGGTCTCGGCGGCGCGACTGGTGCACAACCGGCCGCGCCGGCGCTACCCTGGCGCCGTGCGTGCTCGCTTCGATGACCTGCCGCTGGTCGTGCGCCAGCGCTTCGTGGCCATCTCCAACGCGCCCAGCGATCCGCGCATCACCTGGTTCCGACCGATCGGATCGATGCACGGCTTCAACTGGTTCTTCGGCGTCGTCTCCCTGCTCGGCGGCATCTGGGCCCTGGTCTTCGTCGTCCAGCGCGCGTTCGTGGTGCGTCCGAGCTCGGACAGCGAGGTCTACCTGACGCTCGCCGGCTGCGTGGCCGTCTTGCTGGCTTCGGTGCTGGGCATCGTCTTCCGCGTCATCTGGAAGCCGCCGCCCTTTCGCGAGGGCTTCTACCTGACCGGCAGCGCGCTGGTGCGCGCCCAGGGCGCCTTCCTCGATCTGCTGCCTCTCGACCAGGTGGGGCGGCCACAGATCACCCACTTCTACCGCCGCGGCTCCTACCAGCGCAGCCGCCTCGACCTCGGCGCGCCGTTCTCCATCGCCTACTCCTCGAAGGTCGACGTGGAAGAGGGCTGGAAGGCCGTCGCCCAGTCCATCGCTCGCTACAAGGCGATCATGGCCGCGCGCGACGCCAGCGCGCTGGCGGCCATCGACCCGTTCGTGGAGTGCACGCTCGGCGGGCAGTGGGTGCAGCCGTCCCCCGAGCCCCCGCGTGTCCCGGTGGTGCCGGTGGCCGCCAGGTTGGCGCGGTGGTTCGGAGCGCTCGTGGTCGGCGCGGCGGTCTCCGGCCTCCTCTATGTCGCGCTCGACCAGGTGCTCGAGGGTGAGCGGTTGGCCGAGCAGCGCAAGCTCCGCGGGCCGTCCACGCCGACGCCGACGCCGACGCCGACGCCCAGGCCGCGCCGCTAGCGCCGCTTCTTGCCGAGAGGACCATGCCTGCCGCAAAGCCGCGGCCGGGGCCTTGCGCGGCGGCCGATCGGTGTCATGTTCCGCCGGTCATGCTCTCCGCTCGCGCTGCCTCGCTTCCGACCGCTTTCCCCTGACGGCTGCCGTCTCGGGACGGGTCGTTTCGTAGCGAGCTCGCACATCGGCGGCGCCCCCGGGCGCCTGCCGAAGGAGAAGAGTCATGTCGATCATCGTCGAGATACGCGCCGCCGAGGGCGGCGAGGACGCCAGGCACATCGTCGGTCTGCAGGCGGCCATCTACTGCCGCCGCGCCCTGCGGAGGCGTCTTTGACGTCGAGATCGTCGAGCATCTGCCGGCGATGACCGTGCTGCACGTGCGTGGTCGCGGCGCCGCCGAGGCGTTCGGCGACGAGGCCGGCGGCCATCGCTGGCAGCGCATCCCGCCCAGCGAGAAGCGCGGCCGCGTCCACAGCAGCACGGTGACCGTGGCCGTCCTGCCGGAACCGACGGCCACCGAGGTGGTGCTCCGCGACGCGGACCTGGAGTGGGCGATGTGCCGCGGCTCCGGGGCGGGTGGGCAGAGCCGCAACAAGACCGAGTCGGCGGTGACGCTGGTCCATCGGCCGAGCGGTGTCCGCGTGCGCTTCGAGTCGGAGCGCTCCCAGCAGCAGAACAAGGGTGGCGCGCTGGCCGTGCTGCGCGCGCGACTGTGGGAGGCGGAGCGAGCCCGGCGCGACGGCGGCCGCTCCGCGGAGCGCAGACAGCAGGTGGGCTCGGGCATGCGCGGCGCAAGCGACGCACCGTGCGCGTCAGGAGGCACGGTCACCGACACGCCCGGCAAGGGTGGCCTTGCGCGAGTACGAGAAGGGCGAGTGGGATCGGGGCGGCGTCGCGCGTCGCGCGCAGGAAGCGGCTGATGGGGGACGGGCGCGCGGATGCGGCGGGCATCGCACACGGTGGCACCGGCAGGGGACACGGACGTTCTGTGCGCGGCGGAGCGCGCGCCAGCCGGTTCGTTGCCACGCACGCGCGCGGCGAGGCGTACCTTCGTGACCATGGTGCCCTGCTCGCGATCCTGGTTGCCCCGCAAACCCGTCGTCACCAATGATGCACCGGCATCAGGGGACGACGGCATCGCCGGTGCCGGCGCGGCCGGCGGAGGCCCCGAGCAGCAACGCCAGCACCGCCAGTCGCAGCGGCGCAGCCGGGCGACCGGGGCCACCGGGGCAGGGGCCAGCGGCGGCAGCGGGGGGCAGCCGCCGGCGGACCCCTGCGCCGACGCGCTGTTCTGCGAGAAGTTCGAGGACTACGCCGGCGTCACCTCGATCAGCGACGACCAGGAGTTCGGCCCCTGGCGCGCAGCGCTGGCCACGCCGGGGGCCGAGATGGAGCTCGACGGCGCGCACACCACCTCCGGCGCGCAGGCGCTGCACGTGCGCATCGACGGCGGCGTGGAGGCCGGCGGTCGGCTCTTCGCCAGCGGTGACCTGCCGGTGCTCGCCGGCAACCCGACCCACGTCTACGGCAGCATGATGATGTACATCGACCCCAACGGCACCAGCGTGCACTGGACGTTCTTCGGCGTGAACGGCGACGCCGAGCAGGGCTCGCCGGTCACCGGTCGCAATGCGGGGTACATCATGAGCTCGCTGCCGCGCGAGGGCGTGAACACCTACAGCTTCGTCTACGGGCTACAGGCAGAGGGATCGGACCCGTACCACGACTGCTGGTTCCAGAGCGAGACGCCGATGCCCACTGCTGGCTGGCAGTGCGTGGAGTTCGAGATGGACTCGGTGGCTCGCAAGCTGCGCATGCGCACCGGCGACTCGCCCACCGACATCGCCGAGGTCGACGATCACGGCCAGGGCTGCGTCGGCGACGTCCCCGGAGACTCCGCCTGGTACGGGCCGGCCATCTCGCAGATGTTCGTTGGCGCCTGGAGCTTCCACACCATGAACGATCCGCTCGAGGTGTGGATCGACGACCTGGTGCTGGACACCAAGCCGGTGAGCTGCCCGGCGCAGTGAGCGCGGCGGTGCCTCAACCCTGACCGCGGCACCCGTCGGCGCGCCGCTGGAAGAAGCGCCGTTCGGCGTCGTTGCGCGCCAGCCCCCCCGCCTCCTGGAAATGGCTGCGTGCCGCGCGGTGGCAGCCGCGCCGCAGCTCGAGCTCGCCGATGGCCGCCACGTAGAACGGGTAGCCGGCGAGGCGCTCGCGGCCAACGATGGTGCGCAGCGCGCGCAGGCCCTCGTCCGGGCCGCGCAGCTGTCCCACGGCGATGGCGCGGTTGAGGGCGATGACCGGCGAGGGCGCGAGGCGCATCCAGTGGTCGTAGAGGCCGACGATGGCGCCCCAGTCGGTGTCTTCCACGCGATCCTCGGGGTTGGTGCGGAACAACAGAACGAACTGGCTCATGGCATCTCCTCTCGCTCTCGCGTGGTATCTCGGGCTGCGCGCGGTGCGTCGCGGTTCATTGCGGCAACGTCCGGCCGGCGTCGCGCCGGACACATTTCTGGTGGCAGGCAGGCGCACTTCGAGACAACACTGCGTGATTCCGGTCATCTGCAGCGAAACGAGAAAACGGCGGCTCGATGTCGAGGGCCGGGCCCCGGCTCCGACTCCGGGTGGAGCGCGCTCCGGGGAAGCCGGGCGCCTCGAAAGGGAGATCGACATGAAATACATGCTCATGATGAACACGCCGACCGGTGGCGAGTACCAGATCGCCAGCTGGCCGGGGAAGGACATCAAGGCGCACATCGCGTTCATGCACGCCTTCGCCAGGAAGCTCAAGGACGCGGGTGAGCTCGCCGGCGCGGAGGGCCTGGCGTCCCCGGACCAGGCCAAGGTGGTCAAGGCCGGTAAGGACGGCAAGCCGGTGACCGACGGTGTGTTCCCGGAGACGAAGGAATTCCTGGCCGGGTACTGGATCGTCGATGTCGACAGCCCCGAGCGTGCCTACGCCATCGCCGCCGAGGCCTCGACCGCACCCGGGCCGGGCGGCGCCCCGCTGAACCTGCTCATCGAGGTGCGCCAGGTGATGAGTGCTCCGGCGTCGGAGCACGTCTGAGCGCACGCAGCCGCGCCGATGCCCCCATCGCTGACGCATCGGAGAGGGCCGTCGATCGCGCCACGCAGCACCTGCTCCGCGATCTCGCGCCGCAGGTGCTGGGCGTCGTCGCCAACCGCTTCCGCGACTTCGCGGCGAGCGAGGACGCGGTGCAGGAGGCGCTCATCGCCGCGGCGGCCCAGTGGCCGCGCCAGGGGGTCCCGGACAACCCGCGCGCCTGGCTCATCCACGTCGCGGCGCGCCGGATCACCGATCACGTGCGCGCCGAGACGGCGCGGCGACGGCGGGAGGCGTTCGTGGTCAGCCTGGTGACGCCGGAGGAGCAGATGGTGCTCGCGCCCGACGAGGCAGGACGAGGCGAGCACGACGACACGCTCGACGTGGTCTTCGCCTGTTGCCACCCGGCGCTCACGCCGTCGTCGGCCATCGCCCTCACCCTGCGCGCCGTCGGCGGGCTGAGCACCGCGGAGATCGCGCATGCCTTCCTGGTGCCCGAGGCGACCATGGCCCAGCGCATCAGCCGGGCCAAGGCCACCATCCAGGCCTCGGGCGTGGCCTTCGCCGTGCCGGAGGCCGAGGAGCGCGCGGCGCGGCTCGGCGCGGTGATGCACGTGCTCTACCTGATCTTCAACGAGGGCTACGCCGCCAGCGCAGGCGCCGAGCTGGTGCGCAGCGACCTGTCCATGGAGGCCATCCGCCTGACGCGCATGCTGCACGCGCTCCTGCCCGACGCCGCCGAGGTCTCCGGCCTGCGGGCGCTGATGCTGCTCACCGACGCGCGCCGCGCCGCGCGCACCGGCCCCGACGGCGAGCTGGTGCCGCTCGACGCCCAGGACCGCGCGCGCTGGGACCACGCCGCCATCGTCGAGGGCATCGCGCTCCTCGGCGCCACCCTGCCGCGCGGCGCGGTGGGCCCCGACCAGCTGCAGGCCGCCGTCGCCGCGGTGCACGACGAGGCGCCGCGCGCCGAGGACACGGACTGGGCGCAGATCCTGGTCTCTACGGGGTCCTGATGCGCATGGACGATGGCCCCATGGTCGCGCTCAGCCACGCCATCGCCACCGCCATGGTCCACGGGCCGGCAGCGGGGCTGTCGCGCCTCGACGAGCTCGCCGGCGACGCGCGCCTCGCCGGCAGTCACCGCCTCGATGCGGCGCGCGCCCACCTGCTCGAGCGCGCCGGTGACGTCGAGGGCGCCATCGACAGCTACCGGCGCGCGGCGGCGCGCCCGGCCAGCACCCCGGAGCGGGTGTACCTCTCCACGCGCGCCGCCCGGCTCGCCGACGCTCGCCGCTGCTGACGTTCGCCGAGGCCGGCAACCGCCGCAGCGGCCGTCTTCCGCGCGTCGTGCACGGGTCGCGCGGTCGTGGGCATGGTGGCCGGCGGCCACAGATGCGAGGCTGCGCTCGTGCTCGCCGCCGTACGGTCCGCCTGGGAGCGCCTCTCTGCGCTCGGCATCACCGACCAGCCACCCGGCGAGCGGCGGCGCATCCGCCTCACCAACCAGAGCGCGGTCATCGGCGGCGTGAGCTGTGGCTCCTTCGCGGTGGCCTACGCGGTGGCCGGCTGGCGGTACGCCGCCCCGATGGCCGCGAACGTGGTCACCGTGCTGCTGCTCGCGGGGGCGCTGTGGCTGAGCAAGCGAGGCGCGCGCACTCTTTCCCGTGTGGTGGTGCTGCTGCCGGTCAACCTGGTGGTGGTGGTGGCCTCCATGCTGCTGGGCGGCCGCGTCGGCTTCATCTACTACTTCTTCCTCTTCGCCGCGGTGGCCTTCCTCCTCTTCTCCGAGGAACAGTGGCTGCTCAAATGGGGCTTCGCGCTGTTCAGCATGGCCTGCTCGGTGTTCGTGCGTGTCCTGGCGCCGGGCGACGCGGAGCTCGGGCGAGCGCTCGGCCCGGTGGCCACGGCCATGCTCGACCTGGCCTCGGCGCTGGCGGTGATGGGCACGGCAATGTTCATCGTCCACCTCTTCACCCGCGACACCGCCCTGGCCGAGGCGCGTCTCTCGGAGGAGCACGCCCGCTCCGAGCGCCTGCTCCTCAACATCCTGCCGGCGCCCATCTCCGCGCGTCTGAAGGAGGGCGGGCAGTCGATCGCCGACGGCTTCTCCGAGGTCACCGTCCTCTTCGCCGATTTGGTGGGGTTCACCGAGCTCGGCGAGCGCCTGCGCCCCACCGACCTGGTGGCGCTCCTCAACCGCGTCTTCTCCGCCTTCGACGATCTCGCCGAGGAGCTGGGTCTCGAGAAGATCAAGACCATCGGCGACTGCTACATGGTGGCCGCCGGTTTGCCCGAGGTGAACCTGGACCACACGGCAGCGGTGGCGCGCATGGCCCTGCGCATGCGCCACTCGCTGGAGCACATCAACGAGGAGACCGGCCACACGTTGCACCTGCGCATCGGCATTCATACCGGGCCGGTCGTTGCCGGCGTCATCGGCAAGCGCAAGTTCATCTACGACCTATGGGGGGACACGGTGAACACCGCCAGCCGCATGGAATCGAGCGGCATCCCCGACAAGATCCAGGTGACGCGCGAGGTCTATCAGCGCCTGCGCGGGGGCTTCGAGATGGAGGTGCGCGGCACCATCCCCATCAAGGGCAAGGGCGAGATGGAGACCTTCTTGCTCAAGGGTGAGATCGGCGGCGCCGACGCTGTCTGACCCGTGTCGGGTGGCCATGGCACCGCGCGCGCGTGGTTCGTCCCGCGTCCGGACGCGTTCACGTCCACGGCCGGAGCGCCGGTGAATGGCGCGCGGTGGCACACAAGGAGCCGCGCCGCATCGAGCGCCGGCGCGGTCCGAAGCGCTACCAGCAGGGGCGCGCCGCTTGCTTGGGTAGCAGCCGGGAGGGACTGCCCATGCGTAGCCTCGTTGCGTTCTCCATCGCTTGCGTGGTGGCTGCCTGCGGAGACGACGGTACGGACGACCCGGACGCGGCCTCCGGCTCGGACACCTCGTCGGGGTCGGCCTCGTCGAGCAGCGGCGGCCCGCAGGGGGTGGCCTGCGCGGGCGGGTTCTGCGGCGCGAACGAGTATTGCGGCTTCGCCGATGGCGTGTGCGGGTACGACAATCGGGCGCCGGCGTGTCAGCCATTCCCGCCGTGCCAGCCCGAGAGTGTCGCATGCGGATGCGACGGCGTGAGCTACCCCTCCGGCTGTGCCGCTGCCGATGCCTCCGGCGGCATCAGCCACCAGGGCGCGTGTGAGCCTCCCGACGGCAAGTTCAGCTGCACCTACGAGTACCAGGCGCCCATCTACTGCGCGCTCGGCGCCGAGTTCTGCAAGGTCACGCCGGTCGCCAAGGGCGACTACCCCCTCGAATGCGTGCCCTGGCTGGCAGGCTGCACGCCGGCTCCCGATGACTGCAGCTGCGCGACATGTGGCTCCAGCTACTGCGCCGTGAGCGAGGACCTGCAGGAGATGACCGTCTACTGCAACTGAAGGCGCGCGCGACGCGCGCCCTCACTTCAGCGCGGGCTGCTTGGGCGACGGCGATGGGCGGCGCTCCTGGCGGTGGGGAGGCTCGGCGGACTTCTCGTTGGCGCGCTCGCCATCGAGCTTGACCCAGGCCTTGTTGCGGGCCTCCCACACCTCCTGCTGGATGGCCGGCTTGGCGGCGGGCATCTTGCCGCCGCTCTTCTTCAGCGCGACCTTGGTCTGCGCCTCGATCTGGGTGTGGAGCTGCTTGGGCAGGCGCGTCCTGGCCAGCGAGAACGGCGTGCTCGAGGAGGGGCTGGGGCGGTGGGAGTCGATGCAGAAGACCTGCAGCGACACCTCCGAGGTGGCGCCGGCGGGGATCTCCAGCTTCTCGACCTGCTCGACCTTGTCGTTGCGGGTCACCGAGAACGGCCCGGCCGCGCCGAGGCGCTGCGGCGCCTTCTCGGGGTCGCCGTCGGGCACGAAGTACAGGCCGCGCGCCGCGAAGGTGGCGCTCTTGGCGGTCGGGTTCTTCACCCGCACCAGCATCTCGCCGTTGGTGCTGCCGTTGTAGCCGACGATCTCGACCTGCAGCGGCGACTTGGCCCCGTCGAGCGGGGGCAGTGCCGCCGGTCCCCCGGCGCGCGCCAGGGCGGGCACCAGCAGGATCATCAACGCGAACAGCTGCACCAGCACCGACCGCGCCACCCGGAACACCATCGACCGTGCCATCGTTCGCTACCTCCGGGAGGCGCGTACGTACGGCGAAGCCGAAGGATCTGCCCCCGCCGGCGATTCGCTGCCGCGGTCGGCTCAGCGATTCAGCGAGGTCATCGCTGCCGCCGGGTAGCGCGTCCCCGCCGCCGCGCCCCTGGGGAAGACGGCCTCGATGCGCGCCAGGTCAGTGGGGTCGAGGCGCACTGCGTCGGCGCCCGCGTTGTCCTCCAGGTACTTGCGGCGCTTGGTGCCGGGGATGGGGACGATGAAGTCCCCCTGGGCCATCACCCAGGCCAGGGCCAGCTGCGAGGCCGTCACCCCCTTGTCGCGGGCGATGCCTTGCACCCGGCTGACCAGCTCCAGGTTCCGTTGGAAGTTGTCCCCCTGGAACCGCGGCGACTGGCGGCGGTAGTCGTCCTCGGCCAGGTCCTCGAAGCGCGTGATCTGCCCGGTGAGGAAGCCGCGCCCCAGCGGGCTGTAGGCGAGGAAGCCGATGCCCAGCTGTCTGCAGGTGCCGAGGATGTCGTCCTCGGCGTCGCGCGACCAGAGCGAGTACTCGGTCTGCACAGAGGCCAGGGGGTGAACGGCGTGGCCCCGGCGCAGCGTCTCGCTGCTGGCCTCGGAGAGGCCGATGTGACGGGTCTTGCCCTGCTCCACCAGGCGGGCCATGGCCCCGACGCTCTCCTCGATGGGCGTCTTCGGATCGACGCGGTGCAGCTGGTAGAGGTCGACGTGGTCGACGCGCAGGCGTCGCAGGCTGTCCTCGCAAGCCTTCTGGATGTAGGCGGCGCTGCCGTCGATGCCGCGCACCGAAGGGTCGGTGGCGCTGCGGACGATGCCGCACTTCGTGGCCAGCACCACGCGGTCGCGCTTGCCGGCGATGGCCTGGCCGACGAGCTCCTCGTTGGTGAACGGGCCGTA
>JBBJMR010000527.1:0-3379 GCA_037720395.1 Polyangiaceae bacterium
GTTTTCTCCAACACCACCCTCACGGTGGCCGGCGCGAGCTTGTCCGAGGCGGCCTGCTCCCAGGCGGCCGCGCACTCGGTCGGTGTGCCGCAGGCCGCGCCGCCGGTGCCGCCGCCCGAGCCGCCGGCGCCGCCCGAGCCGCCGGCCGCGTCGCCGGCGGTGCCTCCGGTCGATGCTCCACTCGATGATGCCGCACCCGAGCCGCTGGCCCCGGTGCCGCCCGGGGGGTCGTCGTCGGAGCCGCAGGAAGCCGAGGCGACGGCGGCAGTGAAGAGGCAACCGGAGCAAGAAAGGGTGCTTCATGATGTGGCCCTCGAGCGCACGGCCGTGTGGACCGTGGCCGGCGACGCTAACCGGGAACCGGCGCCCCGGCCACCGGCAATGGGCCCGCGTCACGCCGCCGGGGGCTCGCTGCGGAACACCACGAAGCGCGCCACGGTCTCGAAGCCCATGTGCTCGAGCAGCGGCGCCGACGTCGAATCCAGCGCCTGGGTGGTGGCCAGCTCCAGGCCCAGGGCGGCGGCGGCCTGCAGGCGCGCGGCGACGAGCGCGCGGTAGACGCCCGCGCCGCGGAAGCGCGGCAGCACTGCGGCGCCAATCATGTAGGTGGAGCGCGCGAACATGCAGCAGCTGGCACACCCGGCAGGCTCGCCGGCGACGCGTGCCACGTAGAGGCGGAATCGCCTCGAGCGCTCGGCGAGGACCACGGCGTTGGCGACGCGCAGCGGTCCGGGGTCGGCGCTCCAGGCCTCGGCCATCACCTGCGTGAACACCTCGGCGTCGTGCTCGTCGACCTCTTCCACCGTCGCGCCACCGGCGAGGGCTCCGCCGAACGACGCGGTGCTCCGCGCCATGGCCCGGACCGGGTACGAGGCCAGCCCTCGTGCCGCGAGGCGGGCGGCGAGGTCGTCGGGCTTGCTGTCCGGCGCCACCGCCCAGCGGAAGGCGATACCCAGGCTGCGATACTCGGCCACGGTGGCGTCGATCATCGCGTCGGCCTCCGCGGAGGAGAGGACCGACTGCGAGACGCCGTTGAAGCTGCCGTCGCGGAAGGAGGGCGTCACGATCTGGAGCCAGCCGGGGCGCTCGACCACGCGCAGGTCGGGCAGCGCCAGGAAGGAGCGACGCGCGCCCATCAAGGCCTCTTCGAGGATGGCGGTCGTTTCCCAGTCGGGGAGCATCACCCACGCCTACCACTGCCCGTTGCCGAGGCTCCGGCAGGAGACCTCGCTCCTGCCGAGGCTCCGGCAGGAGAGCTCCCTCCTGTCGGAGCCGAGCCGGTCAGACCATGAGCATCTCGAGCGGGCCCTTGTAGTCGGCCCGGTCCTTCAGATCGCGATCGCCGAAGAAGTCGATCTGCGTCTGCCCCATGGCGTGGCAGATGGCGGTGAGCAACTTGTTGTGCGGCACCAGCTTGCTCACGTCGTCGTTGTTGCTGACATCGCGCAGGCGCAGGTAGCGCCCCAGACGCAGGGTGCGGTTGCCACCGCCGGCGATGACCACCGGCTGGCGGGTGTGCTGGTTGTCGTGGCCGTCGTGTCCGAACTCGTTGTGCCAGTAGACGACGGTGTTATCGAGCATGGTGCCGCCGTTGGGGTCCATGGGGTCGGCGATCTTGGAGAGTTCGTCGAGCACCGCCGCGAAGTGCCCCGCTGCCCATCGCTGCCCGGCGCAGTAGCCCTTGCGCAGCGTATCCAGGGTGGCGCCGCTCGCGCCCCAGTAGTCGTGCACCAGGTTCTCGTGGAACCGGAACTCGCTGCCATAGATGGCGGCGGCACCGGAGGCCTGCACCTCGGGGACGTCGGTGTAGTGGTTCGGATAGTCGTCCAGGATGCGCAGCGTGGCGCACATGCTGCGGCCGCAGGCGAAGGCCTGGGCGATGACCGCGGCGTGGGCGCGGGTCACCGTGTCGACGAGCGTGTAGTCGTCGACCCCGCCGCCGACGTTGGGGACGTCGCTGCCGCTGGTGGTGCAGTGACCGACGAGCGGCGGCATGCCGCTCGGGCCGAGCTTGGCCATCGCCTCCCGGTGGGCGGCGATTTTCTCCTTCTCCACGCCTTGCAGGCGCGCCTCCAGCGCCTTCAGCGCCGACTGACCGTGATCGACGATGCGCTGCTCGCCGGCCGCGACGTCGACCTGCGGCTCGCTCTCGTCCGGCGGCTCGAAGTCGGCGGGGAAGGCTTGCTGGAACAGGGCGCTGGGGCTGGTCTCCGCGTTGCGCGGGATGCCGCGCGCGAAGCTCATGCACTTCCAGGTGCCGGCACCCTCCACGCTGGCGGTGAGCAGCACCGGGGCCCGAGCAGGCCGTGCAGGTAGAAGTCGAGCGACGGGTGGTTGTCGAGTTGCCCTCGCGGTCCTCGGGCGGCTGGGCGCCGGTGAGCATGACGCCCTGCTCGTTGTGGCCGTGGAACGTGCGCACGCCAGGGCGGGTGCCTTCCTTGACGCACTTGGTGTCCAGCCCGTCGAGCACGGTGATCTGGTCGCGCCACGGCATCATGGCGTCGAGGATCGAGTTGTCGTACTCGAAGGTCAGCCCGGAGAGCGCCTCGTCGGCGGAGCTCGGCTCGCTGCCGTTCGCCTGGCGCGGGATCCAGAAGTCGCGGTCCACGCCGTGGGGCGTGCGCACGGCCAGGAAGCGCACCGGGCCCGCCGGCGGAGCGGCCCTGGCGCTGCGCGCGCCGAAGCGCGAGCCGATCAGCGTGGCGGCAGCGGCGGACCCGCCGATGAGGGCGGCGAAGCGTCGTCGGTTGATCATGACTACTTCCTCCTTTCGATGAAGGAAGGGTCGCGGACGATGGCCACCATGAGCTCCTCGAATGAACCGCCGCTGTCGTGGAAGGCGTCGTAGGCCTCCTCCGACGCGCGCACCTGGGTCGGCGCCCCGAACTCCGCGCCCATCACGAAGTGCCCGCCGCGCTGCACCAGGCAGCGCGGGAAGGAAAGGTCCTCGGCGAGCGCGCCGGAGAGCTGTGGTGCGTTCTCGAACGTGACGCCATCCAGCGTCACCTCGGCCTCGACCGGCTTGCCGTCGGGATAGGTCGTCTGCCAGCTGCCGTCGCCGGCGTAGGTCTCGAAGGCCAGGCCCACCGGGTCGGCGACCTTGTGGCAAGCGCCGCAGGTGCCGTCGTTGCCGCGGGCCTCGACGATCTCCTTGATGGTGGCATCGGCGCCCACCAGGTCCTTGAGCGCGGCCTCGAGGTCGATGTTCAGCGGGGCGATGTTGTTGCACATGGCGTCGCGGTAGATGGCCATGCCGCGGCGGACCACGTTGTCGCGGCCCTTCTTGCCGTGGGAGACGAGCCACGCCCCGAGGGTGAGCAGCCCGCCGCGCTGCGCTGGGTCGAGGTCGATCTGCTCGACGCCGCTGCCCGAGTGAGAG
>JBBJMR010000243.1:0-13609 GCA_037720395.1 Polyangiaceae bacterium
GCGGCACCGTAGCCGGCGGAGACGTAGCCGAGGATGTGCACCAGGCGCTGGGCCTCGGACTCCATCGCCAGCGGATCTGCATGCGCGACCTGCGACATCGACATCAGCAGCGCGAGCGCGACGCCGACCACGGCGAGCGCCCGCCGCGCGACCCCGAGCCGAGCAGGCGCCGCCCCATCAGCAGCGCTGATGTTGAAAATCATCTTCAGGAAAGGCTAGTCCAAGACCCGCCCCCCGCCGAGCCGAAACATCGTTCCTCGCCTCTGGTAGTCGCCGGCTCAGCCCGCCTTCGAGCGAGCGAGCTCTTCCGCTACGGCGCTCACCCCTCGATCGATCTCGTCATCGGTCAGGTAGGGCGCGGGCCCGATGCGGAGCAGATCCCGGCGCGAGTCGACCCGCACACCGCGGGTGCGCAGCCGCTCGACGATCCCGGCCGCGTCCGCCGCGCGCACGGACACGAAGCCCGCGCGAAGCGCGTCGTCGCGGCTCGAGACCAACGAGCCGCCGACGCCCGCAGCGTCGAGGCAGCCAATGATCCGGCGCGTCTGGGCGGTGGATACGGCACGCAGCTCCGCGGGACCGAGGCCGAAGCCGTCCCAGTGGGCGAGCGCGGCCTCGGCGCGATAGAGCGAGCTGGCGTCGAACGTCGACCCCGCGAAGCGCGCGCCGCCGGCGCCGTAGCGGACCTCGCCGCCGCGCGGCAGAGCCAGCGAGTCGAAGTCCGCGAACCACCCCGTGTCCGCGGGTCGCAGGCGGCAATCGGCCGGGATGCGCAGCCAGCAGAGGCCCTCGCCGAACCCGGCGTACTTGTAGCTGCCGGCGGTCACGAAGAGCTGCGCGGCCGCCGGGCCCCAGTCGACGGGGGCGACGTTGAAGGCGTGGTAGGCATCGACCAGCGCGATGGCGCCGAGCTCCACCGCCCGGGCCAGCACCGCTCCGAGGCGCGGAAGGATGAAGGCGTCCTCGAAGAGCACGGCCGACACCGCGAGCATCGCCGTGCCCGGCGCCAGCGCCTCGAGCAATCGGTCTGCGAGCCCGGCGCGCGGCTCGGCGGGGACCCACACCACCTCCAGGCGGTCTTCGCCGAGGCGCGAGAGCTGCCGGTGCAGCGAATGGAACTCGCCGGTGGTGGTCACGACGCGCGGGCGCGCCGATCCCGCGCCCGCGGGCAAGGGCAGGCAGGAGAGCAGACGCCCCACCAGCTCGTGCGTGCTGCGACCGAAGGCGATGTCGTCACCGCCATCGAAGCCCATGCGCGCCAGGATGGCGCGGCCGACGCGGTCCGCCCTGGGGAAGACGGCCTCCGACCACTTGTCATCCACCAGGCGCGCGGAGTCGTCGAAGAAGGCGAGCAGCGCGTCGCGCACCACATCGGGCCACGCCTGGTGCGAGTGGCCGGTGAGCAGGATGCGCCCCGGCGAACCGGCAGAGAGGAAGCGCGAATACGCGGCCCGCACCGCGGCCACGTCGCGCCCCGCTCCGCCGCGCGCCGAGGCCTCTGCGCTCATTTCTTGGGACGCGCGAAGGTGACCGTCAGGTCGGAGTGCACGACGTTCGACTCTCCCGGCGTGCCTGCCCCTCCACCAGGGCGAGAGACCTCGATCTCCATGCTGCTCTTCATGGACAGCTTGCCACCCAGCGGCGAGACCTCGGCGGTGTCGAGGTTGGTGTCGCCGCTGCCACCGGAGTCGAAGGCCTTGATGCGCGCCGTCATCCCGGCCGGGATGGCGGGGTTGTCGATGACCGGGTTGGCGGCGAACTGCCGGAGGTCGGCGCCCAGACCTAGGCGCGTGCCTTCGCGCGTCTTCAGGGTGAACGTCGTGTACTGCAGGATGTCGGCGCCCTGGCTGGCGATGCGGGTGATCACCTGCCAGCGCGCGCCCGTGCCGATCGGCTCCCTGGGGAGCGGCGCGACCATCGACTCGAACGACTGGTTCATGCTCTGCAGCATCTTCGCTGCCTCCGGCGGCATGCCCGGCGGCAGGTCGACCTTCACGTCGCGCACCGTGCCGTGGGGCGAGACCCAGTAGGACATGCTCATCCCCTTCACGGTGGCGAGCTGCGGCTTGAGGCTCTCGGCGATCTTGGTCTGGGTGATCCCGCTCGGCTCGATGCCCACGTCGACGAGCTTGGCGGCGATGCGGAAGTCGCCGGCGGCGTTCTTCTCGGCAGGGTTCAGGTCCAGGGTCATGGCCATGTGCGGGACCGCGGTGCGCGGCAGCTCCATGCCCTTGGACTTGGCGCCCATCACCATGTCCAGGCCGATCACCGCGGACTGGGCGGCGCCCTCGGTGAAGGCGTAGGAGACGGCGGCGCGCGGCTCGGCGCCCGCCTCGATGAGCTTGACCACCGGCTTGCCACCGGTCTTGAGCACGCGGTCGGCGGCGCCAGCGGCGAGCACGCCATCCTTGGCGGCGGGCATGCCCGGCACGACCGTGGCCGCGCTTGCCACCGAGGCGCTCGGTGCAGCCGCGGTGGCGCTGGAGCTCGGGTCGGCGCTCGGCGTGGCGGCCGCCTCGGCCGTGGCGCTCGGCGTGGCGCCCGGCAGGGCGATGGGCGCGGTCGCGCTGGCGGGCGGGAGCGTGGCCGACGCCTCGGCGGTGACGGGGCCGGCAGGCTTGTCGGCCTCGCAGCCGGCGACGAGGAGACACGCGAGGGACAGGACGAGGCGAGGGCGTTTCACGGGCCCGGTCTACCCCAGATCGCGGCGCGCGGCGACCGGGGCTCCCCGCGCAAGCCGCGCGGCACCGGCCAGTTAGTTGCAGTCGAACGTCTGGTAGGTGACGCCCTGCTCGCTGCGAATGGCGTAGAGGACGCCCCCACCATCGAGGACGGTCATGTCCTTGAAGGACTCCTCGGGCAAGGTGTTCACCGGCAGGCTCGCCGTGCCGACGACCACGCCCTTGAGCGGCTCCATGCACGTCAGGCGCACCTCGGCGCCGCCGTCGGGCAGCTCGAGCTCCACGGCCAGGTAGATGGTCCCGCCCTTGTCGGAGTCGAGCATGACGATGGAGTGCGCGACCGTCTTCATCTTCAGCTCGCGCGTGAAGCGGTGCTGGTTCGTCTGGCGATCGATGGCCGTCACATACACGCGCCCCGCCGGCGCCTCGATGATCCCGGCCAGGAGAAAGAGCAGGCCATCGCGGCTGGGACGCCCGGGGATCTCGCCGCGTGGCTCGGCCGGCGCGCCCTTGGTGGTCCCCACCTTGACCAGCGGTCCGTGCTCCTTCTCGACGTAGACGTCCTCCCCGTCGACGAAGAGCCCGGTCACCTCGCCCGGGTCCGGCAGCCCGTCGCCGACCAGCGGCAGCGAGCCGCTCGGGCGCCCCGACTCGTCGTACAGCGCGACCTCCTTGTCGTTGAAGCGATCGAGGACGGCCATCGAACCGTCCGTGCCCACGGCGATGTCCTGCGCGGTGGTCTCCTCGATCTTCACCTCGGCCTCCGGCTTGCCGCTGGCGTCGCGCCGCACGATGCGGCCGTTCACGTTGTCGAGCACGTAGACGCGACCCTTGGCGTCGAGGGCGAAGCTCATCGGTCCCTGCGGATTGCCCTCCTCGGGCCGCTCGTGGCCGAGCTGATCGAGGCTCGCACCGCCCCACGCCGAGAAGAAGGTGGGTCCGTCCGGGCCCCCGTCGTCGGGCGCCGCGCCGCTGGTGGCGGCGTGGGAGCCGGCCGGCGCGGGGCCGTGCTCGTCGCCCGGACCCGGGTCGTCGCCGGTGTTGGCGGGCGAAGGCCCGGTGGCGCCACCATCGGCGGCGGGGTGGCTCGAGCACTCGGCGACCAGGACGAGCGCGGCGACGATCAGCGCGCCGCCGGTGACGGCCATGCCCGTTCGTGTTCGCAACCAGCCAGCCATCGCCTCACCCGATACCACGGGCGGCGCGCGTGCGTCGCAGACGGCACGCGGCGGCCGCACCGGGAGATCTGCCCGGAGCCGTGCACGGACCGGGCCGCACGCGAGGCACGGTCATGGCGTGTAGGACTCGACCGTGGCCACCGCACCGAAGGCCTGCTGATCTGCGCCTCCCGGGACATAGATGGTGCCGCCCACGCTGGCCGCGCCCGTCCCGTGCCGGGGCGCCGGCATCGGCGGGTGCGCCGCCCAGCTGTCGGTGGCCGCGTCGTAGGCCTCGTTCACCGGAAAGACACCGCTCGGCGCGGCGGTATTTCCCTCGCCCCCGATGACGAAGAGCCGGGTGCCCACCACGGCCGCGGCCGCGCCGCCGCGCGGGGTGATCATGGGTTCACGCGGCGCCCAGCTGTCGCCGGCCGCGTCGTATGCGAGCACCTCGCCGAGCAGCCCCTCGATGCCGCCAGTGCGACCGCCCACGGCGAGGAAGGTACCGTCGGCGACGCCGCCGACGAGATGGTCGCGCGGGCCGGGCAGGTCGCCGAGCATCGTCCAGGTGTCGCGGACGGTGTCGTACACCGAGACATCCGGCACGTCGCCGCCGCGCAGGCCGCCTGCCAGATAGACGAGCTCGCCGAGGGCACCGACCGCCGAGGCACAGCGCGCCGTGCCCACCGGCATCGGTGTGCCCTCGACCCAGCTGCCGGCGTCGGGGTCGAGCGACCAGACGTCGCCATGCGGCGTGAACGTCGCGGAGCGGCAATGCCCGAGCAGCCAGATGCGATCGCCGACCACGACGGCGTTGGCGTGGTGCAGCGGCGTGGCAGCCCCGGGCCGTCGCTCCACGTCCCGCTCGCCGGATCGTAGGTCCGACCCGGTCGACGACGGCAGCCGCACCGTCGAAGCCCCCGATGACCCACACCTTGCCGGCGAGCGCGACGACAGCCGTCTCCTGGCGTGGCCCACCGGGGAGCGGGGGCAGCGTGGCCCAGCCCTGGGGCGCACCACCGCCCGTGCCGCCTGCGCTCGAGCTCGAGCCACCGGCGGCGCCGCTGCCCGAGCCGCCCACAGCCGGCGCCGCACCGGCACCGGCGCCGCCCGACGCCCGAGCCGGCGGTTGCGCTGGCATCGCGCGTTCCTCGGCGTCGCCGCATGCCGCCGCCGCCAGGCAGCACACGAAGCCCAGCAGCTTCGGAGAGCGCATGCCGGCAATGGTACGCCCCCGCGGCGCGCGCCGGTCGGAAACGACCGCGCACATCACACGGGCGCCTCGGTCGCCGCTCGACGCCCGGCGCCGACCTCGATCGCCGTCTCCACGGCGCCCAGCCGCGCGCTGGCCGCGCGCACGCGCACCAGGCCGGCGCCCTTCACCACCCAGTCGACGCGCCGCCGCGGCGGGTCGTTCCACGACCGGGCGAAGACGGGCGTCGACCACTTGTGGTAGCCGCCCCAACCCTCGAGGTGCCCGACACGGCGCACGCGCTCGCCGGCGCGCAGCTCCACGCCGGGGCCGGGCTCGATCTCCACGCGCACCGGCTCGTTCCACGGCAGCGAGCGCGCCACGCCGAGCACGTACGTCGGCAGATAGCCGATGTTCTCCACGGTGCCGGAGATGCGCGTCAGGCCGCTGCCCTCGTCGCCGGCCGCGAAGTCGAGGAGCCGCAGGCGCGGGGCGAGCGCGGCCAGGCGCAGGAAGACGCGGGCCTGCGCCTGGCACACCTCGTCGATGCGCTCCGGAGGAGGGTTCCAGATGCCGATGCGCGGGTCGTAGCCACCCACCTCCACGGCGCCGAGCTGCGGATGCTCGAAGGCGCGCCACTTGCCGACGATGCGCCCGGCGTTGTGGGCCTGGTCCCAGCGGGCGATGGTCAGCGCGTCCTCGCGCGTGCGCCGCAGGTAGTTCATGACGAAGGGGCGCTTGACCTCCAGACCGGCCTGCTTCCAGAAGTCCCACAGCTCGCAGACGAAGCCGGCGGCGCCGCGCTGCTCGTAGGCGAAGGCCGCCAGATCGCCGCACAGCGGCTTGTCCGGCTCGTAGGTGAACTCCTCGAAGCCACTCACGCTCGGGTAGCCCGCGTAGCGCTCGCCCCACTCGGCGATCTGGTGGAAGAGCGCCAGGTCGCTCTGGTCCATCTGCTTGTCGCCGAGGTGGCCCGAGGGGCGGATGTAGACGCCGCCGAAGGTGTGCAGGCTGAGCCAGGCGAAGATCTCCGGGTGCGCGCTGGCGAACTCGGTGACGGCGCGCGACTCGGGCTCGCTGGTGGCGAAGGCGCCGGCGCCCGCCTGGTGCGGCTCGGCGCGCCACCCGTGGGGGAAGTTGCGGTTCATGTCGGTGTCGTTGTCGGAGAGCATCGACGGCGGCGGGACGTGGAAGCCATCCCAGCCCTCCACGAAGCCCTCCGGATAGAGCGCGAAGTACGGCCCCGGGTCCTCGATGCGCCGCGGCAGCATGAGCCCGGGAAACTCGGCGCTCTGCACGTAGTCGCCCGACGTCTCCTGGCGACGCATCAGCAGCGCCAGCCCGTCGCCATCCACATCCTCGTGTCGCCAGTGCGGCGCGCTGTAGCCCTGCCGGCGGTCGCGCGGGTTGGAGCGCACGAAGCGCGCCGAGCCGAGCACGCGCTCGGCCCCGTCCGGGCACATGCGCGCGAGCACGTAGAGGAGCACGTCATCGCGAAGCAGCGACACCAGGTGCGCGGGGAGCTCGGCGGGGGCGGCGGCGCCGAGATGGACGCGCAGCGCGTCCTCGGCGATGGCCAGGGCGACGCTCGACCCGCACAGCTCGCTGGCGTGGATGTTGGCGTCGACCCAGGCCGCCGGCCGCGTGCGCTCCGGGTCGCGTCCGATGGTCATCAGCCACAGGTCCCGGCCCTCGACGCTGCGCCCGATCGAGGTCACCCGCACCAGCTCAGGGAAGGCGCGTTGCCAGGCGAAGAGCTGCGACTCGAGCTCGGAGAAGGGCAGGTAGCGCTGGCGGAAGCCGAGCGAGAGGCTGTCCAGGTCGGGCATGGTGCCTCGGCCATGCCGCGGTGGGCCGCGCGCTTCAAGCGACCGGTCCGACCCCCGCGGTCAGGTCTCTTGGGTGGGAGGTGGCGGCGGGCTACGCTGCCAGGGGACCGATGCGCGGGCGCACCCACTTCATCGAGGAGCTGCTGGAGCTCCCGAGCTACGAGGACCGCGCCGACCGGAGGGCCGCCTTCCGTCAGAGCCTGGCCGCGCTGGCCATCGAGGCCGCCGCCGACGGGCCGGGGCCCCTCGACGGCCTCAACCCCGAGTCGCTGCTGCGCTTCGCGCGCGTGGCCATGGGCGACGGCCTCTTCGACGACCTCTCCTGGCTGTCGCCGGCGGCGGCGTCGGTGGCGCTCTACGAGATCGCCGGCGCACTGCCGCTCGGCAACGAGCGGCGCGAGCTCGGGCGCCGGGTGCTGGCGCAGCTCTACGAGGGCAACGCCTCCACCTTCGTGGCCGTGGCCACGCGCATGGCCGCCGGCTCCGGACGCGGCCTGAGCGGCGCCGGGGTGCACGCGCGCGTCTCGCTGTGCGCCGCGCTTCCGCCGGCCAGCGACGTGCGCGTCGGGCCGCTGGCGCTGGCGCTGGTCTCGCGTCGCGAGCTGTCGCGCGAGTGGGTCGGCGCCGCGGCCACCGGCTCGCTGCCCGAGCGGCGCCAGGCGGCGCGCCGCATCGAGCGCGCGGCGCGCGAGGCCGTGCGCCGCGCCGGCACCGGCGACGAGCAGGCCAAGCGGCTCTTCCAGGGCACCGCCGCCGCGCCGGGCGAGGCCGCCGGCGGGCTGGTCTCGGCCTGGCGCACGCTGCTGGCCGATCGCGAGACCCTCGTCTGGCGCCACGTCGCGCACGCGCGCGGCATCCTCGCCGGCGCCCTCCCCGAGCTCTGGGAGCAGATCGAGAGCGACCTGCGACCCGAGCTCGGTCCCACCGAGGGCGCCGCGCGGCGACGTCGCTGGCGGCGAGCATCGCCGCGCTGCCCGAGCCGGGCGTGGCGCGCGCGCTGGCCCTGCTGCGCGGCCCGCTGATGGCGCGCGACCCGGGCATCGCCGTGGCCATGACCTGGGGCCTGTCACCGGCGGCCTACGTCGAGCCTGAGGCCGCCGAGGAGGTGCTGGACACCATCGTCGCCCTCTCGCCCATCGCCGTGGCCGAGCCGCTGGTCGAGCTCCGCCACGACCACCCGGGCCTCTTCGGCCACGCGGCGATGCAGTGCGCGCAGGCCATCACCATGAGCCTGGGCACGCCGGAGCCCGACGACGGGCTGGCGGCGCTGGCGCGCGTCATCCTGCGCGACTTGACCGCCAAGGAGCCGACGCAGGAGCTGCGCGTGGCCGTCGGCTCCGCCCTCGATGCCTTCGTCGAGCTCGGCACGCGCGAAGCGCACGCGCGCGCCATGCGCGCGCTGGGCGTGGTCGCCGACACCGTGCAGGCGATGGAGGCCATCGACGCCAGCGACGCCGACACGGCCGAGGGGCGGATGAGCCGCCGCACCGCGGTGGATCTGATGCGCGAGCTCGACGGCGCGCTCTTCGAGTCGGGGTTGCTCAAGAACCTGCTCCTCCTCGAGCGGCGCGCCGGCGAGGAGGCCGCCGGGGTGGCGTCCATCGACGACCTCGACGAGCGCGTCTCCACCTGGCTGCTCGACAAGGAGTCCGGCCGCGAGACGGTGGACGGCCGGGTGCCCCACGCCACCCTGCACCTGCGCCAGCTGCGTGCCCTCTTGCACCTCATCGACGGCGAGAGCTCCGACTTCGGCGACGACCAGGACCGGCGCCTGCGCGTGCGCGCGCGCTGGATGGGGGCGCTGCGCGTGCTCACCGCGCGCCTGGTGCGGGAGCGCGACTCGCCGCTGCGCCGCGCCATCGGCGCCACCGTGGCCCGCGCCTTCGACGCGCTGGTGCGCGACGGCGCCGCCGACGGCGCTGACGTGCTGCTCCACGCCGCCATGCGCCTCTCCGACGCAGCCGACCTCGAGGTCCTCGCCGAGGCCAGCATGCACCCCGACGTCAGTCAGCTGCTCCAGCTGTACGCCGCCTTCGCCATCGCGCGCGGTCGGGAGCCCGCGGAGGGCGCGGGGCGGCCGGCGGCGCGCCTGGCCGCGCTGGAGCGGCTCGTCGCCGACGTGCCCGCCGGCGCCACCGAGCGCACCCAGGCGGTGCGCGCGGCGCTGGCCCGTCTGACGCGCGCGCTCGGCCTGGTGCAGGCAGCCCCGTGCCTGGCGGCGCTGCTCCCCGACCAACCCGGCTCCAGCGACGCCGCCCCGCTGCTCTCCCTCGAGGACGCCATGGGCAAGCTCAGCCAGCTCACCGCCGGCGCGCATCGGCGCTGCGGCGACCTCGGACACGACGAGGCCTCGTGGCGCCCCTCGCCGGATGTGCTCACCGCCGCGCTGGCCCGCGCCGTGAAGGGCGACCCCACCGCCGAGCTGGGGCACGCCGTGGCCGCGGCCACCCAGACGGCCTACGAGCGCCTGCCCCTGGCAGTGGCCGAGGTGGTGGCGCTGGTGCTCGGACGCCTGGCCTCCCTGCCCGTCGAGGACCTGGCCGCACGCTCGGAGCCGATGAGCAGCGCCTCGGTGCGCTTCCTGCCCGACACACCGCTGCCGAACTGGCTGCCGAGCCGCCGCACCATCGGCGGCTTCTACGTGCACCGGCAGCTCGGTGGCGGCGCCGGCGGGACGGTGTTCGTGGTCTCGCGCGTGGAGGACCGCCACGACCCGCTCGCCGAGCGCTTCGCGCTCAAGGTGCCGGACTACGACGCCACTGCGGCGCGCAGCCTGTCCGAGGCCCAGTTCTCGAAGCTGTTCCGCGACGAGGCCGGCGCGCTGCTGGCCATCCCCGAGCACGAGAACCTGGCGCGCTTCGTGACCTTCGACGCCGGCGCCAGGCCGAAGCCGATCCTGGTGATGGAGCTCGTCGAAGGCGTGCACTGCGAGGCGGTGGTGGCCTCCGGCACGCTGACCTCCGCGACCGCAATGACCCTGCTCGACGGGATCCTCGCCGGCCTGGAGGCCATGCACGCCGCCGGCGTCGGGCACCTCGACGTCAAGCCGTCGAACATCCTCCTGCGCCGAAGCGGCAAGGCGGTGCTCGTCGACTTCGGCCTCGCCGGCCGGCACCTGCGCCCGGGCTGCGCCACCGGCTGCTACGGCGCGCCCGAGGTGTGGGGCATCGAGGGCAAGGGCACCCCCCTCACCGCGGACGTGTACAGCTTCGGCTGCGTGGCCTTCGAGGTGCTCACCGCGCGCACGCTGTTCGCCGCGCCCACCGACGTGGCCCTGATCTCGGCGCACCTCACCCACGACGGTTTGCCCGGCCCGATCCGCTCCTTGGCCGGAGACGCGCGCAGCGAACCGCTGGCCATGTTCCTCTACCAGTGCTTGCGCCACCGGCCCGAGGACCGCAGCACCGCAGCGGCGCTGCGCCGGGAGCTGCGCCGCCTCGCCCCGCAGATCACCGCGCGCTCCTGGCCCATCGCCGCCGGGCCCTGAGGCATCGAGCGACGCGCCGCGCACGCGCGCATCGGGAGTCGGAGTAGGGGCGCCGCGCCGCGTGTGGTGCGTCCTCGCATTCCGGCGCGCGCACGGAATTTTTCCGCCGCGCCACGCCGATTCCGGGCGCTCGTGCGCTGGATGCGCGAAACCTGCAGCCCCGGTGGAGAGACCGCCTCCCCCGCCCTGACGCGGGCCTTGGGCGGCGGCCCCTCTCCCCACTATGCTGTCCTCCGATGGTCGAGCTCGCGCGCGCGGAAGAGCACAGGCCGAGGGCCCCCTTGCCGAGCCGCAATGCCACCATGCGGCGTTGCGCGACGTGCGGCGTCCAGTACCCGCCGGACTTCGTGGTCTGTCCGAAGGACGCCACCAACCTGGAGCGCGCCGACAACGCCGACGAGGACCCGCTCCTCGGCGAGGTGCTGGCGGGAAGCTTCTGCGTGACCCGTCTCATCGGCGAGGGCGGCATGGGTCGCGTCTACGAGGCGGAGCACGTGCGCCTGCCGCGCCGCTTCGCCGTCAAGGTCATGCACGAGTCACTGTCCTCGAACGCCGAAGCGGTGGCGCGCTTCGAGCGCGAGGCCCAGGCGGTGGCCAAGGTCGACAGCGAAAACGTGCTCGACATCGTGGACGTCATCCGCGTCCGCGACGGGCGCCCCTGCCTGGTCTCCGAGCTGCTCGAGGGTGAGGAGCTCGGC
This sequence comes from Polyangiaceae bacterium, assembly GCA_037720395.1. Lineage (GTDB taxonomy): Bacteria > Myxococcota_A > Polyangia > Polyangiales > Polyangiaceae > JBBJMR01. The sequence continues at coordinate 11,048 of JBBJMR010000243.1, forward strand.
AACGTCCTCGATCGGGCCGGCAAGCTGCCGCTCTCCACCAGCATCGGCATCTGCCGGCAGGTGTGCCGCGGCCTGGCCGCCGCGCACGGCGTGGGCGTGGTGCACCGCGACCTCAAGCCCTCCAACCTCTTCCTCTGCAACAACGAGGGCTCGGCGCCGCTGGTGAAGATCCTCGACTTCGGCGTGGCCAAGATGACCGACGGGGCGGACATCACCCGCACCGGCATGGTGGTGGGCACGCCGGCCTACATGGCGCCGGAGCAGGCGCGCGGCTCGGCGGACGTCGACGTGCGCGCCGACGTCTACGCGGTGGGCGCAGTGCTCTACCGCCTCCTCACCGGCTCGCCGCCGTTCTCGGAGGGCGACCCGGCGATCACCATCACCAAGCTCCTCACCGAGGACCCGAAGCGCCCGCGCGACCTGGATCGCAACATCCCCGAGGGCGTGGAGCTCCTCATCCAGCGCGCCATGGCGCGCACGCCCGCCGAGCGCCCGGCGACGGCGCTCGAGCTCGAAAGCAGCTGGCGGTCTTCGACGAGAGCCGCCCGGGCAGCATGCCGGGCACGGCGCGCGAGGGCTCGAACGCCGTGGCCAACATGGAGACGGTGTCCGTCGACTCCGTCGACTACGTGCGACAGGCCGAGGACACCACCAAGCGCGCGAGGGCGCGCCCGGCGGCGCTGGCCTTCGCCGTGGCCACCGCGCTGGCGGCGGGCGCGGCGGTGATGACCACGGCCGGCGCCACGCTGCGTGCCGTCGCCGCGCGACCCACTCGACCGACGTGGAGCTTGTGCTGCTCGGGGTCATTGCCGGCCTCGCCGCGCTGCTGGTGGTGGTGGCCACGCTGCGCGCGCTGGCGCGCTGGCGCAGCGCCCCGTCGGTGGAGCGCCTGGCGGAGGGCTTGCGCACCGCGCTGGTGACGCTGCTCTGCACCATCGGCACCACCATGCTGTGCTGGCAGGTCTACGCCACCTGGGGCACGCCGCCGGACGCCGACATCCTGGCCGCCGTGCAGGTGGCCCTGGTCGGTGCGCCGACGCTGCTCGGGGCGCTGGTGCTGGTGCTGGCCCTGCGCCGCGCCGCGCGCTCCAGCTGAGCCGGCGTCGGTCAGCCGCCAGCGTCTCGGTCAGCCGCCGGCGTCTCGGTCAGCCGCCCGCCTTGCGCGGCATCGGGGTGCGCGAGCGCACCCGTGGCCCGGTGCGCTCCGGCGGCAGCGGCGTCGAGACCGGCGTGCGCGCGCGCACCGCGGCGCCGTCGATCTCGATCTCCACGCCCAGCGCGCGGCAGCGACGGACCAGACGGTCGAGGTCCACGTCGGGCGCGATGAGCAGGCCGGACGGCGGCGAGGGGTCGACGAAGAGCTCGCTGGCGGGCCGGCGGCTGCGGAGCAGCTCGCGCACCTCGACGTCGTCGACCCAGAGGAAGCCGCTGGCTCCGGCGAGCGTGGCCTTGCCGATGACCACGCTGGCCTGCACCAGCATGCGCGAGATGGTGTCGGGCAGCGGCGCCACCGCCTCGATGCGTGCGCGCAGGGTGTCGGCCTCGACCCCTGCGGACACGGCGCGCGCCAGGGACGGCGGGGTGAGCAGCAGATCGAGCTGGTCGGTGACGCGCCCGATCTCGGCGAAGCCGCTGAGGCCGAGGAGCGCGGCCACCGTCGTCTTCGCGCCGACGCGCAGCGCCTGGCTGTCGATGAACTTGCTCGGCGCCGGGTCGATGTTGGGCGCAACGCCCGAGAGGAGGGCGCGGCCGCGCGGAGTGAGCCGCAGGGTGACGTCCGGCGATGCGGCGATGGCCACGCCCTCGCCGCGCTCGCCGCCGGGCTCGCCAGCGCCTGCCGGGCTCCTGTCGAACTGTGTCGCTGTCGCGGCGTCGAAGGGTGTTCCCGTGGCGCCGATATCGACGATGCCCAGGACCGGCAGGCTCTCCAGGGCGATGCGCCGCGCCACCTCGAGCACCGGCGGTGCCTCGACGGCGGCGCGCTCGCCCCAGCGCTTGACCAGGCGCTCGATGCCCGCGATGCGCGCGTCCTCCGCGAGCCAGCCGTGGATCGCCTGCCAGGGCACCCAGCGCCCCTCGCCCAGGTCCTGCAGAGCCTCGAGGACCATCTCGCGCAGCGCGCCGATCGGGCTCTGGTCGCGGCTCTCCGCGGCCACGCGGTACAGCTCGCGCTCCGTCCGCGCCTCGTCCCAGGCGCCGCCGCGGCGCCAGGTGGTGAAGAGCGTGCGCGTCAGCACGTGCATGGACAGCGACCCCGGCGGCGCCGCCGCGGAGGACGCCGAGACGTCCCAGAGGCCGATGGCCCGCGAGACCGCGGTGACCAGGGAGATGGCCTCGACGTCGCGACCGAAGCGCTGCGCATGGCGCAGGATCAGGGACCGAGGCGTCCCCACGCCGCTGCGCACCTCGCTGCCGGGGTCGCGCGCCGCGAAGGCCAGGGCCACCGCCAGGGGGGCCGGGTCGCTGGCGAAGCGCGCGCGCCGGGGCGCGTGGTCTTCCTCGAGCACGAAGGAGCGAATCTGCGCGCGCCGCGTCTCGCGCTGGGCGGCGCGGTCGGCGCCG
>JBBJMR010000039.1:0-38418 GCA_037720395.1 Polyangiaceae bacterium
CGGCTGGGCGTACGCGGGTTGCGCGGCGACGGGCGGCGCCTGCGCCGGCGCGGGGTGGGCCCCCGGGTCGGTCGGCCGGGGGCGCGGCACCGACGCCGCCGGCGGTGGGCCGGGCGGCACGGTCTGGGACGGGGGCACTCAGCGCGTCAGCGCGTGCACCTTGGCCAGCGACGAGGCCACTGCCTCCATCACCAGGTCCACGGCAGGGTGGTGCTCGGTGACCGCCTGGAGCTGGTTCAGCGCGGTCCGCACGTTCGCCAGGGCGGAGTCGCGCCCCTGGAGGTCGCCGCCGTCGGTGCGCTCCACGCGGTGGAGCACGCTCATCGCCTCGGCGATGGGCTCTGCCACCGCCATCAGCCCATCGGGCACGTTGACGTTGCTCTGCAGCGCGTTCAGCGCTGCGGCCAGGTGCTCTCGAGCAGACTTCGCCAGTTGGGCCGCTTCCGACATCGATCCTCCGGGTTGCCGGGAAAAGCTCGGCGCCAGCCTAGCACCAACGGTCAACCGGCGAGGAAGAGCGCCAGAAGCGTGGGCGGGGCCTCGACTGCGGCGGGGTCCCCGGGCGGGGCCTCGGCAGAGGCGAGGTCCCCGAGCGGCGCCTCGACGCCCGCATCGCCCGCGGCGTACGGCTCGACCTGCGCGTCGACGAGCTCCACGGCGCCGTCCGCGCAGCGCACCAGGGCGCGGCCGTCGACGATGGCGCCCTCGCCCTGCTCCAGCGCGGCCGGCCAGGTGGTCGCGGCGCGCGCGGCGAGCACGGTCACGATGCGCCCGGCGACCTCCGTCACCGCCCCGGGGGAAGGCGCCAAGGCCCGCACGTGACGCACGATCCGCCGGCGGGCCAGGACCACTGGATCCACGACGCATCCTCGCCGGGAAACGGGGCTGCGGTGGCCAGCGCCTCGTCCTGCGCGCCGGCCACCGGCCCGCCGGCGAAGCGCCGCGCCGTCTCGCGGAGCAGCTGCAGCGACGGTCGGTCCAGGCGCGCGCCAGCTGCCAGGCGTTCCACGCCGGGTCGATGGCCAGCCGGCGCTGCGCCAGCACCTCGCCGGTGTCGTAGTCGGCGGCGATGCGGTGCGCGGTCACCCGGTCTCCACGTCTCCCGAGGCGATGGCCCAGTAGGTCGGGTCCGGCCCGCGGTGGCGCGGCAAGAGCGAGGGGTGCACGCCGAAGCCGCCGAGGCGCGCGGCCTCCACCAGCGCCATCGGCAGCCGTTTGGTCCAGAACCAGCTGACCAGCAGGTCCGGCGCCAGCGCGCGCACGCGGGCCAGGAGCGCCGGCGCGTGGGCGTCGGGCTGGACGAGCACCCGCTCCTGGCCGAGACGCCGCTGCAGGCGGCGTAGCCCCACCCCGTCGCGGCGCGAGATGCAGCACAGCTCGAGCGAGTGACCATCGCCGAGCAGGAGCAGCGCGCCGAGCGGCAGGCCGAAGTAGGCGATGCGCACGCCCCGAAGCTAGTACGTCGCCGCCGGCGCGGAAGGCGCGCAAAGCCGCCCGCGGCCGAAAAGTTTCCCGTCCCCGAGGCGGCTGATACAGGCGAGGGCGTATGCCCCCCTCGTCTCCCAACGGGAGCTTCCGCCAGGCGTTGCGGCAGGGTCACCGCTACGACCCGTCGGCGGCGCGGCGCCCGATCCTGGTCTTCGAGGAGGTCTACAAGTCGTACCGCGCCGATCAGCCGGTGCTGCGTGGCATGTCGCTGACCATCGAGCGCGGCGAGTTCGTGTTCATCACCGGGCCGTCCGGCTCCGGCAAGAGCACCCTGCTGCGCCTGGTGCACCGCACCGAGCGCGTCGACGACGGCCGCATCCTCTTCCTCGGCCGCGACATCGCCCGCCTCAGCGAGCCCAGCATCCCCGCCCTGCGCCGCAACATCGGCTTCGTCTTCCAGGACTTCAAGCTCGTCCCCAGCTGGACGGTCTTCGACAACGTGGCCATCGCCCTGGAGGTCGTCGGCCTCCCGCAGCGCCTGGTGCGCACCCGCGTCGGCGAGGCGCTGGAGCGCGTCGGCCTGGCCGGGCGTGGCGGCGACCGGGCCCAGGTGCTGAGCGGCGGCGAGCAGCAGCGGGTGGCGGTGGCCCGGGCCATCGTCGGTGAGCCGGCCCTGGTGCTCGCCGACGAGCCCACCGGCAACCTCGACCCGCAGCTGGCCATCGACGTGCTCGGCCTCTTCGAGGACATCCACGAGAGCGGCACCACGGTGCTGTTCGCCACCCACGACCGCACGCTGCTCGACGTGCGCCCGCGGCGGGTGGTGGTGCTCGACGAGGGCAAGGCCACCGACGTGCCGCACGGCCTCGGGGGCGATGGCCTCGAGGAGCTCGACGAGGACGACCTGGACCTGATCGACGAAGGCGAGCTGCGCGCCAGCGCCTGAGGAGAACGAGCGATGAGGGCCAACGCCTTGGGTCGTCACAGCCTGGGCTCGTACCGAGCCGGGCAGCGGAGGAGCAATGTCCGAAGGTGACAGCTGGAGGGCCGCCGGTGGCGGCAGGACGTGGCGCGCCGGACGCAGCTCGTTCCGGGTGCAGGTGCAGTCGGTGTTCTCGCTGGCGGTGGCCTTCGTCTGCCTGGCGGCGGCGCTGCTGGTGGTCGAGAACCTGACTGCGGTGCGCGATCGCTGGTCGCGCGCCGGCCGGGCCACCGTCTACCTGCGCGACGCCGCCTCGGAGACGGACATCGGTGACCTGGCCCGCGCCCTGGAGGGCACCGCCGGGGTCAAGAAGGTGCGCGTGGTCACCAGCGCCGAGGCGCGGCGTGAGGTGGTCAGCGACGAGGGCGACTCGGCGCTGTCGGCGCTGCCGGCCAATGCCTTCCCGGCGTCCATCGAGGTCGGCTTCACCGACGACGTGGACGACTCCACCCTGCAGAGCATGGCCACCAAGCTGCGCGCCTTGCCGGCGGTGGAGACGGTGGAGACCTACCAGCGCTGGACGGAGCGCCTCTCCTCGCTCCTCGGGGGCGGGGTGACGGCCAGCCTGTGCCTGGCGCTCATCGTCCTCTGCGCCGTGGTCAGCGTCATCGGCTCCACCATGCGGCTGCTCTTGCAGCGTCGGCGCATCGAGGTGGAGGTGCTCAAGCTGGTCGGCGCCACCAACGCCTTCGTTCGCCGACCCTTCGTGCTCGAGGGCGCGGCCCAGGGCGCCGGCGGCGCGGCCACCGCGGTGCTCCTGCTCGGCGGGCTCTTCCTCATCGTGCGCGGCCGCTTCGACCAGGAGCTCGCCAACCTGCTCGGCGTCATGCCCACCTTCCTGCACTGGACGGTGGCCCTGGGCATGGTGGCTCTCGGCGGCGCGCTCGGGGCCGTCACCGCCCTGGTGAGCCTGCGCAAGCTGGCCAGCGTCTGATGAAGCGACGCATCGTCTTCCTGCTCCTCGGGATGGCCGGCGCGGTGGGCGCGACCGGCGGCGACGTGGCCGCCCAGTCGCCCGAGCCGGTGCCGCCGGCGAACGCCAACCTGCCGCCCAGGCCGCTCCGCCCGCCGCCTCGCCGGTGCCGCAGCCCGAGCCCGTCGCCCAGCCGGTGATGGCCCGCACCGCCGGCCCGATCGACGGGGCCACCAACGAGCTCGACCGATTGCTGATTCGTCTCGACGCCGAGGAGAAGGCGCTGAAGAGCGACCTCGACGCCGCCGGTCCCGAGCTGGAGGTCATCCGCGCGCGCATGCTGGTGCGCGGTCGCGCCTACTACAAGCACGTGCGGGCCGGCCTGCTCCCGGCCGGCGGCGGCTTCGACGCGCTCGTCGACCACGCCGCGCGGGTGGAGCGCACACGCCGCGCCCTCGACCGCGACATCGCCGCCGAGGCGGCGCTGATGAAGCGCAGCAGCGAGCTGGCGCAGCGCCTGGAGCGCGTGCGCATCGAGCGCGCCCCGCTCGAGGTCCACCGCGAGGCCATGGTGCGCGACCGCGCAGCGCTGCAGGCCGCCGACGAGCGCCGGGCCGCGTTCGCGCGCGCTTTCGACAGCTCCATCCACCCGCCGGACTACGTGGCCATCTACGGCGCCGATCTGGGTCCCAGCGACACCGGCAGCGCGGGCTTCCGCGCCCTCAGGGGACGCCTGCCGTTCCCGCTGCCTGGCCGCGCCGAGGTGCGCCGGGTGCGCCGCGGGGGCGGGCCGGGGCTGGAGTTCGTGGCCCCGGCCGGCACCGCCGTCCGCAGCGTGGCCGCGGGGCGGGTGGTCTTCGCCGACCGATACGACGACTACGGGCTGACGGTGATCGTCGACCACGGCGACCAGTACTTCTCGATCTACGGCAGCCTGGGGCTCACCGAGCTCGCCGCCGGCGGCGTGGTGCCGGCCAACGGGCGCATCGGTACGGTCGGCGCCGCGTCGGGCGGCGCGCCGCTCCTCTACTTCGAGCTGCGCAGGTCCGCCGAGACCCTAGATCCGGGCCCCTGGCTGGGCCTCTGATCGGCGAGCCTCGCGCCTGATGCCACGGCTGCGCACGGCACCCGGCGTGCGCTAGCTTGCGCGGGTGGGTCCGCGCATCGATCGACGCCGGGCTCTGGCGCTCGCCGGCGGCGCCGTGCTCGCGGCCTGCGATCGCAAGGGCGACGCGCCCGCGAGCAGCTCGACGGCCCACGCCACGGCCAGCGCGCCTGCGCACCCGGAGTCCGGAGACTGGCGCGCGCTCGACTTCCCGAAGGGCGAGGGCACGCCCGAGGGCCAGCGCGCCCTGCTCTTCACGCCCGAAGGGGCCCGCGACCTGCCGGTGCTCATCGCCCTGCACGGCCGGGGCGAGTCGGGCCGCGGCCTCGACGTCGGGGCGCGCGGGTGGCGCGACGACTACGGCCTGGAGCTCGTGCACCGCCGCCTGCGGCAGCCGCCGCTCGCCGCGCGCGATGTCGGCGAGCTGATCACCGACGAGCGCCTGGCGCGCATCAACGCCTCGCTCGCCGCGCACGCCTACCGCGGGCTCGCCGTGGCCTGCCCGTACACGCCCGACCTGCCCGATCGCACCATCCCTGGTGCCGCCGGCTTCGCGCGCTTCCTGCTGGACGGACTCCTGCCGCGCGTGCGCGCCGAGGCCGGCGCCGGCCTCGATCGCGCCGCCACCGGCATCGACGGCGTGAGCATGGGCGGTCGCCTGGCCCTCTTCGTCGGCCTGGCCAACCCGCAGGTCTTCGGCGCCGTCGGCGCGTTGCAGCCTGCGCTGCGCATCGACGAGGCGGAGATCGTCGCCATGCACGCGCGCGCCGCCATGACCGTGGCCCCGATCGCGCTGCGTCTGGTCTCCAGCGACGAGGACCCGTTCCTGCCGGCCGTCCGCGCGCTGGCCGCGCGCTTGAAGGCCGACGGCGTGCCGCACGAGCTGGTGGTGACACCTGGTCCGCACGACTACATCTGGAATCGAGGCCCTGGCGCCGCGGAAATGCTGGTGTGGCACGATCGGGTGCTGCGCGGCCTCGCGCCGCCCTGAAGAGCGCGCCGCTCCCTGCGCGCCATCGCCGCCGCGGCGGTGCTAGCGTTTGCGGGTGAGCTTGGAGCGGTCCTGGCAGCTGCTGACCGCGGGCCTGCTGCTCGTGGCGTGCACCAACGACTACGATGGGCTGCAGCCGGGCGCGGAGAGCGGGACGCCGGGCTCCGGGGGGGCTGGGCCGGCCTCGGTCGGGGCCGCGAGCGGTGCAGGCGCTGGCGTGGGCGGGGCGACCAGCAGCGGCGCGGCGTCCACGAGCGGTGCCGACGCAGCCAGCTCGTCGGGGACGAGCGGCGGCGCCTCGAGCGCCGGTGGCTCGAGCGCGAGCAGCACCGGCAGCGGTGCGGGCGGGTCGGGCGGCTCCCCCATCACCACGATCGCCTGTGACTCGGACGCGTGTGACGTGGCGACCGAGTCGTGCTGTGCCACGCAGACGGAGCTCTCCTGCATCGCAAAGGGCGGGTACTGCGGCGGCTTTGCCATCAACTGCACGAGCGCCGCCGTGTGCGGCGACGGGCAGGTCTGCTGCGCAGGGTTCGGCGTCTCGCAGTGCGACGACGACTGCGACCAGGGCTTCCAGCTCTGCGCGACGGACGCGGAGTGCGACGGGGAGACGTGCGAGCCGGGATACTGGGGCGTGTTGGTCTGCGGCGGCGCCGCCGGGGGTCGGGGGGCGGAGTAGTTCCAGTCGGTGGCTCCGGGGCGAGCTGGAGCCCCCGGCTCAGCCTGCCAGTCGCGCAGCCAGATGTATGGTGGAGGTCGGTGCCGCGACCGTTTGCTGGGTCGCACGCAAGGAGGGGGGATGTACACCACCGGTGGCCCCGGTCGCTGCGCCGGGTCTGCAGGGACGAGGACCCCGTTCCTGCCCGCGGTCGGCGCCGACTTGCGCAGGCTCGAGCAAGGCGGTCCTCGATATCAAGACCGGCCATTGCTACTACCTGTCGAAGAGCGACGGCCACCACTGGAGCTGGGACGCCTCGCGCGATTGGTGCCAGAACGAGTGGGACGGCGACCTGGCCGTCTTCGAGGTCGACGACGAACGACTGCTGCTCGCCCCCCAGCTGCCGAAGGAGTGGCCCACGGAGCGCATGTGGGTCGGTAGGGAGGAGGGCCCGGCCGACCAGTTCACCTGGGTCAGTGGCGGGGCAGTGCCCACCGACCCCGCGCTGTGGGGCGATGACGAGCCCAATCGTGGTGGCAGCGACTGCCTGGCCATCGGAAGCGATGGCCTCTCCTACGACGTGGACTGCGGCGGCGAGCTCACCCACCACATCTGTGAGCGCGGAGCAGCCGGCGAGTTGTGAGCCGGCCGGCGAGGCGACGCCCGCTCAATCCGCAGGCGGCTCGATGCAGCCGAGCACCACCTGCACGCTGGCGTTGTCCGTGCCCTCCTGCACCGCCTCGCACGAGGCCGGGCAGAGCGTGATCTGCGTGGGGTCGGCGTTGTCGTCGAAGTAGAACCCACCACTGATCTCGCCGCAGTCGCCGAGCGTGTCGACCTTGCCGATGGCCACCGGCGGCTCGTTGATGCCCGGGATGAACTTCACCGACACCGAGGCGGGGTCGAGCGTGCCCTCCGACGGTGGGACCTCGGGAAGCACGTAGACGCACCCGATGGCCGCCTTGCGAACCTCCTCCAGGGCCTTGGCCAGCTCGGCCTGCGCGGACTGCCCCTGGCTGACGTCGAAGGACTTGGTGGTCCCACCGGCGACCGCGATCTGATCGAGGTTGCCGAAGGTGGCCCCCTCCATGCCGATGACGAAGGTGCGCACCGGCGGTGTCGCCGCCACGCCGGCCGCGGCCGCGGACGAGACCGAGGCGACGGTGAAGCCGCAGCCCGACGCGTCGCCGGCCGTGAACAGGATGACCGCCGGCGTGGTTGGCGTTGGCGGCGAGGTACGTGGTCATGGCGGCGATGGCGCCCTCCAGCGCGGGCAGCATCGGCGTCGAGCCCGTCGGCGCCGTGCTCTCCAGCGAGAGCTTGATGGCGCTGGCGTTGCCGGGCAGCGGCGCGATGTCCACCGGCAGGTTCTCGTAGGTGGCCGAGGTGCACTCGTTGCCCGCCTTGGGCGGGAAGTAGGCCAGGCCGAGGTTGAGCCCGGCGACGCCGGGGCTGTCGGCAAAGCCCTTGATCGCCTCCACAGCCTGCTCCCACTTGTCGTTGCTGGTCATCGACCCGGAGCGATCCTGGAGGATCAGCATGTCCAGCGGGACGAGCTCGCCGACCACCGTCTTGGAGATGCACTCGTTGTCGATCCCGCCGGTGCCGCCGCTGCCCCCGGTGGTGGGGTTGATGATGCCGCCGCCGGTGCCGCCTTCGCCCCCGGCGGCGCCCCCCGACCCGCCCGGGCCGGCCGCGCCGCCACCGGGACCCGCGGAGCTCGACGAGGGCCCGGCGGTGGTGGGGCCGTCGTCGGAGCCGTCGTTGGCGCAGTTGACGAGGAAGAGCGAGGGGAGCACCAGCGCAGCGGCGCCGGCGACGAGCGAGAGACGGTGACCAAGAGAGCGCATGGCAAGCTCCACGGCCGCGAGGCTAGGGGGTGATGGTGATGTCGAGGGTGGAGACGCCGAAGGCGCCGGAGAAGCCGTCGACGAAGAGGTAGTACGGCTCGCTGGGGAGCACCGCGAAGGAGATGGAGGTGGCATTGGAGGTCACCACGTCGTCGCAGGCCATCTGGCTGTTGTCGTCGAGGCAGATGCTGCGCGCGTAGATCACGCTGGCGAAAGGCGCGGTGAGCTTGGCGGTCAGGGTACCGCCGATGTCCGAGGTGACCACGTACACGGCCTCTCGCGCGCTGCCCCCGCAGGAGCCCGCGTAGTTGGAGATCAGCGGGGTGGTGTCGGTGGTGATCACCGCGGTGCGCGGGTCGGTCCCGCTGCCGTCCAGCGTCACCGCGTAGCCCGGGCAGACGTCGTTGCCGCCGAGCGGCTCGAACTCGCAGGTGGCGTTGCACCCGTCGCCGGCGAGCAGGTTGCCGTCGTCGCAGATCTCCCCGCCGGAGACCAGGCCGTCGCCGCACCCGGGAGGCAGGACGGCCAGGTCGAGCTGGAATGGACCCTTGGGGTTGGCGGTCGCCGTGGAGTCGACGATGACGAAGTACAGCTGCCCGGCAGTGACGGCCACGGCGACGGTCTCACCGCCGAGGCCGGCGTTGTCGTTGGAGCAATCGAGCTGGCTGGCGGTGACGGCGCAATCGGTGCGCACGCCGATCGAGGTGTTGAATGCCGCCGTGGGCACGCTGGCCACCAGGACGCCGTCGATGGGCGCGGCGACCGCGTACACCGCGTCGATGCCAGAGCTCGTGCATCCGGTCAGGGTGATGCCGGTGGCCAGATTGGTGTTGCCGGACAGGATGGTGGCGGTGTGCGTGCCGTCGCCCTGGTCCACCAGCGCCACCGGCTGACCCGGGCAGGCATCGTTGGCGCCGGCAGGCTCGAGCTGGCAGAGCGCGTCGCACCCGTCGCCGGAGCTCGTGTTCCCGTCGTCGCATCCCTCCAGCCCATCGAGCACGCCGTCGCCGCAGACGGCGGGCGTCACCTCGACGGCCAGCTCGAAGAGGCCGGCCTGGGTGGTGGTGGTGGAGTCTACGTAGACGAAGGTCGGCTGCCCGGCCACGACCGGCACCACCACCTGCTCGGCGCCGTTGCCGTCGAGCTTGTCGGCGCACCCGACGACGTTCGCGGACCCAGTCGCCTCGCACACCATGCTCGCGGAGCCCGAGGACCGGACGTAGACGGCGGCGTCGAACTGCCCGGTCACGTCGACCTTCATCTTGCCGGTGATGTCGGACGTCACCTGGTAGACGGCGTCGTGCGCGCTGACGGTCGGCGCGCAGCCGGTGATCCCGCTGACCCCGTAGTTGCCGGCGAGAAGCTCGGTGGTCGCGGTGACCACCGCGACGCGCGGATCGCTGCCCGTCCCGGTCAGCGGGAGCACGGCGCCGGGGCAGATGTCGTTGCTGCTGCCCGAGGGTGGCTCGAGGAAGCAGCTGTCGCAGCCATCGCCGGCGAGCGCATTGCCGTCGTCGCATTCCTCGCCGCCGTCCAGCACGTCGTTGCCGCACGCGCCGGGCGTGACGGTGATGAGCATCTCGTAGACGCCCTCGTACGTGGTCGAGGTGGAGTCGGCGAAGACGTAGTACGCGGTGTTGGCGAGCACCGGTACGCTCACCGAGAGGGGCGTCTGCGGCTCGGTGGCCTCGGTACAGTCGAGCTGGGTGCTCGAGGTGTCGCACTCGCCGCGCACGTGCAGGGTGGCGTTCGGGAAGGTGGCCAGGTAGTCGACCTTCATCGAGCCATCGACGTCGGGGTTGACGGCGTAGACCGCCTGGTTGCCGCTGCCGCTGCAGGACACCGGCGAGTTGCCGGCGGCCATGGTCGAGGTGTCGCCGATGAGGCTGATGACGCGCGGGTCGTTGCCGCTCCCGCTCAGGAAGATGGGCATGCCCGGGCAGTCGTCGATGATGCCGCCGGGGTCGTGCTGGCAGGCCGTGCAGCCATCGCCGCTGACGCTGTTCGCGTCGTCGCAGGCCTCGGGCAGCTCCGCCTCGCCATTGCCACAGAAGGCCGTCTCCACCACGACGTCGAGGGTGAAGTTGCCGCTGGTGCCGCCGTAGCCATCGACGAAGATGAAGTACGTCTGGTTGGCAGCGACCTGGAACTGGATCTCCTCGCCGCCGCCGCCGGGGAGCGACACGTCATTGCAATCGATCTCGCTCGACCCATCGTCGCAATCGCCACGCGCGTGGAGCACGGAATCGTAGTCGGCGACGAGGGTGGCCGTCAGCTGGCCGGTGACGTCCGGGGTGAGCGCAAACACGGTGTCTGCGCCGGAGCCGCCGCAGAAGCTGCCGTACTGATCGAGCACGGTGGTGGTGGTGCCGCTGGCCGATCCGATGCGCGGCTCCTCGCCGACGCCGGTGAGCGTGATCTCCACGCCAGGGCAGACATCGTCGGGACCGGTGGGCTCGAACGCGCAGGAGGGCGAGCAGCCATCGTCCGGGTCGTTGTTGTCGTCGTCGCACTGCTCGCCCGGGTCGAGGATGCCGTCGCCGCAGGAGGGCAGCACCGCGCCGCCGGCCCCGCCCTGACCACCGACACCGCCCTGGCCGCCCGCGCCGCCGCTGCCGCTGCTGCCGCCGGAGCTCGCCGACGACGCGGCCGGGCTGCCGCCCTCGTTGCCGGCGCCGCCCTGGCCCCCGCCCCCGCCGGCGCCACCCTGCGCGCCGCTGCCGGAGCTCGGACCGGTGGGGCCCGAGGTGGGCCTGTCGTCGTCGCCGTCGGCGGAGCAGGCCACGAACGCCGAGAGGAACATCGCGACGAGCGCGCCGCGCGCCAGACCGTGACGCGCGGGATGAGCACCGAACGTGAACATGGGTCTCCTTCTTAAGGATGCTTCGAGATCAAGACACCGAGTGTGGGTGAGGCGCGCACGCCAGCGACGAATATGTCGTCGCCAGCGACGATGACACTGTCGAATTCGCGTCGCAACGATCGGACCGCGCCTGGGCAACCACGCTTCACGCCAATGGGGCCGAAGGCGAACGGGGATCACCGCCTTGCCGTGGTACCTTCGGCTCGATGTCCGCCGCGCTGGAGCCCGCGCTGCCGCCTGCGCTCGGCCGGTACGAGGTGGTGGGTCATCTCGCCACGGGGGGCATGGCCGAGATCCTCCTCGGACGTGTGGTGGGCGAGAGCGGCTTCGAGCGGCCGGTGGTGCTCAAGCGCATCCTGCCGCACCTGGCGCGCACGCAGGCCTTCGTCGACATGTTCCTCGACGAGGCGCGCATCGTGGCCCGCATCCGCCATCCCAACGTCGTCTCCGTGCACGAGCTGGGACGCGCCGCCGGTGAGCTGTTCCTGGTCATGGAATACGTGGAGGGCGAGAGCGTCGGCGGCCTCATGCGCCGGCTCTGGACGCGCAACGAGGACCTCGGCTACGCGCTCAGCGCCTACGTCGTGGCCCAGGCCTGTGCCGGGCTGCACGCGGCGCACGAGCTGCGCGACGACGACGGCCGCGCGCTGGAGCTCGTGCACCGCGATGTCTCGCCGCACAACGTGATGGTCACCTATGGCGGTGAGGTGAAGGTGCTCGACTTCGGCATCGCCAAGGCCGCCGATCGCATCACCCGCACCGAGGCCGGGCAGGTGAAGGGCAAGTTCGAGTACATGTCGCCCGAGCAGTGCCGCGGGAAATCGCTGGATCGGCGCTCCGATGTCTTCGCGCTCGGCACGCTGCTCTTCGAGCTCAGCACCAGCCGCCGCCTCTACAAGCGCACCCACGAGATGGCCACCCTCAAGGCCATCTGCGACGAGGCGCCGGCCTCACCCTCGCGCCTGGTGGAGGGGTACCCCGGCTCGATGGAGCGCATCTGCCGCAAGGCGCTCGCCAAGCGCCCCGACGACCGCTACCCGACCGCAGCGGCCATGCGCCGCGATCTGCTCGATGCGCTGCGCGAGCTCGGCGGGACGTCCGCGCACGAGGAAGCCACCGCCGAGCTGATGCGCCACCTCTTCGCCGACCGCATAGAGGTCAAGGCAGAGATGCTGCGCCGCTTCCGGGCCGGCGCCACGCTCACTGCCGTGCCCGCCGCCGAGACGGACGGCGCCGTCGAGGATCCCGATCTTCTTCGACGACGACGGCACCGCGCTGACCCTGAAGCGCGCGGCCGACGTCTCGATGGTCACGCGCACCCCGTACCACCGGCGGCGGGCCTCGCGCGGCCGGGCGCTGGTCATCGGCGCCGGCGTCGTCGCGCTCGCCGGGCTGGCGGTCGTCGCCGTGCGCGGCGGCGCCTCGCCCACCGAGGCCCCCGCACCCGCCGCGCCCTCCGAGACTGCTGCCGTCGTCGAGCCGGCGCCGGCGCCGGCGCGCGTGCTGGTGCGCATCGAGACCTCGCCCGCCGGCGCGCAGGTGCGGGTTGCCGGCGCCGACCGCGGCACCACGCCGCTCGACCTCGAGCTGCCGCGCGGCAGCGAGCCGGTGGTCGCGGAGATCCGGCAGGAGGGCTTCGACACCCTGCAGCAACGCCTGGTGCCTGACGTCGACCAGCGCCTGGTGCTCACCCTGGAGCGCGCCCCGCGGCGGCCACGCCCGGCGCGCGCCCGCGGCCGGGGGCCGCGCGGCCACCGGCGCCGCGCAAGCCCTCGCCGAGCGCCTCGCCGAGCGCCGCGCCCTCGGCCCCGAAGTTCTGGCGCTTCGACTGACACGAGCCGGCGCCGCGGGGCGGGGCGGGGCGGCGTGGTACGCTGCGCGCTCCGTGGATCCGGACCGCGACCTCTCGGACCTGGAGCAGAGCGCCACCGCTGCGCGCCCGCGCTACGACGACGAGCCGCGCAGCACGACCTTCGTGCTCACCGTCGTCGAGGGCACCAGCGCCGGCAAGTCGTTCACCATCGACGCCGCCGCGCCGCCGCGCCTGTTGCTCGGTCAGGGGCCGGCCTGCGAGCTGCGCCTCGAGGACCGCCAGGTCTCGCGGCGCCACGCGGCGCTGGAGCGCGACGGCCACCGCCTGCGCATCACCGATCTGCGCTCCACCAACGGCACCTTCGTCGACGGGGTGGCGGTGGTCGAGGCCTGGCTCTCCGGCGACGAGACGGTGCGCGTCGGGGGCAGCGCCCTGCGCGTCGACCGCGGCCCGCCCGAGGTGGCCCCGGCGCCGCGCGGCGATCGCTTCGGGCGCGTCATCGGCGAGAGCCAGGAGATGCGCGCCCTCTATCCGCTCTTCCAGCGGCTGGCGGTCTCCAACGTGCCGGTGATCATCGAGGGGGAGACGGGCACCGGCAAGGAGGTGCTGGCCGAGGCGCTGCACGAGGCCGGCCCGCGCGCCTCCGGCCCCTTCGTGGTCTTCGACTGCACCGCCGTCCCACCGAACCTGGTCGAGTCCGAGCTCTTCGGCCACGAGCGCGGCGCCTTCACCGGCGCCGTCGCGTCGCGTCGCGGCGTCTTCGAGCAGGCCCAGGGCGGCACCTTGCTCATCGACGAGATCGGCGACCTCGATGTCTCTCTGCAGCCCAAGCTACTGCGCGCCATCGAGCGCTCCGAGATCCGCAAGGTGGGCAGCGACCGCTCCCAGCGCGTCGACGTGCGCGTGCTGGCGGCCACGCGCCGCGATCTGGATCACGAGGTGCAGGAGGGCCGCTTCCGCGACGACCTCTTCCACCGCCTCGCCGTGGGCCGCGTCGAGCTGCCCCCCTTGCGCCGACGGCGCGGCGACGTGGCCGTGCTCGGCCGTCACTTCTGGAACGAGCTCGGCGGCGACCTGGCCAAGCTCGATGCCGAGCTCTTGCAGCGCTGGGAAGACACCGCCTGGCCCGGCAACGTGCGCCAGCTGCGCAACTCGGTGGCGCGGCGCCTGGCCCTCGGCGACCTGCCCACCTTGACCATCGGCGACGACGGCGTCCCGTCGAGTCGCGGCCCCGGCGATCCGCACGCCACGCCGGCGGCCGACGACTTCCTGGAGAGCGTCATCGCCGAGAAGCTGCCGCTGCCGCTGGCGCGCATGCGCGTCGTCGAGGAGTTCGAGCGCCGCTACATCGCCACCGTGCTCGCCGAGCACGGCGGCAACGTGGTCCACGCCGCCAAGGCCTCCGGCATCGCGCGGCGGTACTTCCAGATCCTGCGCGGCGGCCGCCGGCGCTGAGCGCGCCCCCGGCGCCGCGGCTAGAACGCGCCGCGCACGCCGGCCTTGCCCATGCCCATCCACACGGTGACGCGCGGCGCCGGTGCCCGGCCGGCCTGCGCCGGGCTCGCCGATCCGACCACGTCGACGATGCCCCAGACGACGCCGCCGAGCAGCACCGCGCCGCCGGCGATGAAGGCCACGTTGGCGCCGGTGGCCAGCGTCTCGGCGTCGCCGACGAGGTCGGCGGCTGCCTGACCGCTGGGTGCCTCGGCCGGGTCCTCCGCGTCGTCGCGCTTGCCTTGCGACATCACGCCCAGCACCGCGCCGGCGCCGATGCCCAGCGCTCCGACGCCGGCCACGATCCACGGCAGCGGGCTGGGCGCGCGCGGCTCGGGGGTCACGGCGCCATCGCGCTGCCGTGTCGCTGCGGCGCGGGTCTTGTCCTCGAGCGCGCGCCGCTCCTCCAGCTGCCGCTCCAGGGTCTCGATGCGCGTCTCGATCGAGCGGCGGTCGCGCGTGCCGGGATCGGCCTCGAGGTAACGCCGGTACGCCGACAGCGCGCGCTCCGTCTGGCCCATGCCCTCGTAGGCGCGGGCCAGGTTGTAGAGGAGGACGGGCTCGGGGCTGATGGCGTACGCCTCCTCGAGCCGCTGCGCGGCCTCGGCGAACTTGCCCTCGCGGTACAGCTCGGCGCTCTCGGTGAACAGCTTCTCCGCGCGCGGGTCGCCCTTGTCCTGGGCCAGCGCCGGTCGTGGACACGCGCCGAACACGGCGCCGACGGCCAGCGCAGCCGCCAGGGCCCGCCGCAAGCCGTCCATGGGCCAAGGGGCCCGGAGGCGCCGGCGGCGGTGGTCTGTGCGGAGGGGTCGCGGCACGTGGCTGAGCTGCAGGGTCGCCTGGCCCACGCCGGCGCCACCGCGTCCGGTTGGCCACTGGCCCGCCGCTGGCGCGCCGAGCCTAACACGACCGTCCGCATGGCAAAGCACTCGCCCATGTCCGGCCCCACGCACGATTCAGGCTGCCACCGGTGGTGCGTGACGCGCGGCGGACGTAGATGGCCGGCCGAGTCGCGGCGCCTCGCGCTGCACCCGCGGCGTGGGCCCGGGTCACACGGGAAAGAGGACGGGAATGTCGATCGCCAAGAGGGTCTCGTCGCTGTCGGGAGCGGGGGTGCTGCTGGCGGGCGTGCTGCTCACGGGCTGCGATCAGCCGGTCGTGGCTGAGCACGACGCGGGCGCCGGTCCCGCCACGACCACCGGCCGCGACGCCGGGCGCCCGGCCACCACCGCCACGGCCGCGGCCACGCCCGCGGCGACGCTCACCTCACGCCCCGACCTCGTCGACGCGGGCCCCAGCGCCGCGGCGGCCGGTGCGGTGACCATGGCCGAGATCGGCAAGGCCATCGACGTCACGCTCGAGCCGAAGAGCGGCTCCAACGTGGCCGGGTCGGTCCGCCTCGTCCAGGAGAAGGACGGCGTGAAGATCACCGCCACCTTCACCCGCGGGCCTGTCGGAAAGCACGGGCTGCACATCCACGACAAGGGCGACTGCAGCGATCCCAAGGCCGAGAACGCGGGCGACCACTTCAAGATCGGCCAGCAGGTGCACGGCATGCCCTCGGGCTCCAGCCACGACGGCGCCGACCCCGAGGCCAGGACGCACATCGGTGATCTCGGCAACATCGACATCGACAAGTTCGGTGGCGGCAAGCTGGAGCACACCATCCTGAAGGCCACCCTGGCCACCGGACAGCCGACCTCGCTCGTCGGTCACGCCGTCCTGCTCCACGAGCACGAGGACGACGGCAAGGACCCTTCGGGTCATGCCGGCGGCCGCATCGCCTGCGGCGTGATCAAGTAATCAGGTCGGGATTTTCCTTCAGTCGGGTCGCACTCCGCCGATGCCCCTGTGCTGGCCGGGGCCGGCGGCGGGCGCCCGCGTGGGCCCACATCCACCCCCGACCTCCGGGGTTCGCTGAAAGCGAGAATTGCTGCCACTCGTTGGGTAGCATCGGAAGCTCGGCGTGCCGCCTCGGGCGCGCGCTCGAGGGGAGGGACCGGGCGTGGGCGTGGGCGTGGGCGAGGCAGAGACCAACGTCCGCGGTGCGACGTCCGGCGCGCCGGAGGCGTCCTGGTACCTCGTCGTCCGGTGTGGCTCGACCCGCTGCGCGCTGCTGGCGGCCAGCGTGGTGGAGACGATGCGGCCCCTGCCCATCGAGCCGCTCGCCGGTGCTCCCGCCGGCGTCCGCGGAGTGTCGCGCGTGCGCGGCGAGGCGGTGCCGGTGGTCGACCTCGGCGCAGCCTTCGCGTCCCCCGCGCAGGACCGCGACCGGCTGGTGCTGGTGCGCGCCGGAGCGCGGCGCGTGGCGGTGCTGGTCGACAGCGTGGAAGGCGTGCGGCGCCTCGGGCACGCCGAGCAGAGCGCCCTCCCACCGCTCCTGTCGCACGCGGCCGACTGGGGTGCCTCCGGCCTGGCCGTGCTCGATCAGGCCTTGATGGTGACCCTCTCCGCCGCGCGCCTGGTGCCCGAAGGCACCTGGGAAGCGGTGTCGAGGCGCGGCCGGTGATGTCGCAGCCCGCGGAGCTTGCGCGCTTTGGAGGCGCGCTCACGCGCCACCTCGGGCTGCGCTTCGACGAGAGCAAGCGTGCCGTGCTGTCCGACGTGCTGAGGCGGCGCCTGGAAGCACGCGGGCGCGAACCCGAGGCCTATCTGGCGGAGCTCGAGGCCAGCAGCGTCCCGCGCGACGAGCTGCGTGCGCTGGCGCGCGAGCTGACGGTTTGCGAGACCTACTTCTTCCGCAACCACGAGCAGTTCGAGGCGCTGGCCGAGGTGGTCATCCCCTCGCGCGTGGCGCGCCTCGGTTCGCGCCGGCTGGCCATGCTCTCCGCCGGATGCGCCTCGGGCGAGGAGCCGTTCACGATGGCCATGCTCCTGGCCGAGCGCTTCCCGAGCCTGCCATCGCCGTCGATCCGGGGCGCGGACCTGAACCCGGCGGCGCTCGAGAAAGCGGCGCGGGGCCGCTATTCGGCGTGGTCGCTGCGCGAGACGCCCCCGGCCGCGCGCCAGCGCTGGTTCCGCAAGGTCGGCGAGGCGATGGTCCTCGACGAGGCGCTGCGCGCGTCGGTGGAGCTGCTGGAGCGCAACCTCGTCGCCCCGGACAGCGACCTCTTCGCGCCGGAGACGTACGACGTCGTCTTCTGCCGCAACATGCTCATGTACCTGACGCCGGCCGACATGCGGGCGGTGGTCGGGCGCATCGCGCGCTCCCTGCTGCCGGGCGGCTACTTCTTCCTCGGGCACGCCGAGAGCCTGCGCGGCGTCTCCGACGACTTCGAGCTGTGCCAGTCGCACGGCACCTTCTACTACCGGCGCAAGGACCACCTCGACGCCCGCCCCGTGCCCGGGGCACCGGCGCTCGCGGAGGTGCCATCGCCGAGCCCGGCCCGGCTGGCCCCCGGTGACGGCGCGGCCGGGGCCGGCGCTGCCGACGCCTGGGTGGCCGAGGTGCAGCGCGCGCATGACCGCGTGCGCACGCTCACCGACGACATGCTCGCGCCCCCGCACGGCGCCGCGCACCTGCCGGCGCCCCTCCCGCTCGAGCGGATCACGCGTTCCTCGCGGCCGCCGGCCGCGCCCGACCTCTCCTTGGCGATGGCGCTGCTGCACGAGGAGCGCTTCGGCAGCGCGCTCGACCTCCTCGACACCCTGGACCGCGACCAGGCGCGTGGCCCGGAGGCGCTGTTGCTGCGCGCCGTGCTCCTCAACCACGAGGGTCGCCAGCAGGCCGCCGAGGATGCGTGCCGCGAGCTGCTGGCGCGCGATGGTCGTCACGCCGCCGCCCACTACTTGCTCGCCCTGTGCCGTGAGGCGCTCGGCGACGTGGCAGGCGCGGCCAGCAACCACCGCGCCGCCATCCACATCGATCCCCGGTTCGCCATGCCGCGCCTGCACCTGGGACGCCTGGCGCATCGTCAGGGGAACAACGAGGAGGCGCGCCGCCAGCTGGGCCAGGCGATGGTCCTGCTCCGCCGCGAGGACGGCGCGCGGCTGCTCCTGTTCGGCGGCGGGTTCCGGCGCGAGGCGCTGGTGGCGGTGTGCGCGGCCGAGCTCGGCGCCGTCGGGGGCAAGCCGTGAGCGCCTCGCACGACGACATCCGTGCGCGCGCCGAGGCGCTGCGGCGCGCCTTCGACGACGGCTTCGCCGAGGCGCCCACCCCGCGCCGCCGCGGCGACGAGAGCTACCTGGCCATCCGCGTCGGCGACCGACCGTACGCGCTGCGCGTCCGCGACATCGCCGGGCTCTACGCCGATCGAGCCATCGTGCCCGTGCCCAGCGACGCGCCGGCGCTGCTCGGCGTGGCCGCCTTCCGGGGCGTGATGGCCCCGGTCTTCGATCTGCGCGTCGCCCTCGCTCAGCCGGCGGGCGCCGCCCCTGCCTGGCTGGTGCTGGTGCACACCCCCGAGCCGGTCGGGCTGGCCTTCGATCTCTTCGAGGAGCACTTCACGCCGGAGCAGCATGCCCTCGTCGCGCCCGCCGCCCCGCCGGGCAGCAGCAACGGCGCCTCCGCGTCGCGCATCGTGCGCGGGGCCGGCGAGGCGCGTCCCATCGTCGACCTCGCGGGGCTCATCGCCAAGCTCGCGCCCCGCAGTCCCGCGTCCGCGCTCCGGAAGGCCCCCTGAGGATGTTCCGACAATGGACGATCGGCAGGAAGGTCGGCGTCGGCTTCGCGGTCACCGTGGCGCTGGCCGTGCTCCTGGCGCTGATCAGCGTGATGACGCTGCGGAGCATCGTCGCCGACAAGCACCGCGTGCTCGAGACGCACGCGCAAGCCCTCGCCGACGCCGAGGGGCTCTCCGCCGACATCGCCCAGAAGACCGCCGCCTCGGTCCGCTATCTGCTGGCGCCGGCGGGGGGCGGCCTCGACGAGATGCGCAAGCACCGCGCCGAGTTCCAGGAGCGGGTGGCGCGGCTGCGCCGGACACTGCCGGCAGACGCGCTGGGGGAGCTCGACGAGATCACCCGCTGCGAACAGGAGCACCAGCTGGCCACCGACCGCGTCGTCGCCCTGCGCGGCACGGCGCAGAACGACGCCGGGATCGGCGCCGCTTACCTCGCCCAGGTCCCGCCGCTGCGCACCCCGATGCGCGAGGCCATCGATGCCTTCGTGCAGAGGCAGAACGCGGAGCTGACCGCGGCCCGCGTCCGGTCCGACCGCGAGACGCGGACGGCGGTCATCGCCGTGGTCAGCGTGGCCGCGGCGGCGGCGCTGGTGGCCGCTTTCCTCGCCTCCCGCATCACCGCCGGCATGACCCAGCAGATCGGTGGCTCGGTCGCCGACGTGCAGGGCTCCTCGGCCGAGCTGCAGGCGGCGGCCAACCAGCAGGCCGCCGGGGCCAGGGAGCAGGCGGCGGCGATGAGCGAGGTGGCCACCACCCTGAGCGAGCTGCTGGCAACCTCGCGCCAGATCGCGGAGAGCGCGCAGCGCGTGGCGCGCGTCGCCGAGCAGACATCGGGCGCGGGGCGCGCCGGCGAGGCCACCCTGCAGAGCGGCCGCGACTCGGCGACCGCCATGCGCCGTCAGGTGGACCTCATCGTGCAGCACATGGTCGAGCTCGGGCGGCGCTCGCAGGAGATCGGCGGCGTGCTGGACATCGTCGCCGAGCTCGCCGACCAGACGAACATCCTGGCCATCAACGCCACCATCGAGGCCGCCGGCGCCGGCGACGCCGGCAAGCGCTTCTCGGTGGTGGCCGAGGAGATCCGCAAGCTCGCCGATCGCGTGGGTGGGTCGGCCAAGGACGTGCGCGCCCTGGTGGAGGACGTGCGCGCCTCGGTGAACACCACGGTGATGACCACCGAGACCGGCTCCAAGGCCGTCGACGCCGCCGCGCGCCAGCTCGACGAGCTGGCCGGCGCCTTCAAGAACATCTCGGGCATGGTGGCCACCACCACCGAGGCGGCGCGCGAGATCGAGCTCTCCACCAAGCAGCAGGCCACCGCCGTCGAGCAGGTCAACCTGGCCATCAGCAACGTGGCCCAGGCGACGCGCGAGAGCGAGGCCAGCTCGGGCCAGATCCTGAAGACCGCCACCCAGCTCTCCGACCTCTCGCGCGGCCTGCTGCGCATGGTGCGGAACCCATCCTGAGCATGGCCCCCGATCCCTACCGCTACTTCCGCGTGGAGGCGCGCGATCTGCTGGAGCAGATGAGCCAGTGCATCCTCGAGGTGGAGAAGGGGGAGGGGACCACCGACCTGGTCTCGCGCCTCCTGCGGCTGGCGCACACGCTCAAGGGCGCGGCCCGCGTGGTCAGGCACAAGGCCATCGCCGATCGCGCCCACGAGCTCGAGGACGTGCTCGGCCCCTTCCGCGACGCGGCCGGCGCCCTGCCGCGCGAGCGCATCGAGGCCATGCTGGCCCTGGTCGACGCCATGAACGCCGAGGTCTCCAGGATCGGGCAGCAGCCGGCGGCCCCCGGCAGCAGCGCGACGGCGTCGGTCTGCCGCGACAACGGCGCCGGCGTGGCCGCGCGCCAGGTGGAGGTGCCGCAGGCCCTGCGCGCCGACGTCGGCGAGGTCGACCGCCTCGTGGTGGGAATCGGCGAGACGCAGGGCCAGCTGGGCACGCTGCGCCGCGGGCTCGGCGCGCTGGACGAGACGACCCGCATGGCCGAGACGCTCTGCGCGCAGCTCGACGCGCTCCTCGCCAGCCGCGATCGCGCGCCGCTGGCCACCACCGCCGCCCTGGCGCGCGCGCTGTGCACGCGCCTCGCCCAGCTGGACCGCGTGGTGATGCCCGCCGCCGAGCGGGTGGAGCGCGAGCTCCGCCAGGTGCGCGGCGGCGCCGAGCGCCTCCGCTTGCTACCGGCCTCGAGCGTCTTCACCACCCTGGAGCGCACCGCCCGCGACGCCGCCCAGGGGAGCGGCAAGCGGGTGGTCATGGCGGCGGCCGGCGGTGAGCTGCGCCTCGACGGCGGCCTGCTGGCGCTGGTGCAAGGCGCGTTGGTGCAGCTGGTGCGCAACGCGGTGGCGCACGGCATCGAGGCCGAGGGTGAGCGCGCCCGCGCCGGCAAGCCGACCAGCGGACGGGTCCAGGTCACCGTGGCCCGGCAGGGCGACCGCGCCGTGTTCTCCGTCGCCGACGACGGGCGCGGGCTCGACCTGCCCGCCATCCGGCGCGCCGCCCAGCGCCGCGGTCTCGCTGCGGGCCGCGACCTGGGCGCCGACGACCTGACGCGGCTCCTCCTCGCCGGCGGCATCAGCACCGCGGCCGAGGTCAGCGGCATCTCCGGTCGCGGCATCGGCATGGACGTGGTGCGCGACGCCGCGGCGCGCCTCGGCGGCGAGGTCTCGGTGACCAGCGAGGCGGGGCGCGGCGCCACCTGGACGCTGTCGGTGCCCGTCTCGCTGGCGGCGCTGGACGCGCTGCTGGTCGAGGTCGACGGTCGCGCCGTGGCCCTGCCGCTGGCCGGGGTGCGACGCACCGCCAGCGTGCCGGCCAACGACGTGGTGCACGACGGCGAGCGCACCAGCGTCCTGGTCGAGGGGCGCCCGGTGCTGTTCGTGCCGTTGGCCGAGCCGCTGCGTGTCCCGCCGCGGAGCGGCGTCGTCGCGCGGCGCCAGCTCTCGGTGGTCGTCCTCGAGGGCAGCGGCGGCACCGGCGCCGTGGCGGTCGATCGCCTCCTGGGCACGACGAACATCGTCGTCCACCCGGTGCCCGCGCGCGCACCGATCGATGCGGTGGTCATGGGTCTGGCCCTCGACGCCGACAACGTCCCGCAGCTGGTGCTGGCCATCGACGCGCTGGTGGACGCGGTGCAGCACTCCGCGCGGCTGCGGCGCGGCGCGGTCGACGCACAGCCCAGGCTGCCGATCCTGATCATCGACGACTCGATGACCACCCGCATGCTCGAGCAGAGCATCCTCGAGTCCGCCGGCTACGAGGTCGAGCTGGCCAGCTCGGCCGAGGAGGGCATGGACATGGCGCGGCGCCGGCGCTTCGGCCTCTTCCTGGTGGACGTGGAGATGCCGGGGATGGACGGCTTCACCTTCGTCTCCGAGACGCGCAAGGACGCCGAGCTCGGTCAGGTGCCGGCCTTCCTGGTCACCTCCCGCAACTCGCCGGACGACCTGCGCCGCGGCCTCGAGGCCGGCGCCGCCGCGCACCTGATCAAGAGCGAGTTCGATCAGGCGGTGCTGCTGCAGAAGATCAAGGCGGTGATGGGATGAGCGGCGCCAAGGTGCGGGTGCTGGTCGCCGAGGACTCGCTCACCGTGCGCCGTCGCATCTGCGAGGTGCTCGAGGCGGATGGCCGCTTCGACATCGTCGGCGAGGCCGAGGACGGCAAGCGCGCCATCGACCTCTGCCGCGGCCTGCGGCCCGACGTGATCACCATGGACATGGTGATGCCGCTGATGTCGGGCCTCTCGGCCACGGAGCTCATCATGGCCCACTGCCCGACCCCCATCCTGGTGGTCAGCGGCTCGGAGAACCGCGGCGAGCTCTTCAAGACCTACGACGCCCTCGCCGCCGGCGCCGTCGACGTCCTGGAGAAGCCGGGCGGCGACGAGACGCCGGGGGTGTGGGAGCAGCACCTCTGCTCGGCGGTGGGGATGGTGGCGCGCATCAAGGTCATCACCCACCTGCGCGGGCGCATCGCCGTTGCGGAAGAGAGCAGGCCTCCGGGGCCCTCGGCGGAGGCAGCGCGGGCCCCCACCTCACCGCGCGTCGCCGGCGGGCAGGTCTCCGTCGCTCGTCGTGTCCTGTGCATCGGCGCCTCCACCGGTGGCCCGGGTGCGGTGGCCACCGTCCTGACCTCGATGAGCGCGCCGCTACCCGTGCCGGTGCTGCTGGTGCTGCACATCGACGAGCCGTTCGGCCGCGCGCTGGCGCAGTGGCTCGACGCCCAGACCGGGCATCGCGTCCGCTACCCGACGCCCGGCGAGCGCCTCGCCGATGCCGCCGGCACGGTGCTCATGGCGCCGCCGGGGCGGCACATGGCGGTGCGCGGCGGCCGCGTGCTGCTCGACGACGACGCGCCCCGCCACTCCTGCAAGCCGTCCGTGGATGTGCTCTTCGAGTCGGTGGCCGGCGCCGTGGGCCCCGGCGCGGTGGGCTGCCTGCTCACCGGCATGGGCAAGGACGGTGCGCTGGGGATGCTGGCGCTGGATCGCCGTGGAGCGGCCACCGTGGCCCAGGACGAGGCCACCAGCGTGGTGTACGGGATGCCGCGCGAGGCGGTCATACTCGGCGCGGCGCAGCGCGTGCTGCCGCTGCACCACATCGGCGCCGCGCTGGCAGCTCTCGTCGGCGGCCAGGCCCAGGGCCGCGCCGAGGCTCGCCGATGACCGCCCCGGTGCTCGTCGTCGACGACAGCCTCACCGTGCGCATGGACCTGAGCGAGGCCTTCGAGGGCGCCGGCATGGCGGTGCTTGCCTGCGGCACGCTCGACGAGGCGCGTCGCTTGCTGGCCAGCGAGGCCGTCGGCCTGGTGGTGCTCGACGTCAACCTCCCCGATGGCAACGGCATCGACCTGCTCGGAGAGCTGCGCGCCGACACCGCCCGCTGTTCGCTGCCGGTGATGGTCCTCTCCAGCGAGGCCGAGGTGCGCGACCGGATGCGCGCCCTGGAGGTCGGCGCCGACGACTACGTGGGCAAGCCATACGACGTGAGCTACGTCGTCTCCCGCGCCCGCCAGCTGCTCGCCGGGCACGACGCCGCGCCGCGGCGCAGCCCCGGTGCTGGTCATCGACGACAGCGCCACCTTCCGCGAGGAGATGAGCGCCGCCCTGCGCCAGGCCGGCTACCTGGTGGTCACCGCCGAGACGGGCGAGGACGGCCTGCGCGTCGCCGGCCACGCGCCCGCTGGCCATCCTCGTCGACGGGCAGATGCCGGGCATCGACGGCCCCACCGTGATCCGCCGGGTGCGCATGGACCCGGCGCTGCAGCGCACGCCTTGCGTCCTGCTCACCGGCTCCGACGAGCGAGGCGCCGAGCTCACCGCCCTCGACGCCGGCGCCGACGCCTTCGTGCGCAAGGACGAGGACCTGGAGTTCATCATGATGCGCGTCGCGGCCACCCTGCGCCGCGCCGCCGCCGACGATCGCCAGTCCAAGACCATGCTCGGCCCCAAGCGGGTGCTGGTCGTCGACGACAGCGCCACCTGGGTGGAGAGCATCGCGCTGGTGCTGCGCTCCGAGGGATACGACGTGGTGCAGGTGCATTCCGGCGAGGAGGCCATCGCCCTGGTCACCTTGCAGAGCGTGGACTGCATCCTGCTCGATGTGGTCATGCCCGGGCTCGGCGGGCTGGAGACCTGCCGCCGCCTCAAGGCCTCACCGCTTCTCGGGGAAGTCCCGCTCATCCTGGTCACCGACCTCGACGACCGCGCCGGCATGCTCGAGGGCCTGGCCGCCGGCGCCGACGACTACATCGCCAAGGCCTCCGATGAGTACGTCCTGCGCGCCCGGGTCCGCGCCCAGATCCGCCGCAAGCAGCTGGAGGACGAGAGCCGCCGGGCGCGCGAGCGGCTGCTGCGGGTGGAGCTCGACGCCGCCGAGGAGCGCGCCGCGCGCCAGGCGGCGGAGACCAAGGCGGCGCACGCCGACGAGCTGATGCGCAAGAACCAGGAGCTGGAGGCCTTCAGCTATTCGGTCTCGCACGATCTGCGCGCCCCGCTGCGAGCCATCGATGGGTTCAGCCGGGCCCTGGAAGAGGACTACGCGGCCCAGCTCGACGCCAAGGCCGGCGAATACCTGGCGCGCGTGCGCGCGGCGGCGCAGCGCATGGATGAGCTCATCGACGACCTGCTCCGCCTTTCGCGCATCGGCCGCGGTGAGCTGCGGCGCGCGCCGGTCGACATCTCCACGCTGGCGCGCAACGTCCTCGGCGAGCTGGCGCGCAAGGAGCCGACGCGCAAGGTCGAGGTCGACGTCACCCCGGGGCTCTCCGCCGACGCCGACGGCAAGCTGATCAAGGTGCTGCTCGAGAACCTCCTCGACAACGCCTGGAAGTTCACCTCCAGGACGGCGCTACCGCGCATCGAGGTCGGCGCCTCGACGCGCGAGGGCCAGCCCGTCTTCTACGTGCGCGACAACGGCGCCGGCTTCGACATGCACTACGTCAAGAAGCTGTTCGGACCCTTCCAGCGCCTGCACACCGAGCGTGAGTTCCCGGGCACCGGCATCGGGCTGGCCACGGTGCAACGCATCGCCGATCGCCACGGCGGTCGCGTCTGGGCCGACGGTGCCCTGGGCCAGGGCGCCACCATGAGCTTCTCCATTCCGGCGCGCGGCGATTGATGGAGGGATGAGCCAATGACCAAACAGAAACTCCGCGTCCTCATCGTCGAGGACAACCCCGACGACGCCGACCTGCTCCTGCGCGAGCTGAGGAGGGTCTACGAGGTCGAGTTCCAGCGCGTGCTCACCGCCGAAGACATGCGCCAGGCGCTGCAGGTCCAACGCTGGGACATCATCCTCTCCGACTACGCCATGCCCTGCTTCGACGCCATGGCGGCGCTGGAGGTGCGTCGCGAAAGCGGCCTCGACATCCCCTTCATCCTCATCTCCGGCACCATCGGCGAGGAGACGGCAGTGGAGACGCTCAAGGCTGGCGCCCAGGACTTCATGGTCAAGGGCAAGATGGCGCGCCTGCTGCCGGCCATCGAGCGCGAGCTGCGCGAGGCCACCGGGCGCCGCGAGCGCCGCGAAGCCATGGACGAGGTGCGGCGCAGCCAGCGCCGCCTCTCCGGGATCTTCAGCCAGGTGGCGGTGGGCATCGTGGAGAGCGATCTCGGCGGCAAGATCACCCACGCCAACGCGCGCTTCGCGGACATCGTGGGCCGCAGCGAGGCGGAGCTCATCGGCCAGTCGCTCACCGACTTCATCCACCCGGACGACGCCAGCGCCGCCCTGGAGATCGTCGGCGACATCCGTCGCGGCGGGCGCAGCTTCGTCACCGAGAAGCGCTACGTCCGCGCCGACGGCTCGGAGGTGTGGGTGAACGAGACCATCTCCGTGGTCACCGGCGCCGACGGCACCCCGGAGCTCTCCGTGGCCGTCGTGCAGGACATCACCGATCGCAAGCGAGCGGAGGAGGAGCTCAAGGTGGCGGTGCGCGTGCGCGATGAATTCCTGTCCATCGCCTCGCACGAGCTGAAGACGCCCATCTCCGCGCTGCAGCCGCAGGTGGCGCGCATGGCGCGACTGGTGCGCGAGGGCCGCCTGGGCACCGTTCCTGCGGAGAAGCTCGAGTGGATGCTGGGCGTGGTCAACCGCCAGATCGATCGCATGAACGTGCTCATCGGCAACCTGCTCGACGTGACGCGCATCACCGCCGGCCGCCTGCCCACCGTGCGCCAGGAGACGGACCTGCGCGAGCTGGCCACCAGCGTCGCCGCCCGCCTGGCCGAGTCGGTCCAGAAGTCGGGCTCGGCGCTGGAGGTCACCGCCGACGAGGCGGTGGTCGGCTCCTGGGACCCGATGGGCGTGGACACGGTGATCAGCAATCTCCTCTCCAACGCCGCCAAGTTCGGCGAGGGCCGGCCGGTGGAGCTGACCATCGAGAAGGTCGGCGACCGAGCCCGCATCACCGTGCGCGACCACGGCATCGGCATCCCGGCCGAGGAGCAGAACCGCATCTTCCTGCGCTTCGAGCGCGCCGTGCCCGCCGAGCACTACGGCGGCCTCGGCCTGGGCCTGTGGATCGCGCGCCAGATCGTGGAGTCCCATGGCGGGACCATCGCCGTGGACAGCAGCAGGAACCAGGGCTCGACGTTCGTCGTCGAGCTGCCGTTGCAGGGCGCGGTGCCGGCACAGAGCGCCGCGCCGGCCTCGCTGCACGGCGACATGGGCACCGAGGTGCACTAGCGTCGGGCTTCCGCTCTCCCCAAATGAGGACCGCCGGCTCCATCTCGCGACGGGCCGGCGGCTGATCGAGAAGCGCGTCGAGGTTACGGCTGGGCGGCGGCGACTTCGTCCCAGCAGCGCGTCACCTGCACCACGCAGGTCTCGTCCACGCCGGTCGCCGGGTCGATCTGCACCGGGCCGCTGGCGCAGGCTTCCCACTGTGCGTAGCCGGTGGCGTTGAGCGGCGTCACCAGGTAGGTGCACGTCTCGGCGTCCGTCCCGAGCGTGGTGTCCCCGAAGCCCTCGCAGGAGACGCGGATCGAATCGCAGACGTCGATCACGGCCTGATCCGGGCACGCCGAATCGTGCGCAAACGTCACGCACTCGCGAACGTTCTCGATGCTGCAAGCCTCGGCTTGCTGTGTGCCGATGTCGTCCGCGCAGGACAGGAAGGCGTCGGCGACGCCGCCCTTGTAGACCTCGTAGATCCGCTCGCAGACGCCGATCGCCGGCGGCGGCAGCTCGCCGCCCGTGTTCCCGTCCTCGGTGCAGGTCTCCGCGCCCGCGGCCACCGGCAGCTTGCCGGTGTCGGTGCAGGCCAGGCCCGTCTCCACGCCGTTCTCGTCGGCACACGCTGCGCCGCCCGAGCCGCCCACCCCGCTGCCACCGAAGCCGCCGGTCGCGCCGGTGGCGCCGTCACCGCCGAATCCGCCTGCCGCGCCGGTGGCACCTTCGCCACCGCCGCCCGTCTGCACGCCGGTGCTGTCGTCGAAGTCGTCGCCGTCGGAGTCCTTCACGGTACAGGCCCCCAGAGCAACGGCGAAAACAGCGGGAATTACGAGAAGATGAGTGCGACGAAGAAGCATCGGTCGGACCTCCAGTCCAGAAAGCGCTCGGTTGCGACACCGCGCACCCGGTTCCGATGCCCGCTCGCGGGCCTCGGCATCGTAGGCTTGACGGAGCATTCTACGACGCATTCACCGACCGCGTCCCCGCCGCCGCTCGCCCGGTGGGGGTCGGTGTGCGCTTTGTCTTGCTGGGCGCATGGCTGACTGCTAGGAAGCGCGTCCCGTTTCGACGGGGCGCTGCCGGCAGTGCCGGTAGCACTCGAGGGGCCGTAACGGCACCTCGGGCCCATCTCGCCCGCCCGGCCTCCGCGGGGCCCCTCTGTCAGGTCAGAGGGGACCCCCGGTGACGCGGACGGGGCCCGCGCTCTCCTTCCAACACAGGGGCGCGCCGGGGTGGTGACTCGAGGCGTACGACGGCGGGCACGACCGAGGGGTCGCGCCTCGGTTCAGGGCTTGGTCAGGTCGGAGGTCGCGGGTCGCCGCCAGATGGCGATCCGTGCACGAGCGCGACGCGGCAGAGGTGAGTCGAATGGAAAGCAAGGCCAGCGCGAGGTTCTCGAAGATCTCCCCCCGCAAGGCGAGGATGATCGCCGATCTCGTGCGCGGGCGCGACGCCGCAGAGGCGATCCAGCTCCTGCAATTCACCAACAAGTCCGGCGCCCCGGTGATCAAGAAGATCCTGGAGAGCGCAGTGGCCAACGCCCGCCAGGGCGGCATCGACGTCGACACGCTCTACGTGAGCAAGGCGACCGTCGACAAGGGGCCGAACAAGTTCTTCCGCCGCTGGCGCCCGCGCGCCATGGGCCGCGCCACCCGCGTGACCAAGGGCATCTCGCACATCGTCATCGAGCTAGCCGCCCGCTAGGCCCCGCCGGCACCACCAGAATTTCCCGTAGCGAAACGCACCGAGCGTCAGGAACCGAAGATCCCATGGGACAGAAGACCCACCCGATTGGCTTCCGCATCGGCGTCATCAAGACGTGGAGCAGCAAGTGGTACGAGGACGGCGCGGCCTACCAGAAGTGGCTGCACCAGGACATCCGTATCAAGCGCGCCATCAAGCAGTATCTCTACAACGCCAACATCGCCGGCGTGGAGATCGAGCGTGCAGCGAACCGCGCCAAGGTCATCGTCTTCACCGCGCGTCCGGGCATGGTCATCGGCAAGGGCGGCAAGGGCATCGAGACCCTGAAGAGCGGCAACGTGGCCACCGCCGCCAAGGGCGAAACGGTGTTCCCCGGCGTGTCGAGCTTCACCGACAACGAGGTGTTCATCGACGTGCAGGAGGTGCGCAAGGCCGAGACCAACGCGCAGCTCGTCGCCGAGAACGTGGCCACCCAGCTCGAGCGCCGCATCGCCTTCCGTCGCGCCATGAAGAAGGCCGTCTCCACGGCGATGAAGTTCGGCTCCAAGGGCATCCGCATCCGCTGCGCCGGTCGCCTCGGCGGCAGCGAGATGAGCCGCGTCGAGACCTACCGCGAGGGCCGCGTGCCGCTGCACACCCTGCGCGCCGACATCGAGTTCGGCCTCGCCGAGGCCAAGACCAAGGTCGGGATCATCGGCGTCAAGGTGTGGATGTTCAAGGGCGAGGTCCTGCAGCGCAAGCCGCGGCGGATCTGAGGCTCCACAGGGTCCGAGGCGTGCCGCCCCGGACCCGCCGGAAACCTCGAGCACCGTTTCAGTATCGATTGAGAGAACAAGGCAATGCTCAGCCCCAAGAGAACCAAGCACCGCAAGATGCAGAAGGGCCACAACCGTGGCCTGGCCAGCGTCGGCAGCGACATCTCCTTCGGCGACTTCGGCATGCAGGCCATGGCGCCCGCGCGCCTCACCGCTCGCCAGATCGAGGCCGCTCGTATGGCCATCCAGCGCCACGTGAAGCGCGCTGGCAAGCTCTGGATCCGCGTCTTCCCCGACCGCCCGGTCACCAAGAAGCCGCTCGAGGTCCGCATGGGTGGAGGAAAGGGTGCCCCCGAGGAGTGGGCAGCGGCCATCAAGCGCGGCCGCGTCCTCTACGAGATCTCCGGCGTCAACGAGGAGACCGCGCGCGAGGCCTTCCGCCTCGCGGGGCACAAGCTCCCCATCGAGACGCGCTTCCTGGCGCGAGGGATCGTCTGATGAAGGGCAAGGACCTGCGCGAGCGCACCACCGAGCACCTCCAGGAGCTCGAGAAGTCCCTGAGCGGCGACTCCTTCCAGGCGCGCTTCAAGAACTTCACCAACCGTCTCAACGACACGGCGAGCATCCGCAAATCGCGGCGTGACCTCGCCCGCATCAAGACCATCCTCACGCAGCGCGCCCAGGCAGAAGCCACGGGCGGCAGCGGGGAGAGCAAGGCGTAGCCATGGCCGAGCAAGGCAACAACACGAAGGAAACGAAGGCAGCCGCGGCCAAGCCCGCCGGTGCCATCCCGCCGCCGCCGGCGTCGTCGGCCGGCCTCGATGCGGCCACCGCCGCCGGCCCGCTGCACGGGCAGAAGCACGGCTTCCGCCGCAAGCTGGTGGGCAAGATCACCAGCGACAAGATGAACAAGACGGTCACCGTCGAGGTCATCCGCAACCAGCTGGACCCGGTGTACAAGAAGTACGTTCGCATGCGCGAGCGATACAAGGCGCACGACGAGACCAACCAATACAAGACGGGCGATCGCGTCGAGATCACCGAGTTCCGGCCGCTATCGCGCACCAAGCGCTGGATGGTGACCAAGCTCGTCGTTCGCCCCGTCGTGGAGTAAGCGGCCATGATCCAGGTCAGCAGCAACCTCGAGGTCGCCGACAACTCCGGCGCGCGTCTCGTCAAGTGCATCAAGGTGCTCGGCGGCTCGCGCCGTCGTTACGCCGGCCTCGGCGACATCATCGTCGTCTCCATCAAGGAGTGCCTCCCGGGCACCAAGGTGAAGAAGGGCGAGACGGCGCGCGCGGTCATCGTCCGCACCGCCCGCGAGTACCTGCGCTCCGACGGCAGCTACATCAAGTTCGACACCAACAGCGCTGTCCTCATCAACGCCCAGAAGGAGCCCATCGGGACCCGTATCTTCGGGCCGGTAGCTCGCGAGCTGCGCGCCAAGAAGTTCATGAAGATCATCAGCCTGGCGCCGGAGGTCTTGTGAGCAATCGACTCAAGGTCGGCGACCTGGTGGTCGTCATCAGCGGCGGCGAGAAGCTCAAGGGCAAGCAGGGCCGCATCACCAAGATCCTCGCCGATCAAGACCGCGTGATCGTCGAGGGGGTGAACATGGTGACCCGTCACCAGAAGCCCACGCCCCGCAATCAGAAGGGCGGCAAGGTCACCAAGGAGGCGAGCATCCACGCTTCCAAGGTCATGCCGGTCGATCCCAAGACGGGCAAGGGCACGCGTGTGAAGCACAACGTCGTCGAAGACGGCGGCAAATCGAAGAAGGTTCGCGTCGGCAAGAGCGGCGCGGAGCTTACGGCGGGTTGAGCCATGGCTGACAAGGACGACAAGAAGGCCGACAAGCAGAAGGCCGCGAAGGCCGACAAGCCGAAGGGCGAAGGCAAGGTCGACAAGCCCAAGGGCGAGGGCAGGTCGAAGAAGGCGGCGGCCGAGGCCGCCCCGACCGAGCGCAAGAAGCGCGACCCCAGCAACAAGCCGCGCCTGCGCGACCACTACGCCAAGACGGTGATCGCCTCGCTCGCCAAGCGCTTCGGTTACAAGAACCTGATGATGGTCCCCCGCCTGTCGAAGGTGGTGGTCAACATGGGCCTCGGCGCCGCCGTCGCCAACCCCAAGCTCATCGACTCCGCGGTCGAGGACATGCGCACCATCACCGGCATGAAGCCGGTGGTCACCCGTGCGCGCAAGTCGATCGCCACCTTCAAGCTCCGCGAGAACCTCCCCATCGGCGTGATGGTCACCCTCCGCAAGGAGCAGATGTGGGAGTTCGTGGATCGCCTCATCAGCTTCTCGCTGCCGCGCGTCCGTGACTTCAAGGGCGTGAGCCCCAAGGGCTTCGACGGCAAGGGCAACTTCACGATGGGCCTGCGCGAGCAGATCATCTTCCCCGAGATCGACTACGACAAGATCGACGTCGTGAAGGGTCTCAATATCTCGTTCGTGACCACGGCGCGCACCGATGAAGAAGGACGCGCGCTCCTCACCGAGCTGGGAATGCCCTTCCGCCACTGACTTCGGCTTCGGTCAGCTGCGCCTCGCTCCGTCGCCAGGAGCGACGGGAGCAGCCCGTCGACCAGGCCACAGCGATTCCGAACCCCATCGAGGGACTTGATAGATGGCTCGTGCAAAACAATACGCCAAGCTCAATCGCCCGCAGAAGTTTCCGGTGCGTCACCGCAGTCGCTGCAAGGTGTGCGGTCGCGCGCGGTCCTTCTACCGCGACTTCGAGCTGTGTCGCATCTGCCTCCGGATGTTCGCGCTCCGCGGCGAGCTCCCCGGCGTGATCAAGGCGAGTTGGTGACATCATGATGACCGACCCCATTGCCGATCTGCTGTCGCGCATCCGCAACGCGTCGTTGGCTCGCCACGACCGCACCGAGGTGCCCGCCAGCAAGCTGAAGCACGCGGTGGCGAAGATCCTCAAGCAGGAGGGCTTCATCGCCGACGTCCGGCAGGCCGAGGACGCCACCACCGCGATCAGCAGCAAGCTGACCATCGTGCTCAAGTACGGGCGCGACCGCACCGCGGCCATCGACGGCATCCGCCGCGTGTCCCGCCCGGGGCGACGCGTCTACGTGCGGCACGATCGCATCCCGCGCGTCTACTCCGGCCTGGGGATCTGCATTCTCAGCACGTCGCGCGGCCTGATGAGCGACCGTGAAGCCCGCCGCCAGAAGGTCGGCGGCGAGCTCCTCTGCGAGGTGTGGTGATGACTTCCGCAGCCCCTCTACTCACGCCAGAGACCACCGGCGCCAAGAAGGTCGACGACGGCATTCGCACGTCGCGCGTCGGCAAGCGTCCCATCGACGTGCCCAAGGGCGTCACCACCACCATTGCCAACCGCAAGGTGGACGTGAAGGGCCCCAAGGGGCAGCTTTCGCGCACCCTCACCGACTCGGTGGAGATCAAGCAGGAGGGCAACCTCCTGCATGTCACCTCCAGCGCCCCCGGCCGCAACGGCTCCCGCCTGCAGGGCCTGGAGCGCGCCCTGGTGGCGAGCATGATCAAGGGCGTGGCCGAGGGCTACGAGAAGATCCTGGAGCTCAAGGGCACCGGCTATCGCGTCGAGCTCAAGGGCACCACGCTGCACTTCGCCCTCGGCTTCTCGCACCCCATCGCCTACCCCCTGCCCAAGGGCATCACGGCCAACGTGCCCGCCGACAGCAAGGGCACCGTGCTGATCCTGAACGGTTCGGACAAGAGCGTCATCGGGCAGACGGCTGCCAAGATCCGCGGCTTCCGGCCGCCCGAGCCCTACGGTGGCAAGGGCGTGCGCTACCGCGGTGAGCGGGTGCGCGAAAAGGCGGGCAAGGCTGGCAAGGGCGGCAAGAAGTAAGGACGGGAGAGAGTCTCATGGCGATGAAGATCATCGGCCGGGAGCGCCGCAAGCTCCGCATCCGCAAGAAGGTCGCCGGCACCGCCGAGCGTCCGCGGATGAGCGTCTTCCGCAGCTCGAAGCACATCTACGCGCAGGTCATCGACGACGTGAGCGGCCTGACGCTGGCCCACGCCTCGACCCTCTCCAAGGACCTCAAGGGGACCCTGGGCGAGGACAAGAAGATGGACGCCGCCAAGAAGGTCGGCGCGCTCATCGCCAAGATCTGCAAGGACAAGAAGATCGACCGCGTGGTCTTCGATCGCAACGGCTACATGTACCACGGGCGCGTCAGTGCCCTCGCCGAGGCCGCCCGCGAGGCCGGCCTCGAGTTCTGATTCAGAGGATCTGGAGCAGCCATGGCATTCGATGACCGTCAGATCGACGAAGAGAAACTCAAGGAGCGGGTGATTCACATCAACCGCGTGGCCAAGGTCGTCAAGGGCGGCCGCCGCTTCAGCTTCTCGGCGCTCGTTGTGGTCGGCGACGAGGCCGGCCATGTGGGCGTCGGCCTGGGCAAGGCCAACGAGGTCCCCGAGGCCATCCGCAAGGGCAACGACCAGGCGAGGAAGAACATCTTTCGCATCCCGCTCGACGGCAACACCATCCCCCACGAGTCCTTCGGGCACGTGGGCGCGGGTCGCGTGCTGCTCAAGCCGGCCAGCGCCGGCACCGGCGTCATCGCCGGCGGCGCGGTGCGCGCCGTCGTCGAGTCGGCGGGCATCCACGACGTCCTCTCCAAGTCGATGGGCACCAGCAACGCCCACAACGTCGTGCACGCCACCGTGGCCGCCCTCAAGGGCCTGAAGGCGCCGGAGTCGGTGGCCAACAAGCGCTCGATGCAGCTGGACGACATCGGCTACGTGCGCCGCGGCGGTGGTCAGACGGCGCAGCGCCGCACCAGCGTCGCCCCCGGCGCCCCGCCGATGGGCGCCAGCAACGCCGGAACCGGCGCCCCCCCCCAGGCCGCCCCCCTTGCGCCGGCCGCCGCCCCCGTCCCGGCCAAGGATGGAGGCGCATCGTGAGCGCGAAGAGCCACCTCCACGTTCGCCAGAGCGGCAGCGTGATCGGCCAGGTCGACCACACCCGGAAGATCATCAAGGGTCTCGGCCTGCGCGGCCCGGGCTCCGAGGTGACCGTGGCCAACACCCCGAGCTTCCGCGGCATGGTGAAGAAGGTCCTGCACCTGGTGCAGGTCGCAGAGATCGACGCCCCCGCCCCCAAGGCCGCGGCAGCGCCGAAGAAGAAGTAGTTCGAGGACACCATGGATATCCTCTCCAAGCTGCAGGCGCCCGAGGGTGCCGTCACCAAGAAGCTCCGCGTCGGTCGCGGCGTGGGCTCCGGCCTGGGAAAGACGGCCGGGCGCGGCCAGAAGGGCCAGAAGGCCCGCAGCAAGGGCAACATCAACAAGAAGCACTTCCAGGGTGGCCAGACGCCGATGCAGCGTCGCCTCCCGAAGCGCGGCTTCCGCAACCCGCTGGCCGACGTGGTGGCCAACGTGAACGTGGGCGCGCTGGAGGTCTTCGACGGTGGGGCCAAGGTCGATGCCGCCTCGCTGCGCGACAAGCGCCTGGTGCGCGGCCGCTTCGACCAGCTCAAGGTCCTGGGGCACGGCGACCTGACCAAGAAGCTCACCGTGACCGCGCACCGCTTCTCCAAGCAGGCGCGGGAGAAGATCGAAGCAGCGGGCGGGCAGGCAGTTGTCCTTGCGCCGCCCCCGCCGCGGGTTAAGTCGTCGGTTACGTCGGGCAGCACTTCGAAGAAGTAATGGCCTCCCTCGCCTCCATCTCCAACTTCCACCGTGTGCCGGAGCTCCGGCGCCGGGTGATCTTCACGTTGGTGATGTTGGCGGTCTATCGCGTGGGCGTCTTCGTGACGACGCCGGGCGTCGACCGCAACGCGATGAAGCAGTTCGTGTCCAAGCAGCAGGGGGGCTTGCTCGGGTTCGTGAACATGTTCTCCGGCGGCGCGCTGGAGAACCTCTCCATCTTCGCGCTCGGGATCATGCCGTACATTTCGGCGTCGATCATCATGCAGCTCATGGGGATGGTCTACAAACCCATCGACGAGCTGCGCAAAGAGGGCGAGCAGGGTCGCCGCAAGATCGACCAGTACACGCGCTACGGCACGGTGGCGCTGTCCCTCTTCCAGGCGTTCGGCATCGCCAAGATGCTCGAGGGCATCAGCAGCAGCGACTCCGGCGCCGGCGTGGTCAACCACCCCGGCCTGCCCTTCCAGCTGATGACCATCATCACGCTGACTACCGGCACCGCCTTCCTGATGTGGATCGGCGAGCAGATCACGGAGCGCGGCGTCTCCAACGGGATCTCGCTGCTGATCTTCGCCAGCATCGTCACCGGCGTGCCCGGAGCGATCACCCGCTACGTGTCACAGAACCAGGGCAACCTGCAGCCGCTGAACATGGCGGCCATTGCGGCGTTCGTGGTGGGCATCATCGCCATCATCGCCTTCTTCGAGAACGGCCGCCGGCAGATCCCCATCGTCTACTCGCGCAGACAGGTCGGGCGCCGGGTGTATGGCGGGCAGACAGCTCACCTGCCACTGAAGGTCAACACCGCCGGCACCATCCCGCCGATCTTCGCCTCCTCGCTGCTCATGTTCCCGGCCACCCTGGCCAACATGAACGTGCCGGGCGCCGACTACCTGCAGGCGATCATCAACCGCGGCGACTGGCTCTTCAACACCGGCTACGCGCTGCTCATCGTCTTCTTCTGCTTCTTCTACACCAACGTCACCTTCCAGCCGGTCGACGTGGCCGAGAACCTGAAGAAGCAGCAGGCCGCCATCCCCAGCATTCGCCCGGGGAAGGCCACCGCCGACTACATCCACGGCGTCGTGCAGCGCATCACCTTCGGCGGCGCCATGTACGTGGCCATCGTCTGCGTGCTGCCGTCGATCATGGGCCAGGCACTGCGCGTGGACATCGCCTTCGGCGGCACCTCGCTGATGATCGTCGTCGGCGTTGCGCTCGATACGGTCAACCAGATCGAGGCCCACCTCATCACCCGCAGCTACGACGGCCTCACCGGGCCCGGCGCAGGCCGCATCCGCGCACGCCGCCTTCCGGAAGAAGCCTGAGAGGGCATGATGATCGCCATCCTCGTGGGGCCTCCCGGCTCTGGCAAAGGCACGCAGGCCAAGGTCGTCTGCGAGAAGTACAGCATCCCCCAGCTGTCGACCGGCGACATGCTGCGCGCCGCCAAGGCCGCCGGCACGCTCGACAAGAAATACCTGGAGATGATGGACGGCGGCGGGCTGGTCCCGGACCAGGCGGTCATCGACCTCATCGACGCCCGCATCGACGCCGAGGACTGCAAGCCCGGCTTCCTGCTCGACGGCTTTCCGCGCACCGTGCCCCAGGCCGACGCGCTCGACGGCCTGCTGCAGAAGCGGGGGCGCAAGCTGGATGTGGTGGTCCAGCTCGATGTCGCTCGGGATTCGCTGGAAGAGCGGCTCGTAAACCGGCGTACCGACAAACGGACTGGACAGATCTACCACCTCGTGCATAATCCGCCGCCCCCCGGCGCGGAGCTCGAGCACCGCGCAGACGACCGGCCGGAAGCCGTCGGCAAGCGCCTCGATGCATACGAGGCAATGACCGCGGCACTCCTGCCTCACTACCAGAAGAAGGGCCTCCTCCAGCGCGTCGACGGTGTCGGCAAGCCGGCCGAGGTCACCGCCCGGGTGCTCGAGACACTCCAGAACGTGGGCAGCGCAGCGGGCAGCACCGAGGCACAGGGAGACGCAAGTACAGCATGAGGCGACGGAACCAGAACACCGGCCCGCGAGAGCCGAAGGGCGACAAGCTCGAGTTCGACGGCGTCGTCCAGGAGGCCCTCCCGAACGCGATGTTCCGCGTCGCGGCAGACAACGGGCTCGGGGTGCTGGCCACCATCAGCGGCAGAATGCGCCAGTACTACATCAAGATTCTCCCTGGTGACCGCGTGACCGTCGAGGTCTCTCCTTACGATCCCAGCCGCGGTCGCATCACCTACCGACACAAGTAAGCCACCAGAAACAACGGCGAGACGAGCGATGAAGGTCCGACCCAGCGTCAAGAAGATCTGCGACAAGTGCAAGGTTGTGCGGCGACGTGGTGTCGTCCGCATCATCTGCGAGAACCCGCGCCACAAGCAGCGCCAGGGGAACTGAGCCATGGCCCGCATCGCAGGTGTCGATCTCCCGCGTCGCAAGCAGCTGGTGTACGCCCTCCCGTACCTCTTCGGCGTCGGCAAGACGCTCGCCCGTCAGATCTGCAAGAAGGCGAAGATCTCCGAGAGCAAGAAGGTCGAGGAGCTCAGCGACGCGGAGGTGAAGACCATCCGCGACGTGCTCGACGCGGACTACAAGGTCGAGGGCGACCTGCGCCGCGAGGTCCAGCTGAACATCAAGCGCCTGATGGACCTCGGTTGCTACCGCGGCCTCCGTCACCGCCGCGGGCTGCCGGTCAACGGTCAGCGCACGCACACCAACGCGCGCAGCCGCAAGGGTCCGCGCAAGGGCATGCTGCAGCGGCGCCCGGCCGCGGCCGCTCCCAAGTGATCGCCCTGGTTACGCACGAGTAGCTCGCAAGGAATCGAACGATGGCAACCTCGAAGACCGCCGCCAAAGCCAAGGCCAAGAAGAAGGTCAAGAAGAACGTCTCCGCTGGGATCGCGCACATCCAGTCGACGTTCAACAACACGGTGGTGACCATCACCGACATCAACGGCAACGCGGTGGCGTGGTCGTCGGCCGGCGCGCGCGGCTTCAAGGGCTCGCGCAAGTCGACCCCCTTCGCGGCGCAGCTCGCCGCGGAAGAGGCGGCGCGCCGTGCCCAGGAGCACGGGATGCGTTCGGTGGCCGTCTTCGTGAAGGGCCCCGGCGCAGGTCGCGAGAGCGCCCTGCGCGCGCTGCAGACGGCCGGCTTCAAGGTCACGCTCATCCGCGACGTGACGCCCATCCCCCACAACGGCTGCCGCCCCCCCAAGCGCCGCCGCGTTTGACAGCCACAGGGGCGTGCCGCCCCTGTACCCCGCCGGGAAAGCAACACGTCCTCGTCGAACGGCTCAGGACCTCGAAACCAGCGACCTGAACCGACGCGCTCCGCAACCTGCACAGAGAAGAACCATGGCTCGTTACGTTGGACCCGTCTGCAAGCTCTGCCGCCGCGAG
>JBBJMR010000244.1:0-13579 GCA_037720395.1 Polyangiaceae bacterium
CTCTCCAGCTCTCGGTGCAGCTCGACCTGCTTGCGCGCGCACATCGGCTGGACCGCGGCCAGCGCCCGCTCCACCAGGTCGTCGATGCGTTGCTCCTCGCGCGCCACCTCGAACGAGCCGCGCTCGATCTGATGCGCGTCGAC
Organism: Polyangiaceae bacterium; assembly: GCA_037720395.1. Classification (GTDB taxonomy): domain Bacteria; phylum Myxococcota_A; class Polyangia; order Polyangiales; family Polyangiaceae; genus JBBJMR01. The sequence goes on from JBBJMR010000244.1 coordinate 144, forward strand.
CAGCTCCTGGATGAGGCGGTTGATCTCCTCGCCGGCGCGGGTCACCGCCTCGAGCTGGCGCGTGACTGCTGCGTCGGCGCTGTGCGAGCGCGCGAGCAGGCGGGCGGTCACCAGGATGACGCTGAGCGGGTTGCGCACGTCGTGCGAGACCACGCTGAGCATCTCGCGGCTGGCGCGGTCGGCGCGATCGAGCTGCGCGCGCAGCTCGTCGCACTCCGCGGCGAGCGGGCTGCGCGCCGCGCGCGGGTTGCGGCGTGCCGGCCGGTTTTCGCTGGAGGCGCGGGCGCCGGCGCGCTTCTTCTCTCCTGGCTCTGGCATGGGGCTATCGCGCGTGGACCGAGGCCGCCTGTGGGGCTCTCGCGTCCTGCGAGCGCTTCTCGTGATATCGCCCCGCTTCGCGCCGCGGAAGTCGGGATCTGCCCGTCGGGCCTACGGCTCCGATGGTCGGGACGCGAGGACCTCGCGCAGCTTCGCCTCGAGCACGTCGGGCATGCAGGGCTTGGTGAGCAATGCGACACAGCCCGCAGCCAGCGCTTCGTCGCCGTGCGTGGAGGAGTGGCCGGTGAGAGCAACGACCGGGATGTGGCTGGTGCGGGCGTTGGCCTTCAGACGTCGGGTCGCCTCCCACCCGTCCATGACGGGCAGGGTGAGGTCCATGACCACCACGTCGGGCAGCTCGCTGGTCGCGCGGTCGACCGCTTCCTTGCCGTCGCTCGCCTCGAGGACCGAAAAGCCGGAGATCCGGAGGAACTCCGCCATCATCTCCCGGCTGTCGTCGAAGTCGTCGACGATGAGAATCCGAGGCACCCCGCCCGCCATCGCACCGTAGTAGCGCAAGTCGGCAGCGCATTGAAGGGCCGCGCCATCCCGGCGCAACCCTGGGGCCCGGCTCGGGCTCCGGCCGGGCGCCACCTCGTCGCAAGCGCACGTTCATGCGCGCGATTTCCGGGCGCCCGGCATCGTATCTGCGCGGCGCCAGGCGCACCGACCAGGGAGCCGTGCTCGCCGCCCCCCCGGGCTTCGGGGCGCCGGGGGAGCACGCCGGGCAGAGGGCAGACAGATGAGCTACGACGACGCGTTCTTCGGCAAGGTCGGGCACGACCTGCGCGGGGAGTTGGCGACTGTCCTGGCGGGCGTTCACTACCTGCTCTCCTACGAGACCTCGCTGGCCGGCACGGGCAGGGAGATGCTGGAGCGCGTGAACGGTGCCGGGCACCGCCTCAAGCGGCTGCTCGGGGAGTTCGACAACGCCATCTGGCTCGAGCCCTCCGCGACGCGCGAGCTGTACCCCGAGTCGTACCGCCTCGACGGCCTCTGTGCGGCGGCGCTCGAGCGGGTGGCCCACTCGGCGCTGGCGCGCGACGTGACCCTGGAGGTCGATGTCGCCACCGGGCTGGAGCGCTCCGGGTCGGTGGACGCGCTGGGCGTCGCGCTGGAATACGTGCTCGAGCTGGCCATCCTGCGGTCGCGCGGCGGCACCGTGCGCGTCCACGGCGCCGAGGAGGCCGGGAGGCTGCGCCTGCGCGTGCGCGACGCCGGTGCAGCGCTCGCTGCCGAGAAGCTGGCCCGCCTCTTCGAGCCCTTCGTGGAGAAGGAGACGTTGCCGACCGGTGATCCTGGCTCCCGGCGTCGCGAGCGCCTCGGCCTCGGACTGGCCATCGCCAGCGGCGTGCTGCGCGCGCATGGCGGCGAGATCCGCGGGGAGAACGCGTCCGAGCCGGAAGGGCTCCTGCTCACCCTGACGCTCGACGGCGGCTAGGCCGTGCGCCCGAAACCTGCCCGGGCGGCGCACATCGACTAGTCTCGAAGGGTCGGCGCATGGCGACCCTGAGCTCCCTCCTCGTGCAGCGCGAGATCGCGTCGATGCGCACGGTGGAGGAGGCCATCGCGCGCCAGGTCATCCACGGTGGCGACCTGGCCACCAATCTCCTCGAGGTCACGGTCCTCGCCGAGGCGGCGCTGCTGCCGGTGCTCGCCGAGGCCACCGGTCTCGAGGCCGCGCCCCCCGGGCGGTTGCCGGCGCCTTCGGCGGCGGCGCTGCGCGCCGTGCCCGGGGAGCTCGCCCTGCGCCATGGCGTCTTTCCGCTCTCGCGCGCCGCCGATCTCCTGGTGCTGGCCACCAGCCAGCCGTTGCCGGGCCCGCTCGAGGACGACCTGTCCTTTGCCCTCGGTATCGGCTTGCGCCAGCTGGTGGCGCCGCTGGTGCGCATCCGCCAGGCGATCGCCGAGCACTACGGCCAGCCCCTCGATCGGCGCTTCCTGCGCCTGGTGGCCAGGCTGGAGGGCCGCGCGGATCCCAGCCCGAGCTCGCTGCCGCCGGGAGGGCGCGCGCCGGCGTCACCTGGCCTGCCACGCCCTGCGAGCGCGCCACCGGCGAGCTTCGGGAGCGGTCCGGTGCCGGGGAGCAAGTATTCCGCCGGGTCGACGAACCGCACGCCGCGCGTGGGGGTGGCGGCGCTGCCGCCCGCGCCGATCATCCCGCGCGCGCCGGCCGCGCCGCGCATGGACCTGGTGACGTTCGCCGAGCCGGAGCTGGCCGGCGGCGGCGTGCTCGAGCCGTCGTTGCCCGGCGCGGAGCTGGTTCCGGCCATCGCCTCCCCGGCGGTGGGCGATGCGCTGGCGGGCTGGGCGCAGCGCACCGCCCGCGTCGAGCGGCAGCGCGCTCCGTCACGCGGCGGCGAGGGCGTGCGCGACAGCGCCGGGCGCCTCCGCCGCAGGGGGCCGCTGACCGCCGCCATGGCGGAGAACGAGCTGGAGCTGACCTCGGCGCCGGACGCCGTGCTCGAGGTGCACTTCTCGTTCGTGTCGCAGTTCTTCGAGTACGCGGTGCTGTTCGTGGCGCACGGTGACCTGGCCGAGGGACGCAACGCCGCCGGGCCGGGCGCCGACCGGAGCCGGGTGGCCGGGATCGGCGTGCCCCTCGACCTTCCCAGCATCCTGGCCACGGCGCGGGACCGTGGCGCGCCGATGGTGGTGGCCCTCGCCGCCAGCGGCCTCGACGCAGAGCTGGCGCGCGACCTGTCGCGCGTGCGCGTGGCCGCGCGCGCCGGGATGGTGGCGGTGATCCCGGTCATGGTCCGCGGCCGCGCGGTGGCGCTGCTCTACGGTGACGACGGCGAGGACGACGTGGAGCTCGGCGCCATCGGGGAGGTCATCTCCTTCACCGCGCTGGTGGAGAAGGCGCTGGAGCGCGCCATCCTGCGCCGCAAGCGCGGTGGAGGCGCCGCATCGGCGCCTGGGCCTGTACTGCGCGCCCCGCCCGTGGTCCGCGCGCCGCGCGCCGGCCCGCGCGAGGGCGCGGCCGCGCTGGCCCGCGCTCTGGTGCCATCCGCCGGCGCTCCGCAGCCGACGGCCATCGCCGGCGAGTCGGCTCCGGCGCGCGTCTCGCCTGCTGCGGAGAGCGTCCGTCCCGCAGCCCCCGTCTTCCAGCCGCGCGCCGAGCCCGTGTCGACGCAAGAGGACGACGGGCCGGAGATTCGCATCGAGGAGGCGTGGGACGACACGCTCGGCGACGTGGAGGACGAGCTCGGCGAGGAGCTGGCCGGTCTCGCCGACTCCGGAGCCCCGCCCGACGCAGACCGAGCCGCACCGGCACCGCCATTCGAGACCGCGGATGTCGACGAGGACGCCATCGAAGACGATGGCGACAATGGCCGCGACGCCCGGGGCGAGGTCGATGGGGGGCCGCCGCCCGCGCGCGCGGACGAGGATCTCGGCCGCGCCATCGCACGTGTCGTCGACGCGTCGCCGCCCCTGCCCAGCAAGCGCGCGCAGGAGTCGACCGCCGAGACCTGGACGGGGTCGCCCACGGCGGTCGCCGTCCTCGCCGCCGCGAGCACCCCCGCGTTGCCGTCCATCGAGCAGCACCGGCCCACGCTGCGCGGCTTCGCCCCGGTCACGCAGGAGCCTCGGCCCGCATCGCCGTCTGGCCCCCCGGGCACCTGGCCCCCGCGCCGGGGGCCGGCGCCCACGTTCGAGCGGGGACCGGCGAACGCGCGGGAGGCCGGCGAGCCGCTGCCCACCCGGCCACCGGCCAACGCCACCTCGGTCCCCGTCGGGCCGATCGCGCAGACCGCCGTCTCGTTCTCGGCGCTGCCCGCGGACGTGGGGCCCGGCGCCGAGCTCCATCCATCCGCCACGCCGCCGCCGGCGACGGCCGCCGCCGTCCGTCCTCGGGGTGCCGCGCCCATCCCGCGCGAGGAGGACTATGAGGTCTCGCAGCCGTCCCCCGATGCCTCCGAATTCCTGGGCGTGGGCGAGACGTCGGCTCCGCGCCCGCCGGCGCGCACCAGCGAGACCGGCGGCGGGCTGCCATCGATCATCGTCGACGTCGGCGCGGAGTACGCCTCGCTGCTGGAGCGCGTCCTCACCGGTGGGCCGGCCAGCGACGAGGCGTTCGCCGAGCTGGTCCGCAGCGGCGACCAGGTGCTGCCCGCCATCGCCGCGCGCTTCCCCGGCCCGCTGCGCGTTGACCGCCACCGCGCGCGCGATCAGCTGCCGGCGGCCTCGCAGTGCGGGCCGATCCTCGAGCTGCTGGTGGCCATGCGCCGCGTGGCGCTGCCACTGGTCACCATGCGGAGCAGCGGGGCCGACTCCGATCAGCGCTTCTGGGCCACCCACGCGCTCGGCGAGCTCCGCTACACGGAGGCGGCCAACGCGGTGCTGCCGCGCCTGTTCGACGACGAGCCGTCGGTGCGCCGCGTCGCGCGGCGCTCGGCGGCGTCGCTCGTCTCCGCCGGGGAGCCGGGGCAACCCATCTTGCGCGGGCTGGAGCACATCGCCGGCAACGGCGACGAGGCGGTGCCGCGCCGGGTCGAGGCGGTGGAGACGATGGGCGACATCCGCGCGGCCTCCATGGTGCCGGCGCTCGTCGAGGCGGTCGGCGATCCGGCGGGCGACGTGCGCGAGGCGGCGCGGCGCGCGCTGCTCCTGGTCACGCGACAGGATTTCGATCGCGACGCCGAACGCTGGAACGACTGGTGGCTGGCGAACGGGCACCGTCACCGTGTCGACTGGTTGATCGACGCGCTCATGCACGAGGTGCCGTCCATCCGGCGCGCGGCTGGCGACGAGCTCAAGCAGCTGACCAAGGAGTACTTCGGCTACTACGACGACCTGCCGCGGCGCGAGCGCGAGCGGGCGCAGGCGCGCTACCGGGAGTGGTGGGAGCGCGAGGGGCGGCAGCGCTTCCAGGGCTAGCAGGCGAGGGGACGGCTCTGGGCGCGGGCCCGCAAGCGGGCACGGGCGCGGACACGGACACGGACACGGACACGGACACGGACGCGGCCACGGCCACGGACACGGACGTGGACGCGGGGCGAGAGGCGGCGAGGTCCATGCGTAACCAGACGCCGCGCGTGACGATCGCTTCCGTATCCGGTTACGGAACAACCGCGCCGCGCGTTGCGTCGTGCCGCCGGATTCCCACGGATTCGCGGGCCTGCGATCGGTGGGAGCTTGGCCTCCTTCTTGGTTGCTGGCGGTCCCATGCGTCAGCTCAGCCGCCTCTCGATGACGCCCGCCCCGTCCAGCACGGCGCTGGCCACCGACGCGGTGGCCTCCATCGCCGCCGACTACGAGTCGTCCTGCCCCATCGTCTACCGCGAGCTCATCGACCCGGCACTCGGTCGCATGCCCCCGTCGGCGTCGGGCGCGCCGGCGGAGCAGGGCGACGTCACCGGCATCCTCGTCGCCGCGCTCTGCGAGATCCAGGCGCAGCTCCCGAAAGGGTCGACAACGCCGGCCTATGACCCGGCGGCGCCCGCGCCGGACAGCGCCCGGGTACCGATCACGCAGCGGAGCACGCCCTGGCCGCTGGCGACGGGGACGCGGGTCGGGACGGGCGCCGGCATGCCGCGCAGGGGGCCCTGGCAGGACGTCTCCTGGGAGCAGCAGTCGCCCTTCTGGGCGTTGCCGCAGGGCGATCGCGGGGCGGCCACCCAGCGCCTACCTCGCCGTGGCGTGCTGGCGCACGACCGGCTCCTGCTGGCGGTCATGGTGCTGGTGGCGCTGCTCGGGCTCGGCGCGCTCGCCTACCTGAAGCTGCTCGCGCCGCACGCCTGAGCACGCTCCGGGGCGCCCCGGTGCGAGTCCGCGTCGCCGTGGCCTTGGCTGAGCTACGCCCGCGGTGCGCTGGCGTCGGCGAGCGGAGTCGCCTCCACGAAGTCGAACCAGACCAGCGCATCGACGTCCCCGTCGCCGGTGGAGGGGCGCCATCGCAGGCCGCGCCGCTCGTCGCGCGCCCGCAGCGTCTCTGCGGTCTCTCGCGCCTCCTCGAAGTAGCGCGCCCGCAGGCGGGCCAGGTGCGACTCGGCCAGCGGGGCCTCGTGATCGCCGGCAGCGAAGCTCTCCGCCGCCTCCTGCAGGGCCTCCACGGTGAGCTCGATGGGCCACAGGTCGGGCACCGGCTTGTCGACGTGGCGCCAGAGACCCTCGCGCCAGCAGAGGCGGTAGCTGGCGACGAAGTCGCGCCCGCGCTCGGCCACGAACTCCACCGCCGAGAGGATGAAGTCCAGGTCGGCCTCGGACGCGTAGTACGGGAGCGAGAGGCGCACCCAGCCGGGCTTGATACCCAGCACCCCGCGCTGGATCTGGGCCCGGTAGCGCTCCGAGCGCTGGCGGTCGATGCCCAGCAGGCGATGCCCGTAGGGACCCGCGCAGGAACAGCCGGCGCGGTTCTGGATGCCGAAGAGGTGGTCGAGCAGGACGCTCACCAGGTCATGGTGCAGCCCGCGGACATTGAAGGAGACGATGGCCAGGCGGTCCGCCTGGGTGTCGCCGAGGAGCTCGATGTTCGGATGCCGCCGGAGTCGGTCCAGCGCGCGCCGCGCCAGGGCCGTCTCGTGCTCCAGGATGCGCGCCGGCCCGAGCATCTCCTTGACCACGAAGGCCACCCCGGCGCGGATGTCGCCGACGATGGCCGGCGTGCCGCCCTCCTCGCGCTCGTCGAGGCGGTGCGTGTAATCGACGGAGACCTTCTCGAAGGCGGCCACGTAGTCAACCGTTCCACCGCCGGGCCGCTCGGGCACGCGGGTCTCGAAGAGGCGGCGATGGGCGACGAGGATGCCGGAGCCCTGGGGGCCGCCCACGAACTTGTGGGTGGAGACGAAGATGGCGTCGATGCTCTCCGCGCCCTGGGGGTGCATGTCGATGGGCACGTACGGCGCCGAGGCGGCGTAGTCGAAGCACGCGATGTAGCCGTGTGCGTGGAGGAGCCGCGTCACCGCCGGCACGTCGGTGAGAACGCCGGTGACATTGGAGGCGGCGGAGAAGGAGCCGATGCGGAGCGGACGGCTGGCGTGCGCGGCGAGCTTCGCCTCCAGGTCGGCGAGGTCCAGGTCGCCGCCCTCGTCGAGCGCCACCTCGACCACGTCGGCCACTGACTCCAGCCAGGGCAGCTCGTTGGAGTGGTGCTCGTACGGGCCGACGACGACCACCGGCCTGGCCTCGGCCGGGATGTGGCGCGACAGGCGGTGTGCGCGCTCCAGCGGCTCGGAGATGCGCAGCCCGAGCAGACCGACGAGCTTGTTGACGGCCGCGGTCGCACCGCTTCCCACGAAGAGGACGACGTCATCCGGGCCTGCGCCGACGCCACGTCGCACCACCCGGCGGGCCTCCTCGCGGAGCCCGCTCATGATGCGGCCGGTGGTGGACACGGCGGTGTGCGTGTTGGCGTAGAAGGGCCGCACGCTCTTGATCCACGCCTCGACGAAGTGCAGGTACCGGCCGGTGGCGGTGAGGTCGGCGTAGCAGAGCAGGCGGGTGCCGTAGGGCGTCTCGATCTTCGCGCGCCGGCCGACCTCGTTCTGTCGGATCCACGCGGCCACCTCGGCGAAGGTCTTCGGCGCGGCCATCGGCGCAGCGATCGCGCAGGCCGGAGGGCCTGTCAACGTGCGTGCACACGCCGCGCTGCGTCGCACGGCGAGCGCACAAAACGAAACCGGGACGCTCGCGCGGTGGCGGGCGTCCCGGTCCGGGTTACTGGGTGAGGTCGATCAGCGCATCACTGCGCGGGGGCCGGGGCCGGAGCCGCCGGCTGGGCCGGCTTCTTCGGCTTGTCGCCACCGGCCGCGGGCGCAGCGGCGGCACCGCCGCCAGCGTCCTTGAGGGCCATCTTGATGAGTTTGTCGAACTTGCTGTACGGCTGGGCGCCGCTGACGAAGTAGCCCTCCTTGCCACCGTAGGTGATGACGAAGGCCGGCGTGCCGCTGATGCCGGCGCGATCGGCGACGGCACCCTCGGAGTCGATGAACGCCTTGTGCGCGCTGGAGTCGAGCGCCGCCTTGAACTTGCCGAGGTCCAGCCCCTCCTCCTCGGCGTACTTCTCCAGGGTGGCACGCGAGAGCGCCTCGGGGCCGGTGCCGGCGCCCTTGAAGAGCTTCTCGTGGAACTTCCAGAAGGCCTCGCGGCCCTTCTGCTTGAAGGCCTCCTGCGACGCCTGGTGGGCGAGGGGCGCGTTCTTGTGCATCGCCAGGGGGCGGTGACGCCAGACGATCTTGATCTTGTCGCCGTAGTTCTTGGAGACCTGGGCGACGGTGTCTTCGACCTTCTTGCAGAACGGGCACTCGTAGTCGCTGAAGATGTTCATCACGACCTTGGCCTTCTCGTTGCCCTTCCAGGGGCTGTCGGGGGCCGGGCCGTCGACGCTCTTCTTCTCGGCCGGAGGGGGCTCCTTGCCTTCCTTGATGATCTCCGCGTAGAGGTCCTTGGGAGCGATGCCCTTGGCAAGCAGCGCCTCGCTCTTCTTGATCTCCTCGTCGATGATCGTCTTGAACTTGTCGATGGGCTGCGCGCCGACGAGGCGGCGGCCGTTGATGAACATGTGCGGGGTGCCCGAGGCCTGCACCTGGTCGGCGAGCTCCTGATCGGCGGCGATCACCGAGTCGTACTTCTTGTCGGTGATGGCGATCTTCGCCTTGGCCTCGTCGAGGCCGAGCTCCTTGGCGTACCCGAGCAGGTCCTCGTCGGCGAGCTTCTGCTGGTTCTTGAACAGCAGGTCGTGGGCCGCGAAGAAGCCCTTGTCACCCTTCTGCGCGCGGGCCTCGAGGGCCAGCTGCGAAGCCGGGTTGGCGCGATTGTGGAAGGGCAGCGGGTTGCTCTTGAAGACCACGCGCACCTTGTCGCCGTAGGTCTTCATGACCTCGTCGAGGGTCGGGATGACCTTGCTGCAGAAGGGGCACTGGAACTCCGAGAACTCGATGATGGTGACCAGCGCGTTGGGGTTGCCCTTCACCGGCGAGTCGCCAGCGGGGACCTTCCACACCGTCTTGTCGTCCTCCTTGGGGGCGGCGTCGGCGCCGTCGCGGCCCTTGGGCGGCGGGTTCTTGCCCTTGTTCTCGGCGGCGAGCGCGGCGTAGACCTTGTCGGGCTTGACGCCGGACGCGACCTTGGCCTGCGCGGCCTTGAGCTGCTCGTCGATGACGGCGGTGAACTTGTCGACCGGCTGTGCGCCGCTCAGGAAGACACCGTTGATCATGGAGGCAGGCGTACCGGTCACCCCGGCGGCCTTGCCGTCGGCCATGTCCTTGTCGATCTTCGCCGCGTACTCGTTCTTCTCGATGGCAGCCTTGAACTTCGCCTTGTCGACGCCCGCCTCGCCGGCCCACAGCTCGAAGTTCTCCGCGGTGAGCGCCTTCTGGTTCTCGAAGGCCTTCTTGTGGAACGTCCAGAATGCCTTCGACCCGCCGAGACGGAAGACCGTCTCCGCCGCCAGAGCCGCCGGCTTGGCCTCCTTGTGGAAGGGCAGCGGGTTGTTCTTCCAGATCACGCGCAGCTTCTCGGGGCCGTACTTCTCCTTGAGCTGGTCGATCGACGCCTCGACCTTGGTGCAGAACGGGCACTGGAAGTCGCTCCAGAGCACCAGGGTCACCGGCGCGGTGCGCGAGCCCCAGGTCGGGTCCTTGGAGGACACCGGCACCGCCGCGTCCTCGTCGCTCCACGCCTCCGTACTGAAGGCCTCGGCCGTGGCACCGGTGCCGTGGCCGACGCCGCCCCTATCGACACCCCACATCAGGCCCATCCCTGCGACGAAGCAGAGGAGGAAGCCGACGATGGCTGTTCCCTTGTTCATGATTTTCCTCGTTGTGGCGTGACGCGCTCGCCCGGGAATGGCCCGAGCGCTCGCGGACGCGGGCGCCGCCCGATGGCGGCGCGAAGACCGATACGTGGAGAGCGGGCTCTCCTCCGCGACGTGGACCATCCACGCGGCGGTTGCTGCAGTGCGCGGGGAGGTTCCGCGAGGACACCTCCCGGCTGTGGAGGCGCGCGCCCGGGGGGACCCGTGCGACGGTGACCGTGGCGCCCGACCCGAGGGACAGGTGCCGCGGCACGCGGCGATCGATCGGTGTTCCGATCGTCGACCAGGCGGTCATCGGCGCATGGGCCGAGGACTCGCGCTGTGTTCACGCGCGTGACCGTCGCTGGGGCCGCCGAGCGCGGCCGCCGTCACCGCGGCGGATGGTAGATGCGTGCCCGCAGACCGTCGCGCGCATGGGCTTCGGCCTTGGGCAGCGGCCGAGCTTCGACCCAGACGCGTGACGCGCCGAGGGCCGGGAGCTCGGGGAGGGCGGCGTGGGGCAGCGCGAAGGATGCGCTCGCGGGACGCTCCTGCTGCTGCGGGCTCACCGCGGCGTCCGCGTCGCCGCTGCCGCGCGCGCAGGTCCCGGGGGCGGCCTCGATGCGAGAGTCCTCCACCGGAAAGATGCGCGGCGGGGCCAGCGCGGAGGCGCCGTGCGCGTCGCAGATGGGTGCGCCGAAGGCCAGTGCGGTGTCGTCGTCGCCCTCGTCCGCGGCCCGCTCGCAGTCGCTCTGCGGCAGGGGCTGCGGCGCAGGCGCGGGCAGCATGGTGGCTGCGGGGGCCTCCTCGCAGGCGGGGAGGATGGCCGCCAGGGCGCGCTGCGGCCACGCCAGCAAGGCGAGGACGGCGAAGGTCGCCAATGCAAGGAGGCGAGCGCGCGGCACCGCCCGGGTTCTACCCGACGCCAGGGGGTCGCGCAACCGAGGGGCCCGCGGCGCCCGCGCGTCGGGGCGCTGGATGTCGCCGGAAAGCCGCACTGGCGCGATGGTTGCTCGGAATCTCCTCGCATGCCCCGAGCAGGCCGCCGCCGGGGTGATCACTGCGCGGCCGACGACAACGCAGTTGTCACATCGGCAACCGCGCTGGCTCGTGCACCGTGGCCAGCGGCGCTGCGTTCGGTGGGGCGCGGTGCGGTGCTCGCCATGCTGCTCACCCCTCTTTCATGCAGCGAGGCTGACGCGCAACCCGTCTGCGTGCCGCAGCAGGCGAGGACGTGCTCGTGTCCCATGACCGTCGCCGAGGGTCGGCAATCGTGCCTTCCGGACGGCGCCGGCTGGGGCTCATGCGTCTGTCGCCTGGAGCAGTGCCCCTGCGGGCGGTGAGTCCCCGTCGGCTCGCCGCGGGGCCAGAACTTGGCCCAAACCCGCCTCCTCCTCGAAGGTCGCCGGCATGTCGACTCCGTCTGCCGAAGCGAAGCCGGCCCCCGACGCCCCGCCCGCGCCGCGGCCGAGCACGCCTCCGTCCGACCTCCCGCGCTCCCTCGGGCGCTACGTCCTGCTCCGTCGCATCGCCCGCGGTGGCATGGGCGAGGTCTTCCTGGCGTCGACCACCGGCCTCGAGGGCGCAGAGCGCCCGGTGGTGGTGAAGATCATCCGGCGCGAGCACGCCACCGACCCGAGCTTCATCGCCCGCTTCCTCGACGAGGCGCGCGTCCAGGCGCAGCTCACCCACAACGGCGTGGCCCAGGTGCTGGACGCGGCCATCGAGGACGCCACCGGCGAGCCGTACGCCGTCGTCGAGTACGTCGAGGGTCGCAGCCTCGGTGACGTGCGCGCGCGCGCCCTGGCCGTCGGCCAGCGCATGGCCTGGCCCGACGCGGTGGCGGTGGCGACGATGATCGCCCAGGCGCTCGCTCACCTGCAACATCGCCAAGACGCCGCCCGGCGCGCGCTGTCCATCGTGCACCGCGACCTGTCGCCGCAGAACGTGATGCTCGGCTTCGGCGGCGACATCAAGATCATCGACTTCGGCACGGCCCGCGGACAGAACCGCCGCTGCCACACGGTCGCGGGCGTGGTCTTCGCCAAGCCGGGCTACGTCGCGCCCGAGGTGGCGAACGGCGACCCCGGTGACGCGCGCGTCGATATCTACGCCCTCGGCGTGATGCTCTGGGAGCTGTGCGCCGGGCGCCGCTTCCTCCAGGGCGAAGCGCAGGACCACATGGCCAAGGTGGCCAAGAATGAGCAGAACCCGCCGGCCATCGCGGAGACCGTGGGGGCGCCGGCGGACCTCGACAGCATCATCGCCAAGCTGACTGCCTTCGAGCGCGACGCCCGCTACCTGGCCAGCCGCACCGCAGCCAACGACCTGGCCCGCCTCCTGTCGGCGGCGCCGGTGCTGGCCAGCGGCGAACGCAGCGTGCGCGCGCGCGCCGCCGAGCTGATGCGCAACCTCTTCCCCGGCGAGCCGCAGAAGAGCCGCCGCGAGTTCGCGCGCCTGGTCGCCGCCGCTCGCGCCCAGAACGCGATGAGCCCGCCCACGCCGGCGCCGCGCCCCGTCCACAGCGCCGAGGCCGCGCGCCGCGAGGCGGAGGAGGAGGGCCCTGCCCGGCACGCGCTACCAGCTCGGCCGCGAGATCGGTCGCGGCGCGAGCAGCGTGGTCTACGACGCCGAGCACGTCGACCTCGGGCGCCGCGTGGCGCTCAAGGTGCTGGCCGCCGGCAGCGCCGAGTACGCCGAGCGCGTCCGCAGCGAGGCGCGCGCGCTCGAGCGGCTCTCCCACCCCGGGCTCACGCGCGTCCACGACTTCGGCGTGGCCAGCGACGGCCGCTGCTATTCGGCCATGGAGCTGCTCGAGGGCGAGACGCTGGAGGGCTACCTGGCGCGCCTCGGCGGCTGCGACTGGCGCGAGGCGCTCGGTGTGGCCGACAAGATGCTCGCCGCGCTCGAGGCCGCACACGCCGCCGGCCTGGTCCACCGCGACATCAAGCCTGCCAACGTCTTCCTGACGCTCGGTGGCGAGGTGAAGCTTCTCGACTTCGGCATCGCCCGCGGCGCGGCCGAGGCCGGCGCCACCAGCGAGGCGGTGGGCGCCGCCACGGTCGACGGCGTGACCCTCTTCGGCACGCCCGAGTACATGGCGCCCGAGCAGGCCGCCTCGGGGCAGGTCGATCACCGCGCCGACATCTACGCGCTCGGCTGCGTGCTCTACGAGATGCTCACCGGGCGCATCCCCTTCGCCGAGGGCAGCGCGGTGGCCATCCTCGACGCCAAGACCAAGGGTAGCCCGGAGCGCCCGCGCGACCGCGCGCCGTCGCGGGGCATCCCCGATCCTGTCGACGAGCTGGTGATGCGCGCGCTGGCGCGTCACCCCACGGTGCGCTTCCAGAGCGCCACCGAGATGCGCACCGCGCTCTTCGCC
>JBBJMR010000245.1:0-13559 GCA_037720395.1 Polyangiaceae bacterium
CTGCACCTCATCGCCGCCGTGCTGGCCAAGGCCGGCACGCGCGCGCGGATCGAGGCCCTGGAGCAGGGCGTGGCCGCTCTGGGCGCCCTGCCCGAGGCGCGGCGGTTCGCGGTCGAAGCACACCTGACCTTCTTCCGCGATCAGAGCCCGGCGCAGCGCGGGCACGCGCTGGAGCTGGCGCGCCGCGCCCGCAGCCTCGATGGCGCGGACGGCGACGTGGCCTCGCTGGCCACCACGCTCTTCCTACTCGCCGGCAACCGAGACGAGGGGCTGGCCAGCCTCGAGGAGCTGCTGGTCGAGCACCCCACCCACGCCATGCGCGCGCTGCGTCTGGCGACCAGCGAGCCGCAGGACCGCGACCTCGCGCGCAGCCGGCGCTATGTCGACGCCATGACCGCCATTCTCCCCGAGACGCGCGCGGCACCTTCCGCGGTACGGCTGCTGGTGCTCGAGGGGCGCTTCGACGAGGCACGCACCTCGGCATCGCTCGCCGTGCGCCTCGACCCCGATCGCCAGCGCTCCCCGACCTCGATCTGGCTGGAGCTCGCCGCGCTGGAGCCGGAGGCTGCGCGCCGGCTCGCCGCGCCGAGACTCACCAGCGCCGATCGCGGTGCCGCCGCCGACGCCGCCTTCTCCATGGTCGGCAGCTACCTGCTCGAGGGCCGCGTCGCCGAGGCCCAGTCGCTGGAGCAGCGCCAGGTCGAGGCGCTGCGCGTGGCCCAGCCCGTGCTCGCGGCCTTCCACGCCTACCACAACGTCCGCGTGCGCCGCTGGCTCTCGGCCGCGCCAGCGAATGCCGACATGCTCCAGGTCCTCACCGCCGCGGCGCGCGATGCCACGCAGCTGGCCCTGTCACGCCGCACGCGCCTCGCCGCCGAGCTGGCGCTGGCGCGCGACCGTGCCGACGTCGCCCTGGGCCGCGCGCAGGCCCGCGCCGCGCTCGACGAGCTGGAGGCTCTGGCCGAGAGCGCGTCTCTCGGCGACCCGGTCGAGGCGCATAGCGCGCTGGTGGGGACGGTGCCTCTGGTGCGCTTGCTGCACGGCGACGCCGCGGCGGTGGAGCGCTTCGAGGCCTGCGAGCGCGGCGAGCTCGAGGCGCGCCGCCGCGTGGCGCTCGACGCTGCCCTGGCCTACGACGCCCTCGGCGACGACGCCCACGCGGTGCAGACCTATCGCCTGGCCATGGACCCCATCGACATCGCCTCCGAGGCCTTTGCTGCGCTGGTGGCGCGCGTGAAGCTCGCCGCCCTGCACGGCCGCGCGCACCGCGTCGACGAGGCCGCGGTGCTCGAGGGCGGCACCGCGCGGCTGCTGGCGCGCGCCGATGCGGGGATGGCCGCCGCCATCGAGCGTGTGCGCTGACCCGCGCGCCTGGCGCTCCCCGGCCGCAATCGTGAACGATCTGCGTGGGCCTGAGCGCCCCGGCGAATCTGGCTTCCGGTGAGCTCCTCGCCGCGGCACGGGCGCGGGCACAGCCGCGCCCGGGTGTCGGGGCGCGTTTGTCAGCGCAGCCGCAGCCCCGCGGGGCCGCGGCCGCCCACGCGCAGCGGCGACATCAGCAGCGGCTTCACCACCTGGCGCGCCTTGTCGTCGAACGGCTGCAGCATGGCCTCGGCCTCCTTGCTGGCGTCCGTCAGCTGCTGGTTCATCACCGCCGGCGAGGCGCTCGGCGTGCTGTCGATGGTGCGCTGCATCTCGTCGCGCAGCGCGCCGAGGCGCGACAGGTACTTGGCCAGCGGCGTGTCGGTGACCGGGGCCGCACCGGCGCCCTGCGGCACCCCGAACTCCACCGTGCGCTTGAAGACCGAAGGGACGCGCGAGGCACGGCCGGCGATGGACTTGAGGTCGACCTTGATGTCGAGCTTCACCTTGGTGCTGATGGCCTTGCTGATCGCCGAGCCGCCCTTGCCCGCCGCGCCTTCCTCGAGCGCGCCCTGATCCTTCTTCCACTGCGTGTGGTCCTCGAGCGCGCGCAATATGCGCAGGTAGGGCCACTCCGGCTGGGCCAGGAGCGCGTAGGTTTCGACGGCCTCCTTGAGGGTCGCCGGCTCCTTGACCACGATGTCCGCCAGGAAGTCGCTCCACTGGCGGATGTATTGCTCCTCGTAGTCGGCGGCCAGGTCGCCGAGGTTCTTGGTGACCCGCTCGCCCTTCTCGTCATCGGTCAGCGGCACCACCCACTGCTCGCTCTCCAGCAGCTCGCGCCCCACGGCGATGTACTTGACCACCGCCAGGTGCCCCTTGTCGGTGTACGGCCCTTCCACCTCCTGCCAGCGCTTCTCCTTGGCGAAGCGCGCACCGCCCACCACCTTGAGCACGTCGGGGCGATCGAGGAACAGCTCCCCCAGCGACAGGGGCGGGTACTTCTTGTTGGCGCGCGCGTTGTCCTTGGTCTCGTCGTACTTCTCGTCGACGAGCACGTTGACGAACTGGTCGTAGTACCGCTTGCGCACCGGCACCGCCGCCAGGGAGCGGCGCGCGCTGGCGACGAGCTCGGTGGCGGCGGGCAGCGGCTCGACGCGTTTGCTCTTCAGGAGCTCGAGGTAGTACTTCACGTGCGGCGTCAGCGACTCGATGAGCTGCGCCTCCGGCACGTTGGTCGTGGCGCGCAGCATCTCCGCCCACACCTGGGTCAGGCGCCCGGTGGCCCAGTCGACGTCGAGGTTCTCGACGTCGCTGAGCATCAGGTAGGTCTTCAGGTCGGTGCGCTCTCGCAGGTATTGCTGCCCGCCGATGACCTTGAGCCGCTCCTCGAGGCGCAGCTTCACCGGCTGCGCGAAGCCCTGCTGCACGCTGTAGACGTAGGTGCGCACCGCGGGGCGATAGACCTCGTCGCCCTGGTACATGAGCCAGCCCATGCCGAAGGGGACCCCCTCCTCGCGGTAGGCGTCGATCTCGTGCAGGCGCTCCAGCGCCGGCGCCAGCACCGCCACCTTGTCGGTGGCCGGGCGCCCGTCCCCCCACTGGATGCCGGCCACCGCGCGCATGCGCTTCTCGGTCTCCGCCAGGAAGGCGCGGTTGTTGAAGAACGAGACCACGCTCGGCAGGGCGACGATGAGCGACAGCGCCAGCGCCGCGCCGGCCACCGCCACCCGCATGACGCGCTGGCGCCGCACCTCGGACTCGCTGCGCGCCGCCACGTCGCCGTCGGGGAAGACGACGTTCATGAAGACGTCGTGCAGGAAGTAGCTCTTCGGCTCCACCTGCGGCCGCGCCTGCGCCTGCTGCGCCGGGCGGATGCCCATAGCCGCGCCCATGCGCCCGAGCACGCGCTCGAGCGGCAGCCCCTCCTGCGTGCCGCTGGTGAAGTAGAAGCCGCGGAAGATGGGCGTGCCCTGGAAGGAGTTCACCTGGAAGATGGTGTTCACCAGCTCGGCCAGCGCGTTCTTGGTGGCCGCCATCTCCAGCGGGAATTGGAAGATCTTCTCGCGCGCCTCGCGGTTGCGCTCCTGGGAGAGGCGCTTGAGCGCGCGGGCGTGCAGCTGCTTGACCAGGGTGTCGAACTCGACGGCGAAGATGTGCCCCGGCTGGGTCTTGGGCATGCTCAACCGGAACGTCGTGCCCCAGGCCTGGTTGCGGGTGCTCTTCACCATGTCGCCGAAGAACTCGACGAAGCCGGCGATGAGGTCGACCTTGGTGAAGAGCAGATAGACCGGCACCGTCATGTGCAGCTCGGTCATCACCTCGTCGATGCGGGCGCGGATCTTCTTGCCGGTGGCCTCGATCTGCTGCTCGTTGGCGTCGATGAGCTCGCCGATGCTGATGGCCACCAGGATGCCGTTGATCGGCCGGCGGCTGCGGAACTTGCGCAGCATGCCGAGGAACGAGATCCACTCGTCGCGATCGTCCTGCTCGGTGGTGTAGCGACCGGCGGTGTCGAGGAGGATCGCCTCGTTGGTGAACCACCAGTCGCAGTTGCGCGTGCCACCCACGCCGCGCACCCCGCCGCCGCCGCCCGCCTGGTCGTGCGGAAAGACCAGCCCGGAGTGCTTGAGCGCGGTGGTCTTGCCGGCGCCCGGGGGGCCGATGATCACGTACCAGGGCAAGGAGTAGAGCGCCGCCGCACCGCTCCGCCCTCCCCCCAGCTTCGACCCCTTGAGGGCGCTGATGCCGCCCTGCATCTGCCTCGCCAGCTCCTGGATCTCGGCGCGCCGCTCCGGCCGCGCATTGGCAGCCTGCTGCATGCCCTGCGCAGCCAGCGCGCGCTCCAGCCCCTTGGCAGCGCTGGCCGCCCGCACCTTGCGGAAGATGAAGATGCCGATGGCGGCGACGAGCACCACCACCGTCGCCACGATCGGGATCCACAGCGCCAGATCGAGGACGAACCACAGCGCCCAGGCGATGAGCGCGACCAGCGCGGCGAGGATCCAGACCATGCGATGGGCGACGATATCAGGACCCTCCCGATGTGGAGAGGGTGTGGGTACCGTTTTGGCGTCGAGGCATTCGCGAACGCGAGACCTGGCGGCAGCGAGGACCCGTGCGTCGGTGCGCTAGCCGCCCGTCCCCGCCGTCAGCGCTGGTAGTCCTCGGGCTCCAGGCTGGGCTCCGGCTCCTCGGCTCCCATCCTCCTCGACCTCGCCGTCTCGACCGCGATATCGATCACCTCGATGAGGGTCGCCAACGATCGGTACTCCGCTTCCGACACCTCCGGCAGCTCCGCCAGGCGCGCCACCACGGCGGCGCGGTCGTCCTCGTCGATGTCGAGCAGGGCGATGTCCCCGGCGGGGTCCTCGAAGGACTCGTCGCCGTCGGCGACCTCGCGCGTCCGCAGCGCCTCGCGGACGACCTCCACCGGGCGCAACGACAGGTAGGTGGACTCGAACTGGATCTCCCACTCGGCAGGGTCGCCGTTACCCAGGGCCCACCAGGACGGGTGACGGCGCCGGACGACCTCTCCGAAGTAAGCGCCGCCCGCCTGCACGATGACGCGCGTCACGTCGACGGCCACCTCGCCGCGGGCGCCCTCCAGCCAGTGATCCACCAGAGGGAGCGTTTCCAGCGTGTAATCGGGGCGGACGCCGACCGCGCGCTCGACGATGCGCTCACAGGCCGCCGCCAGCTCCGCCACCTCGGCCGGCGCCGGCCCCGCCTCGTGCGTCGGCAGCGCGATGCCGAGGAGGTCCTCGACGTTCTCCGGCGCGTCGTCGTCCTGGTCCGGCTCCTCGCCGCGGCCGCTACCCGGGTCGGACGGCGCCGCATGCCCGCCGCCATGTCCGTTCGTGTGCCGATCGCCGCCGCTACCCATGGTGACGGCTGCTCTGCGCCCGTCACGAGCGCTCGGCAAGCTCGAAATCCTGACCGCTGATCGCAGCGACATGGTACTGTCGCTCTACCGCTCTACCTCCATGCGCATCGGCATCTTCAGCGACACGCACGCGAACTACGAGGCTCTGAGCGCCGTGCTCGAGGCGTATCGGCGCGAGCGTATCGACACGTACTACTGCCTGGGCGACACGGTCGGCTACGGCGGCTCGCCGAACGAGTGCGCCGACCTCGTGCGCAAGATCTCCAAGAAGACGATCCTCGGCAACCACGACGCCGCGGTCGCCGGCCGCATGGACTACTCGTACTACTACGAGGCCGCGCGCCAGGCGCTCGACACGCACGCCGCCATGCTCTCCTCGGAGAACGCCTCGTGGCTGCGCAACCTGACGTACCGCGAGAAGCTCAACGACATCGGCCTCGACCTCTGCCACGGCTCGCCGGTGCGCCTCGAGGAGTTCGAGTACATCTTCGCGCCCGAGCAGGCGCGCGAGTGCCTGCCGATGTACGCCGAGCTCGGCCACCTCACGCTCATCGGGCACTCGCACCTCTGCAAGGTGTTCGCGCTCACGCCGACCACGGTGGAGGAGCTCCCGGCCGTCGACTTCGTCCTCGAGAGCAACCGTAAGTACATCGTCAGCGTCGGTTCGGTCGGCCAGCCGCGCGACTACGACAACCGCGCCAGCTACACGGTCTACGACACCGACGCCAAGCGCTTCGAGTTCAAGCGCGTCGAGTACGACATCGAGAGCGCCGCCGAGAAGGTGCTGCGCGCCAAGCTCGAGCGCAACTTCGCCCACCGCCTGTACATCGGGGTTTGACAGTCGACAGGCGCAGGGGCGTGCCGCCCCTGTGACCCCGCCGGCAGGTCCGGCAGCCACGGGTCGGTCACGACGGTGGCGGGACGTACGTACACGTGCCCGTGCCCGATCTCGACGCAGCAACGACCGCGGCGTCACAGCGTTACCAACGCCGCTCTTCTCCCGCGCTCAGCGGCGCGCGCGGCAGTGGTAGACGAGCGTCTGCGAGTCGCGCGTCGCTGGCTGCCCGTTGAATCCGTTCAACAGCTGCACCACGCGGAAGCCGTTGTAGTGCAGCAGCGCCTCCAGCTCCTGGGGGTAGAGCTGCCGGTGTGCGAGGGGCGTCATCCACGGCGCGCCGCCGCGCACCGGCGTGAACTCCATGGCCACGAACAGCACCTGGCGCAGCCGGTCGTAGTCGAAGCGCTCGCTGTACCGGACCAGCGTCCCCTTGCCCTCGTCGGGGTACACGAAGCGCGGCGCCTGGTAGGCGCGCATCGGATCGCGCGCCAGCTCCGAGGGCTCCGGTGACGACACGTCGAACACCAGCTCTCCGCCCTTCTTCAGGTGCGCACGCGCGCGCGCCAGGAAGCGCTCGATGTCGGGCCGCGTGTAGAGGTGCAGCAGCGCGTTGAACGGGCAGAGCACCAGCGGGAACGTCGCCCCGAGCTCGACCCTGCGCATGTCGCCGCGCTTCACGGTGACGCGGGCGCGCACCTCGGGCGGCTCCTCGCCGAGGCGCCGCCGCAGATCGGCGAGCATGGGCGCCGACAGGTCGACGCCGGTGACCTGCACCGTCGAGCGGGCGATGGGGATGGTGATGCGCCCGTTGCCGCAGCCGTACTCCAGCACGGGCCCCCCGCGCTCCGCGCACAGGTCGGCGTAGTAGCGGACGTCGTCGAGGCGACGCGCGTACGTCTTGGTGTAGTACGCCGGGTCGAGGTAGTGCGCCTCGCTACCGGCGTCGAGCTCGCGGTCGCGGCTCAGGGGATGCGCCGTCGGGCCAGAGACCGGGAGCTACTTGTTCAGCTCCAGCTGCTGCGCCACCCACTCGTTCACGACGTCGCTCGTGTTGCGGTGGAAGTGCACCTTGCCGGCGGCGATCTCGCGCAGCGCGCTGACCGAAGGCTTGTTCTTGGTGCGCACCAGCGGCTCGGATCCCTTCATGATCTGGCGGGTACGAGCGGCGGCGAGCACGACGAGAGCAAAGCGGTTCTCTTCGCGCTCGAGACAATCTTCGACGGTTACACGAGCCATATAGGGTCGCGGACCTTAGCCCCTGTCGGGCCGCTGCGCAACTCGGGGGAGAGCGTCCCGGCCAGATCCCGGCGGATGGGGCATTCCGAGGTCCAGTTCGTTCACTGCGGCCTCCGGTCTCACTCCACGATGGTGCCGATGTCCTCACCCCGGCAAACCCTGAGGATGTTCCCTCGGTCCCCGAGCTTGAACACCCGGATGGGCATCTTGTTGTCCCGGCACAGCGCCACCGCCGTGGCGTCCATGACCCCGATGCGATTTGCCAGGAAGTGATCGTAGGCCACGCGCTTGAGCATCGTGGCCTCCGGATGCTTGGCCGGGTCGCGGTCGTAGATGCCCTCGACCTTGGTCGCCTTGAGCACCGCCTGGGCGTTGATCTCCATCGCGCGCAGCGCGCCGGCGGTGTCGGTGGAGAAGTACGGGTTGCCGGTGCCGGCGGCGAAGACCACCATGTGCCCTCGGTCCAGGTGGCGCAGGGCCCGGCGGCGAATGTACGGCTCGGCCACCTGGCGGATCTCGATGGCCGTCATCACGCGGGTAGGCACGTTGGCCTTCTCCAGGGCGTCCTGCAGGGCGAGCGAGTTGATCACCGTGGCCAGCATTCCCATGTGATCGCTCTGGGTGCGGTCCATCCCCGAGCTGGCGCCCTTGAGGCCGCGGAAGATGTTCCCGCCGCCGACGACCACGCCCACCTGGACGCCCATGGCGTGCAGCTCCGCGAGCTCGGCGGCCACGCGGGTCAGCGTGTTGGGGTCGATGCCGAACCCACCGTCCTCGCCGCAAAGCGCCTCGCCGCTTATCTTCAGCAGCACCCGGCTGTATTTCAGGCCTGGCTGCGCGGCCGGCGGGGGCATCAAGGAGTCGAGGTCGCGGGACACCGGGCACCGCTACCCGACCCGACGTTGGAAGCCAAGCCCCCAGCCACCGGGATCCCGGGCGCCGCAAACCGTGCTACATCGCGACCTCCGATGCCCATCGTGCGCCGCATCCCGCTGGCCCTGGCCATCTGTTTCACCACCGTGCTGGGGGGCTGCGACGACGCGCCGCTGGCCACCGCGCCCGACGGCGGCACCGTGGCCGGGCTGACCGCGGAGCAGGCCTCGCGCACCGTGGCCAAGGTCGGCGACCGGGTGATCACCCTCGGCGACTTCGCGCGCAGCCTGGAGCGGATGGACCAGTTCGATCGCCTCCGCTACCAGACCAAGGAGCGCCGCCGCGAGCAGCTCGGCGACATCGTGGACGTGGAGCTGCTCGCCGCCGAGGCGCGCCGGCGCGGCCTCGACAAGCAGCCCGAGAACGAGGACGCCATCCGGCAGATCCTGCGCGACGCCATGCTGGCCCGCGCCCGCGCCGACCTGCCGCCGCCGGCGAACATCGCCGCCGACGAGGTGCGCGCCTACTGGGACACGAACCAGGGACTTTTCCGCGAGCCCGAGCGGCGTCGCGTCTCGGCGATCATCATGGAGGACAGGGCCGCCGCGCAGAAGGTCTTGGAGGCGGCGCAGAAGATCAAGAGCCCCGAGGAGTGGGGCGCGCTGCACAACAAGCACTCCATCAACGCCAACAAGCAGAAGAGCGCCTCGCCGGCCGATCTCGCCGGCGACCTGGGCATCGTCGGCCCGCCCGACGATCCCAAGGGGGCCAACCCGCGCGTGCCCGAGGTGGTGCGGGCCGCCGTCTTCACCGTCGTGACCAAGGTCGGCGACGTCGGCGCGGCGCTGGTCGAGTCCGACGGCAAGTTCTTCATCCTGCGCCTGAGCGGCATCACCGCGGCGCACGCGCGTTCGCTGCAGGAGTCGGATCGCTCCATCCGCGTGGCCATCCTCCAGCAGCGCATGCTCGAAAAGGAGAAGCAGCTTGAGGCCGACCTGCGCCAGAAGATCACCGTGGAGATCGACGAGCGCGCCCTGGCCTCGGTGAAGATGCCCGAGGGTCTGGACAAGACCGACACCCAGTCGGCAGCCAGCCCTGGCCCGCGCCAGGTCCGCGGCCGCCGCCGACGCCGGTGCGCCCGTCCCCGATGCCGCCGCGCCCGCCGTGCCTGCCGTACCCGCCGATGCCGCGGTCCCTTGAATCGCGGCTGACCCGCGCCGACGCGCCGCCCGGCCGACCAAGCGCGCGAAGGCGAAGCGAGGCGCCTGAAGCTGCTCGTCGAGCCGGCGCGGGCCGAGCCGCCACCTTCTGCCGAACCGCCACCTCGGCCACGCGCCCGCCGCGCCGGCAAGCGCGACTGGACGTGGCAGCTGCGCCACGCAGCCAGCTCCGTCGCCGATCTCGCCGCGCACCTCTCCCTCACGCCCGACGAGATCGCCGGTGCGCGGCGCGCCGAGGAGGCCGGCCTGCCCATACGGGTCACGCCGCACTACCTGGCGCTGTGCGATCGCCACGACCCAGCGTGCCCCATCCGCCGCCAGTGCGTGCCGCGCATCGACGAGGCGCGCGAGGTGCCGGGCGACCTCGCCGACCCGCTCGGCGAGGAGGCGCACGAGGTCGCGCCGCACCTCGTCTCGCGCTACCGCGACCGCGCCCTCTTGCTGGTCACCGATCGCTGCGCCGTGTACTGCCGCTTCTGCACGCGCTCGCGCATGGTCGGCGACGGCGGCGGCGCCATCCCGCTCGAGGCCCTGGAGCCGGCCATGCGCTGGCTCTGTGCGCACCCCGAGGTGCGCGACGTCATCGTCAGCGGCGGCGACCCGCTCACCCTCTCCACCGATCGGCTGGTGCGCGTGCTGCGCCGCCTGCGCCAGGTGCCCAGCGTGGAGACCATCCGCCTCGCCACGCGCGTGCCGGTGACCCTGCCCCAGCGCGTCACCGCCGAGCTCGTGCGCGCGCTGCGGCCCTTCCACCCCATCTGGGTGATGACCCACTTCAACCACCCGAAGGAGCTGGTGCCGGAGGCCGAGCGCGCCTGCCGCCGCCTCGTCGACGCCGGCTTCCCGGTCATGAACCAGAGCGTGCTCCTTCGCGGCGTGAACGACGACGCCGCCACCCTGGAGGCGCTCTTCCGCGGCCTGGTGCGCTGGCGCGTGCGTCCGTACTACCTGCTCCAGGCCGATCCGGTGCGCGGCACCGGGCACCTGCGCACGCCGCTGGAGACCGGCCTGTCGCTGATGGAGGCCCTGCAGGGCCGCCTGAGCGGCATCGCGCTGCCCAAGCTCATCGTCGATACCCCGGGCGGAATGGGCAAGGTGCCCGTCGGGCCGGAGTGGATCGTGTCCCGCACCCCGGGCCGCACCGTCCTGCGCACCCACCGCGGCGTGACCGTCGAGTACCTCGACCCGCCGGGCTGAGCCGCGCCGCCGCGCAGATTTCCGACGCCCGGCCTGCCGGCGTGGATGGCGGTCCCGCCCGGCCTGGGGCTACCCTGTCGCCCATAGCCATCGCGCGAGGAGGTCGACCATGCACAGGACCATCGCCATCACGGGGCTCGTGTTGCTCGGCGCCGCCAGCGGCTGCGCGTACGACTACAACCCGACCACCTTCCCGTCGCAGCACGACCTCTACGACGAGCCGGAGACCTACGACTCCTTCGTGGTGCGCGCGCAGCGCAACGTCTACTCGGCGAAGATCGACCCCCGCTTCGCGCTCGGGCCGGACATCCGCATCTCGCGCTACACCGATCCCGACGACAGCGCGGTGCGCGGCACGGCCTGGGGGCGGCCGGTGAGCATCGACGTGCGCGGTAGCTCGGCCAGGGGCGTCATCGGGGCGGTGCCGTTCGTGATCGCCGCGCGACGCGACAAGGGCGTCCTGCGCGCGGTCGGGTCCATCGCCTATCGCAACTCGGACTTCACCCTGAGCGGTGACGTGCTCAGCGGCACCATCGGCAAGTGCCACTACCAGCTGCGCCGCTACGACGAGGCGGAGGCGCGCAAGCAGATCATCGCCCTCTTCGACTACGACGAGAACGACCTCGACGATCGGCCGGCCCCCGGCACGACGCCGGATCGCTCGGTGGAGTACCTCGGCGAGCGCGGCTGCGACGGCCCCGGCGAGCCGATGAGCGTCCGCATCCCGCCCGAGCTGGCCGAGTGGGGCGACGCGGGCGCGGCCACGGCCCTGGCCCTCTTGCTCGACGCGGGCTGACCTCGACAGGAGCGAGGTCTTCCTGGCGGAGCCTCGCGAGCCGCAGGGCGGCAAGCCGCGCCGGAGCGACGGTCAGCCGCGCCGGAGCGACCGCGCCACCCGGAACGACAGCGCGCTGTCGCGCGACAGCGCCACGAAGCGCGTGCGCGAGGCGGAGCGGCAGCGCTTGGCCTCCGCGGCCCAGTTGCCGCTGCGATAGATGCGCCACGAGGCGGCCTCGCGCTCGCCCTCCGCCGCCGGCTCCGGCTCGGCGGCGTTCTCCTCCCAGGTGCGCTCGCCGTGGATGTCGCCCACCCACTCGCGCATGCCGCCGGCCATGTCGCGCACCGCGTACGGCGAGGTGTCGGTGGGGAACGTGCCCACCGGCTCCGGTTGCCAGCGGAACGGCCGCGAGAAGCGCATCAGGCAGAACGTCGGATCGAAGTGGTCGCCCCAGGGGTGGAAGCGCCCGTCGGTGCCGCGCGCCGCCTTCTCCCATTCCAGCTCTGTGGGCAGGCGCACGTCGGCGCCCGAGGCCTCGCTCTTCCAGCGGCAGTAGGCGAGCGCGTCGAACCAGTCGACCATGAGCACCGGGATGTTCCAGAGGTGCCCCTCCTCGGCGGGGAAGAGGCGGCGCGCCTCGCCCTCCAGGAAGGAGAGCGGCGCCCACTTTCCCTCGTCGCTGCGCGCCACCGCGAAGCCCTCGCTGCCGCTGTTGTCGTGGGGCGCGCGCCTGCGGGTGAGCACCGGGTCGCGCGGGTCGATGGCGTCGAGGAAGGCGCAGTACTCGCGGAAGGTCACCGGGAAGCGAGCGATGGCGAAGTCGCCGACGTGCGCCTCCTGGCGCGGCAGCGGGTCGTAGGCCTCCGGGTCGCCGCCGGCGATGAAGGAGCCGCCGGGCACGTACACGAAGCCCTCGCCGATCTCGGCCTCGGAGTAGAGGTTGATGTCGGCGACGTGGTGCGCGCCGCGCTGCAGGAGCACCGGGTAGCGCGCATCGCGGAAGCCGGCGCGCTCGAGGACGATGAGGTAGCTGCCGGGGTTGAGGCGCGCCTCCTTGAGCGGCGTGCGCCCGAGGTAGCGCTCCTCGCTGGCCACCAGCACCCGGTCCTTCTCCACGTAGCGGTAGGCGAGGATGGTGGCGCCGGTGGGGTTGGAGTCGAGCGAGAGCACCGCGTCGGCCTTGAGCAGGGCCGCGTACTTGCCGACGTCGAACTCCGAGACCAGCGCCTCGTAATAGACGTGCGCCGCCTGGCGCCGCTCCTGCTCCGCGGCCACCGCGCGCGACCAGTAGAGGTCGGCGAGCCCGGCGCGGGCCTCGGTGAGCTCGGGATCGTAGGCCAGCGCCTTGGTGTAGAGGTCGATGGCCTGGGCCATGGTGCGGGCCTGCTCGCGCTCCACCGCGGCGGCGCGGTCCTCCACCTCCCAGCCGGGGCGCTTGCGGTCGATGGGCTCGAAGCCCTTCACCTCCAGCAGCAGCTTGCGCGCCTCCGCCACCAGCTGGTCGCGCTCGGCGGCCAGCGCCCGGTCACGCGCCACCGGCACCTTGGCCAGCTCGCACAGCTTCTGCGCCTCCTCGCGGCGCCGCGAGCGCTCCTTGGCGCCCTCCAGGAACGACTCCACCTCGCCGGCCACTCGCTCCGCCGACTCCGGGCGCTTGGCCGGGTCCTTGGAGAGCATGGCCAGGCACAGGTCCTCGAGGACCAGCGGGCAGGTCGGCACCAGCGAGCGCGGCGGCTTCGGCTCGCGCGACTGGGTGGCCAGGATGACGGTGAGCACGGTGGGCGCGTCGAAGGGGTGCTCGCCGGTGAGGATCTCGTAGAGCACCACCCCGAGCGCGAAGATGTCGGCGCGGTGATCGACCAGGTTGCGGTCGCCGCGGATCTGCTCCGGCGCGATGTAACCCGGCGTCCCGGAGAGCCCGCTCTGGGGCTCGCGGCCACGGCGCTCGGCGCGCTCGGTGCGCGTCTCGTCGACCGGGACGCGGCCGCGGTGCGAGGGCACGTCGGAGTCGCCGAGGATCTTGGCGTTGCCCCAGTCGGCCAGGTACACCTCGCCGAAGTCGCCGAGCAGGATGTTCTCCGGCTTGATGTCGCGGTGGAGCACGCCGCGGCGGTGCGCGTAGGCCAGGGCGCGCGCGACATGCAGGAAGGCGCCCGCCAGGCGGGCCAG
>JBBJMR010000040.1:0-38237 GCA_037720395.1 Polyangiaceae bacterium
CCGTCTCCCAGCCGTACAAGCTGGTGAGCCGAGAGGTGCAACCCGACCCGACGGTCATCGACCTCGGCACGGTGAAGATCGGCGGCGGGGGGCTGTGCATCATGGCCGGCCCGTGCTCGGTGGAGAACCGCGAGCAGGTGCTGAGCACCGCCGACCACGTGAAGAAGCACGGCGCCCACCTGCTGCGCGGCGGCGCCTTCAAGCCGCGCACCAGCCCCTACGAGTTCCAGGGCCTTCGCGAGGACGGACTGAAGCTGCTGGCCGAGGCGCGCGACAGGACCGGGCTGCCGATCATCACCGAGGTCAAGGACACGGAGTCGCTGAAGATGGTCTGCGACTACGCCGACGTCCTCCAGATCGGGGCCCGCAACATGCAGAACTACTCGCTGCTCGAGGCCATCGGCGAGATGAAGAAGCCGGTGATGCTCAAGCGCGGCCTCTCCTCGACGGTGCGCGAGTGGTTGATGGCCGCCGAGTACATCGTCTCGCGCGGCAACCGGCAGGTGATCCTGTGCGAGCGCGGCATCCGCACCTTCGAGACCGAGACGCGCAACACGCTCGATCTGGGCATCGTCCCGCTCCTGCGCGACAAGACCCATCTGCCGGTATTCATCGACCCGTCGCACGGCACCGGCTACGCGCGGGGCGTGACGCCGATGGCGCGCGCCGCGGTGGCCACGGGCGTGGATGGGGTGATGGTCGAGGTCCACCCCGAGCCGGCCAAGGCGCTGTCCGACGGGCCGCAGGCGCTGACCTTCCCCATGTTCGAGGCGCTGATGCGCGACGTGCGCGCGCTGGCCGAGCTCATGGGACAGCCGATCTGAGCGGCCCGGTGGCCGACGGGGCGGGCGACAAGCCGAGCAACGCGCGCGCTGGCGCCAAGCGCGGCGAAGGCAAGCGTGGCGCGCGGCGCGTCGACGCAGCCGCGCTGGTGCTGGCCGCGATCCACGCCGGGACGCGCCTGCGCCAGTCGCTGGCGGCCGCGCTCTTGCCGCTGGGGCTCACGCCCGAGCAGCACGAGCTGCCGGAGCTGGGTCGCCGCCGGGCACACCACGCCGCGCGCGGTGGCCGCCGCCAGCGGCCGCGACAAGACCACCCTGTCGCGCACCATCGCCCGCGCCGCCCGCGCCGGGTTCCTGGAGCCGGCCCGCCGCGACGACGATCGACGAAGGCACGACCTGCTGCTCACCAGCACGGGTCAGGCGGCGCTCGAGCATTCGCGGCGCACGCTGGAGCGCACGGCCCCGAAGCTGCTGGAGACGCTGAGCGCCAAGCAGCAGCGGCGGCTGGGCAAGGCGCTGCGCAAGATGGGCGGCTGAGCGCGGTGGTCATGGTGGCGTCGGCAGCACCGCGCCAGGATCGGCATCACCTGCAAGCACGATCGGGTGCGGTCGGACGCAGAGCGGACCGTCCGAAGGCGCAATGGATCGGCGCAGCCGCCCGCCAGCCGCCGGTCATCCGACGTGGGCGCGCTCGGGCGTGAAGCGCTTCGGTGTTCGGCCGTCGGTCAGACGACGCCAGAGGTAGCGCAGCACCCGGAGGGGGTTCGCGGTCGCGCCGGACATGACGCGTACGTCCTCGAGCAATGTTTCTGGCGGGAACGCCGAGCCGCTGACGTACACCACGCCCCGGCGCGTGACGATGATCGGCCCCCAGCCGTAGCCAGCGCCGTGAAAGAACGCCCAGCCAACATCGCGCTCGAGCGTCATGTCCGGAGCGATCTCCAGGCCCTCGCCGAGGCCCTGCGCCTCCAGCGCGCGCAGCGACTTGGTGGCGATCGCTGCGGCCTCGTCGCGCGTCATGTGCTCGAAGCATCGAGGCAGCGTGGTGAGGCTGTCAAGTTGCGACCGCGTGCGCGCAGGGGCCGCTCGTGATCCGGCGGGCGAAGCGCTAAGAGCGGGACGTGGGCATCCTCACCGAGGAGTCGTTCGAGGCCTTGCTCGCCGCTGGCTGCCCCTGCGGCGCACGCAAGATCGCGTTCCGCATGTACGTGGACGGCCTGGTGCCGCTGCAGGGCGGTGAGCCGGTGGGGCCGGTGAAGTGGTCGTACGACGGCGAGAAGTTCGTCGACGGCGTCTACGACGCGCGCTGCGCGGCTTGCCAACGGGTGCTCTTCGAGGCGGCCGTCTGCCCGCGCTGCCACGCCGACGGCGCGCTGGCCGTGGCGCTGCAGACCGAGAACCGTTGGCCGGTGCCCGAGGCCTGCCCGCGCTGCGGTCTCGAGGAGATCCGCTACATCGCCTTCATTCCGGCGCGCACCAGCTGGGAGGGCAAGCGCGCCGACAAGGCGCGCACCACCGTGGACATCGGCGACCCCGGCTTCCACGGGTACCGCGTCGACTGTCGGGACTGCGGCAAGGTGATGGAGATCGTCGACCGCTGCCCGATCTGTCAGGTGCCCGGCCCTCTGCGGCCGCGCCCGTGAGCCGACGGAACGCGCCACCGCACCGGCGGTGACGCGACGCGCTCCGGCACGACAGCTGGATGATCTCGACGAGCGCGGGTCTGCCCGCTGCGCGGCCTTGACGCTCTTGCCGCACGTACGTACGGCTCGCGGCCATGCTCGTCCGAACGGGGATCGCGGCGGCTCTCCTGGTCATGACCTCCTGCGGGGGCGCCCCGCCGCCGACCCTGGAGGGACGCAGCGGCCTGCTCTCGCGCAGCGCCGTCGCACAGAAGTGCGAGCAGGCCGCCGAGGGCCACGATCGGCCGTTCGTGGTCGAGTGGGACGCGACCGACCTCGCCAGCTTCGAGGCCAAGGCGGCGCGCGACACGGTGCTGGTCCGCTACCAGGGCTGCGACCTGAAGGTGCTCTACGGCTGCTCCGACCCGGCCGCCCCGGGGCGGCTCGGCGCCTATGGCACACCGCACTTCACCAGCGGCACGGTGCAGGGATTCGATGTCGAGAACGAGGGCGAGCTCTACGCCAAGCTGCCGCTGGGCGCCGCCGAGCTGTCCGGGCGCGTCGCCGCCGGCGAGTCGCTGCACCTCGAGTACTTCGTCTCCGGCGTGGCCACCTCCAGCCGGGACGCCATCTTCCGCGACGACGTGACCAGCTACCCGGGCTGCGAGGGCGCGACGCACTGGGTGTGGGCGTACAACCTCGGCGCCTTCGTGCTCTCCAGCGCGCAGAAGAGCTCGGCCGAGGCCAGCGCCGGGATCGGTTCCATCGGCGGGGGCGGCAAGCGCGCCAGCGCCGAGAGGTCGGTGGGCAACGGCGGCGACCTGAAGAGCTGCACGACGCAGGACCAGCGCGCCTGCCGGGTGCCCATCCGGCTCGCGCTCCGGCCCATCTCCGGCGGCAAGAACCCGCTCGGCAACACCGTGCAGGCGTCGTCCGCGCCCGCGCCCTCCCCCGCCGCCAGCGACGCGGACGCCGCCGGCCCCGCCGCGGACGGCTCGCCGCGCCCGCGCTCCAGGAACGCCAGCGCGGACGAGGCGCTCGCCGACGCCAGGCGCAAGCAGGAGGCCGGCGACGGAGCGGCTTGCGTCGGCAGCGCCACGCGCGCGATGGGGCTCGACCCGCGCCTCAACGACGACTTCGCGTTCAAGACCCTGCGCGCCACCTGCCTGATGCGCTCCGGCAAATGCAACGACGGCGTGCGCGACTATCGGGCCGCGCTCGCCGCCGCCGACTTCAAGCGCGAGAAGGTGGACCGACAGCTCGATCGCGAGACGCGCGAGGTGGCCAACCGGACCTGCCCCTCGGCGACGGCCAAGAACGACGTGGACTTCATCGAGCGCGCCTACGTGGAGGTCCGTGCCGCCGACAAGGCGCGCGACGGCGCCACCTGCAAGGCGCTGGCGCAGAAGACCTACGACACCTCGAAGCGCATGCGTGCCGAGGGGTCACCGAAGGGCGACGTCGGCGCGCAGATGGACTGGGAGCGCGCCTACTCCAGCTCCTCCAACGTGCTCCTGCGCGCCGCCAGCTGCGTCGCCAAGGGGACGAGGAAGTGCGCCGAGGGGCTCGCCGTCTACCGCATGCAGTACACCGCGGTGCCGACGCCCATGTCTGGCTGGGAGAAGGCCGCCGAGGATGGCTGGGCGAGGACCGTCGCCGCCGAGAAGATCGACTGCAAGTGACGCCTATTTGCGACGCAAGAGGACGTGGAAGCCGAACTCGGTCTCCACCACGCCGCTGAGGTTGCCGGGTGCGGTGGCCTCCACCGCCGCCTGGAAGGAGGCCGCCATGTCCCCGCGCTTGAAGGTGCCGAGGTTGCCGCCGCGCGGCGCCGCGCCCGGCTCGTCGGAGAAGCGCGCCACCACCTGCTCGAACGCGACGCCGGACCTGGCCACGCGCAGCGCCTCCTCGGCGCGCGCCCTGGCCTCGGCCTTGGTGCGGGTGATGCCGGCAGCCGCACGCTTGGCGCCCTGGTACGAGACGAGCAGGTGGCTGACGGAGAACTGCGGCGCCTCCGCGGCGGCCACCGCCTGCGCCGAGGTCGGCGTGGCCTGCAGCGGGCCGAACGGCGTCGACGGCTCGAGGAGCGAGTCCGGCGACGGCGGCGACGGCGGGCCGAGCGCCTTGCGCACCAGGCGACGGAAGTTGGCGAGCGGCTGCGCGCCGCCCAGGAAGTAGTCGCCGATGGCGAAGCCGGGCGTGCCGCTGAAGCCAGCCTCGGCGGCGACCTTGCGGTCGGCCTCGAGCTTGGGGCGGTGGCGCCCGGTGTCGAGGGCGGCGTCGAAGGCGGCCACGTCGAGCTTCAGCTTGCGCGCCTTGTCGGCCAGCCCCGCGCGCGACAGCGCCGACGCCGACTGATCCTCGAAGATCAGATCGGCCATGGCCCAGAAGCCCTTGTCGCCCTTCTGGCGGAAGGCCTCCTCGGCGGCCTCGGCCGCGGCGGCGGCGTGGGTGTGGAACGGCAGCGGCAGGTGGCGGAAGACGATGCGCACCTGGCCCGGGAACTCACGGAGGAGGTCGTCGAGGGTCGGCTCGACCTTGGCGCAAAACGGGCACTGCAGGTCGGAGAACATCTGGATGACGACGCGCGCGTTCTTCGCTCCGCGGCTGGGCTGCGCCGCGGTCGGCGCCGGGACCTTGACCCGCGGAAGCGGGGGGCCCGGGTTGGCCGTCTTCATGATGGCGTCGTAGACGGCGGCCGGCTGGGTGCCGGCGGCGACCAGCTTGCTGGCCTTGGCCAGCTCCTCGTCGATGAGCTTCTCGAACTTGTCGCGCGGCTGGGCGCCGACCAGGCGGCGCCCGTTGATGAAGAAGTGCGGCGTGCCGGTGGCCTTCACGTCGTCGGCGAGGAGCTGGTCGTCCTCGAAGGCGGCCTGGTAGCGCTTCTTGTCGACCGCCCCGCGCAGGCGGGCGGCGTCGACCTTGAGCGCGCTGCCGAAGGCCGCGTAGTCGGCAGCGGTGATCTCGCCGGTGCGCGCGAACAGGACGCCCACCGCCTTCCAGAAGCCGGCGTCGCCGTGCTGCGCGCGCGCCTCCATGGCCACCGCGGCCTCGCGCTCCGCCTCGGGGTGGAAGGGCAGCGCGTTGTGTTTGTAGACCAGGCGCAGCTTGCCCTCGTACTTGACGAGCAGCTCGTCGAGCGTGGTCATCACCTTGACGCAGAACGGGCACTCGAGGTCGGTGAACATGACGATGGTCACCAGCGCCGTGGCCGGGCCGCGCACCGGCGACTTGCCGACCGGGAGGCGGAAGACGGTGCGCTCGTCGTCCTCGGGCGCGGGGGTGGAGGCGGCGCTGGGCGTGGGCGCCGCGCCCTTGCGCTGGTTCTCGTCGGAGAGCTCGGCGTAGAGGCGGTGCCGCGGCGTGCCGGCGCGCAGGCGCGCCTCGGCGAGCTGCGTCTGCTCGTCGATGATGGAAAGGAACTTCTCCAGCGGCTGGGCGCCGGTCAGGGCGACGCCGTTGATCCGCGACACCGGGGCGCCGATGACGCCGATGGCCTGGCCCTCGGCCACGTCCTCGTCCACCTTGCGCGCGAAGCGCTGGCTGTCGAAGGCCGCCTCGAAGCGATCGGCGTCGACGCCGGCAGCCTCGGCCCAGTCGACGAAGTGATCGCGGTCGAGCGTCTTCTGGTTGGCGAAGCACAGGTCATGGAAGCGCCAGAACGCGGCCTGCCCGCCGAGGCGCAGCACGCTCTCCGCGGCCACGTGCGCGGCGTGCGCGTCTTTGTGGAAGGGCAGCGGGTTGTGCTTCCAGACGATGCGCAGGCGCGTCGGCCCGAGGCGCTCGCGCAGCGTGGGCAGCGTGGTCATGAGGCGCGTGCTGAACGGGTCCTGGTAGTCGCCCCACACGACCAGGGTGACCAGCGCGGTCGGGTCGCCCCAGCTCGGCTCGCCGGGGCGAACCGGAACCTGGGTGCCCGGGGCGACGTCGCCGGCGATGGCCGCGTCGGAGACGACCGCCGCGCCCGGCGTCTGGCCGCCGACCTCCACGGTCGGCGCGCCGCGACCCCCGGCCGCACCGGGCTCGGGAGGTGGAGCGCCGGCGCAGGCGGCGAGGAGGGCAGTGACCAGCACGACGAGGAGGCGCTTCACGGCACGCATGCTGGGACGGCGCCGCGCCGGAGGGAAGACCGAGTGCGCCGGGTGCGAGCCGGCGGTGGCGCGATGCGTACACTGCGGGTCTGTTAGAAGCAGGGGACGGTGCGCCGAAATACGCCGAACTGCGCGAACATCGCCGAGGAGCAGCAGCGCCTGCTGGAGGCCCTGGCCGGCCTCGACCCCCGCAAGGTGGCGGCGACGCTGGAGCCGTTCGCCACCGAGGAGCGTCGCGCGCGCTTCCAGGGGGTGTTCGCGGAGCGGCTGGATTCGGTGACCGTGCTCATGGACGCGCCGCACGATCCGCACAACGGCGCCGCGGTGCTGCGCTCCTGCGACGCCTTCGGCGTGCAGCGACTGCACGTGGTGGAGCGCCTGGAGACCTTCCTGGCCGCGCGCACCGTCTCGCGCGGCGCCGAGCAGTGGGTGGAGGCCCGCACCTACGCCACCGGCGCCGAGGCCATCGCCGCCCTGGCGCGCTCCGGGCACGAGCTGGTGGCCACCCACCCCGCCGGGGATCTGGCGCCGCGCGAGCTGCGCGACATCCCCCGCCTGGCGCTGGTGCTCGGCAACGAGCGCGACGGCATCCACGCCGAGCTGGCCGCGGCGTGCACGCGCACGGTGCGCATCGGGATGCGAGGCTTCGTCGAGAGCCTCAACGTCAGCGTGACCGCGGCCATCTTGCTGGAGCAGGCCACCGCCGGCCGGCCGGGGGATCTATCCGACGAGGAGCGCGCCCTGCTCTACGCGCGCGCGCTGATCCTCAGCGTGCCCCAGGCGCCGGCGATCCTCGCCGCGCGCGCCGGCATCTCGGTGCGCGTGCCGCAGACGGGCTGAGCGGAGCGGGCACGGCGGCATGGCGGCGGCGCGCCAGCGGCCCGCAACCTTCAGTCGTCGCTGCCGAGCGCCAGCCGATAACGCGCCCGCACCGACGCGCCGGTGATCAGCGCCTCGGCGAGGCCGTCGTGCGCGCGCTCGAGGCAACAGCGCAGGCCGATCTCGGTGTCGCTGCCACTGCCGCCACGCGCGCTGGCGTAGCCACGGTTGGCGCGGACGCTCACCTCCACGCGCAGCTCGCGCGCCGGCAGGGCCTCGTCCTCGAGCGCGCGGTGCCAGCAGCGCTCCGCGTAGTCCACCACCGGGCGCAGCGCCGCGCGCACCACCGATGCGGGGATGTCGGTCACCACCTCGAGCTGCTGCATCCGGACCGGCAGCCGTTGCCGGCGCCACCAGCGCTGCGGCTCGGACGGCTGCGGCGCGCCGATGCCGAGGGTCTCCGCCATGGTCTCGGTGGCCGCAGTCGGCGGCGTGTCGGCGGCGAACGGGCTGCAGGTGCGCGTGCCCAGGAAGCAGGCCGCCAGAGGGGACATGTAGGCGCCGACGGGAGCGCCAGACGGGGCGTTGGCGTCGGGCCGGCCGTACCATGGATCCCATCGCTCGCTCGGCCCGATGCCCAGCGTCGGCGTGTCGTCCGGCAGCGCCCCGCCCGCCTTGGGCGGGTAATAGGTCCAGAACGCGGGATAGTGCCCGTACCACGCGTCGTCGTGGGCCCTCCCGGAGAACGCGCGACGCGACGCGCTCTCCGACGCCTCGTCGCGGCAGACGTCGTCGAATTCGTCGAGGCGGGTCTCGGACAGCGGCTCGCGGACGGGCGGCGCGCGGTCGAGGCGCAGGCGCAACGCCATGGAGTATCGCGCGGCGTCGACCTGGTCGGCGCGACCGAGACGCGCAGGACGAGCGGCTCGCGGCGCCATGCCGCGCTGGCCCGGTACGGCGTGGCGCGCCCGCCGACGACGGTGAGCTCTGCCTCCGCGCCCGGCGCCACCACCCGCCAGCCGCCCGCGCAACCGAGACCGACCGCGGCGCCGTCCGCCCCCACGCGCACCACCCCCAGCCCCTCCGCGCGCCGCGACCCGCGCGAGCGCGAAGCCAGCGAACCATCCCGGCCCACCAGAACCTCGTCGCCCTCGCCCAGGCAGGCGTCGGCGAGCTGGCTGTCCCCCCAGGTGGTGCGGAGGTGGACGACGACGGGCACGATGCTCGAGACAGGCGCCGGCGCCGCGAGTTCCCGCCACGGCGGGCGTCTGGCCCCGGGGTGCCGCGCCGGCGCCTCTGCTATCTAGAGGAAGTGACCGGAGGCGAGCCCCAGCCCGCGCTGCGCACCTCGTTGCGCGCTCGCGGCCAACGTGGACGACCACGCCGCACCTCTGCCTCCGGCGTGACGCTGGCCTTGCTCGCGATGATGGCCGTCCCGACGATGGCCCGCGCGCAGTCGCCGCAGGAGATTGCCCTGGCGCGCGAGACGGCGCGCGACGGGCTCGAGGCGTACCAGGCCGGCGAGTACGACAAGGCGCTGAGTCTCTTCAGTCAGGCGCGCACCGTCTATCCGAGCGCCCAGATCCTGCGCATGACCGGCTACACGTTGCTGGCCCTCGGCGAGCACCTGCGTGCCTCCGAGGCCATGGAGACGGCGCTGGACTCCAGGATCGGCGCGCTCTCCGAGGGCGATCGCGGCGACGTCGAGAAACAGCTCGCCCAGGCCTACGCGCGCATCGGGCGCATCGACGTCGCCAGCCGCTTCACTGGCGCCGAGCTGACCGTCGACGGCGGGAGCGCGCAGGCCCTGCCGCTGCCTCGCCCACTGCGCCTCGCGCCGGGCAAGCACCTGCTGGTGCGCACCGCGCCCGGCGAGGCGGAGGCCCGACGCGAGGTGGCGGTGCAGGCCGGCGAGTCGCTCTCTGTCGATCTCGATCCCCCGCTGCCCGCGCCGGCGAAGGCCGAGCCGCCGCCCGCGCCTCCCCCGCCGGCGCCGCCACCGCCTGCCGGGCGCGCGCCGTGGTTTGCCGGGCAGCGCGTGGCGGGCTTCGTGCTGGTCGGCGTCGGCGTGGCGACCGGCGCGGCGGCGGCGATCACCGCGCTGGCAGGTGCCTCGCTGCGCGACGACGTGGAGGAGGACATCGCCCGTCACCAGGAGGCGTTCGGAGACGCCTGCCAGAGGAACGACCCGCGTCAGTGCCTCTTCGACCGCGCGGTCATCAACCAGGACGCCGACCGCGCCGACACCGTGCGCGACACCAGCGTCTGGCTCGGCGTCGGCGCCGGTGTGCTCGCAGCCGGCGGCGCCACCCTCCTCTTCTTCTATCCCTGGGGCAACGCCGGCCGCGACACCGCTGCCGCCCCGCCCCTCCACTGCGCGGCGGCGTACCCGGCCGCCCTGTCTTGCCGGGGAGCCTTCTAGATGCGCGTGCGCCGAGGCTGGCCTTGCTTCTTGGCCCTCGTCTTCTGCAGCTGCCTCGAGGTCCCGGCCCCGCCGCCGAAGAGCGCGCTCGACGTCAAGGACGTCAAGGCGCCGCCCGGCGTGGAGCTGGAGACGGCCTGCACCGCCACCGGCGTGGAGATGTGCTTCGACGCCCGCGACAACAACTGCAACGGCGTCATCGACGAGGGCTGCGGCCTGCACACCGGCATCCTCCAGTTCACCGTCGCCTGGGAGGGCGCGGAGGCCGACGTCGACCTCAACGTGCACGACGCCGCCGGCGAGCTGGCCGCGCCGCCTGGGCAGACCACCGCCGGCGGCCTGATCAAGGACAAGGACTGCCCCAAGCAATGCCACGGGCAGAACGTGGAGAACGTCTTCCTCGCCGAGGGCGAGCCGCGGCGCGGGCGCTACCGCGCCGTCATCCGCCTCGACAAGCTCAACGGCGCGACCGCGCCGGTGCGCGTGCGCTTCGGGGCGCGCGTCGGGCAGCGCTCGTTCGGGATGAGCGTCGATCTGTCGCCCGGGGCCGGCAACGAGGAGCGCACCTTCGAGTTCACCCTGTGACCGGGTGGCGGGCGCGCGGTCGGCCCGCCGCGGCCCTGGGCGCTGGCCGTGCAGGGATGAGCCACCCCCACGCGCGTCCTGCTGCTGCGCTCGTGCTGCTCGCGCTGCTCGCGCTCGCCGGCCCCGCGGTCTCGTGCAGCGCCGCCCCTGGCGCGGCGCCGCTGATGGCCACCGTGCCCCCGGCCACGGCGGCCGCCGGCGCGCCGAGCGCCGTGACCGGAGCGCGCCAGGCGGCAGCCGCCGAGGCCATGTCTTGCGAGCCGGCGACGTTCATGGACCACCCGGCGGGCACGCGGGGGCTGTGGGCCTTCGAGGACCCGGGCTCGGGCCTCTACGGCTACCGCGATCAGGGCGGCGCGGTGCGCATCCCGCCGCGCTTCCAGTTCGCCTACGAGTTCGCGCCTGAGGGCGTGACCGGCGCCATCGACGGGGGCAAGCCGGTGTTCATCGACACCACCGGCAAGGTGCTGGCCGAGGCCTTGCTGGAGGACAACGGCCCCGACTACTTCGTGGCCGGCCTGGCGCGCATCGTCGAGGGTGGCAAGATCGGCTTCCTGTCGGCAACCGGCCAGGTGGCCATCGCGCCGCGCCTCGACGGCGCCGGCCCTTCTGCGAGGGCCTGGCCGTGGCCTGCCTCGGCTGCAGCCGGCGCACCGTCGGCGAACACAGCGAGTATGTCGGTGGGCGCTGGGGTTTCGTCGACCGCCAGGGCCGATGGGCCATCCCGGCGCGCTACGACGCGGCCGAGCCGTTCTCCAACGGGCGGGCAGACGTGGTGCAGGGCGACGTGCGCGTGGTCATCGACCGTTCCGGCCGCGCTCTGCCACGGGATGGAGGCAGCGGCCGGTGACTCCCCCTCCGTAATTCCTGCGCGATCGGCGCGGGACATTGACGCAACGCGCCCCCCAATCCTAAAAGACTGCGCCACTTTTCGCCTGAGACGCTCGTGGTCGACGGGGATCCCGTCCACGCAGAGAGCAGCGCGCCCGCCTCGCGGACGCGCCCCGAAGCAGACGGTGCAGCGCATGAATAGGAGCGAGACTTGAATCCGACCTGGATGCTGACCCTGCTCGTCGGGCTCTTGGCGGCGTTCGCCTGGAGCGCGAACCGACGCTGGCAGCTGATCAAGGTCGGCCGCCCCGAGAACCGGCTCGACCACCTCGGCGAGCGCATCCGCGGCACGTACGAGTACGCCATCCGCCAGCGCAAGATGCACTACTACCCGCTGGCCGGGCTGGCGCATCAGCTGATCTTCGTCGGCTTCCTGGTGCTCCTGCTGCGCTCGCTCATCCTCTGGGGACGCGGCCTGGATCCGACGTTCAACCTCTGGATCCTCGGGCCCGAGCCGGTCCGCCTCTTCGGCGCCGCCCTGCCGCTCGGCCACATCTACGAGTTCCTGAAGGACGTCACGGCGACGCTGGTCATCATCGGCACCCTGGTCTTCCTCTACTTCCGCGCCATCAAGCACGAGCGGCGCATGACCCTGTCCGGCGAGGGCATCCTCATCCTGGGCATCATCCTGACCATGATGCTCGCCGACATGCTCTACGACGGCGCCTCGACGGTGCTGCACGCGCGCTGGGCGCAGTGCCTGGACGTGGACGCCGTGACCTGCGCGCGCATCTCCACCATCGTCGCCCCGCTCGGCCCGCCGGCGGAGTCGACCGAGCTCGCCTGGCACGTCTTCCCCAACCCGGCCGGCTCCTTCATGGCCATGGTGCTCGGCAAGGCCGGCCCGCAGAACCTGATCATCTTCTCTCACCTCGGCTTCTGGTTGCACTCGTCGCTGGTCCTCATCTTCCTCAACATCCTGCCGCACTCGAAGCACTTCCACATCCTGACTGGCATCCCCAACGTCTTCGCTCGCGATCTCCGGCCGCGCGGCCGCCTCCCCTACATGGGGAGCACCGAGGAGATCATGGCCAAGATGGAGAAGGTCTCCGAGGATCCGGAGAACGCCACGCCGGTGGGCATCTCGCGCATCGAGCACTACACCTGGAAGGCGATCCTCGACTTCTACACCTGCACCGAGTGCGGTCGCTGCACCGACAACTGCCCGGCCCACAAGACGGGCAAGATCCTCAGCCCCAAGCAGCTGACGCTCGACCTGCGTGACCACCTCTACCGGCGCGAGGACGAGTTCCTGAACCGCCCCGGTGGCCCCAAGGGCGCGCCGGCCGAGGCGCACCACGGTCACGGCGCCGCCGGCCACAATCATCCGAGCGGTGAGGGCTCGCACGACCCGGCGGCCATCGAGGGCGAAGGGCTCGACGCCCACGGCAAGGATGCGCACGGCCACCACGACCCCGCCGGGCACGAGCTCGGTGACCATGGCCACGGGCACGACGAC
Source organism: Polyangiaceae bacterium (assembly GCA_037720395.1). Taxonomy (GTDB): domain Bacteria; phylum Myxococcota_A; class Polyangia; order Polyangiales; family Polyangiaceae; genus JBBJMR01. Next base: position 12,672 of record JBBJMR010000040.1, read on the forward strand.
CACGGCCACCACGAGCCCGTCTACCCCGAGAACCCGGTCCCCATTCCGGACACGGCCACCAGGGCCGTCGAGCTCGTCTCCGACGTCATCCACCCCGATGTCCTCTGGGCCTGCACCACCTGCCGAGCCTGTGAGGAGCAGTGCCCGGTGATGATCTCCTACGTCGACAAGATCGTGGAGATGCGCCGCAACCTGGTGATGGTGCGCGGCGAGATGCCCGCCGAGCTGCAGGGCCCGTTCTCGGCCATGGAGGTCAACGGCAACCCCTGGAACCTGGCCCGCATCGACCGCGGCAACTGGGCCGAGGGCCTGGGCATCCCGACCATGGCCGAGTACCCGACGGCGCCCGTCCTCTACTGGGTGGGCTGCGCCGCCAGCTACGACGACCGCGCCAAGAAGATCGCCCGCTCCACCGCGCGCCTGATGAAGGCCGCCGGCGTGGACTTCGCCATCCTCGGCCAGGAGGAGACCTGCACCGGCGACCCGGCGCGTCGCGCCGGCAACGAGTACCTCTTCACCATGCTCGCGGAGACCAACGCCGCCACCCTCAACGGGTACAAGGAGCAGGGCGGAATCCGGCAGATCGTCACCACCTGCCCGCACTGCTTCAACACCCTGGCCAACGAGTACCCGGACTTCGGCGCCAGGTTCGAGGTCGTGCACCACACCGACTTCCTGATCGGTCTGCTGGCGGAGAAGAAGCTCATCCCCCGCAGGCGCATCGAGGGCAAGGTCGTCTTCCACGACTCCTGCTACCTCGGCCGCTACAACGACGTGTACGAGCAGCCGCGCGACATCCTGCGCAGCATCCCGGGCGTCACCGTGGTCGAGCCCGAGGGCTTCACCAAGCAGAACGGACTCTGCTGCGGCGCCGGCGGCGCGCAGATGTGGATGGAGGAGCAGAACAAGGACCGCATGAACGTGAAGCGGACCCTGCAGCTCCTCAAGACGGAGGCCACGACCATCGCCACCGCCTGTCCCTTTTGCCAGACGATGATCACCGACGGCCTCAAGGACCAGAACAAGGAGGAGAGCGTGCGCCAGCTCGACGTGGTCGAGCTGCTCGAGGAGAGCTGCGCGCTCGACCGTCCCTGCGGCGTGCGCGCCGCCATGCCCCAAGACCCGCCGCGCGCCGCGCCGGCGGCCCGCGAGGCCAACGCTCCCGCCGACGCCGAGGATCCGCGGCTCCCGGGCCGTCGGCGTACCGGGAGCGCTGAGATTTCTCGGGAGCTGGCCGCGCTGGCCGCGGCAGCGACCTGGGCGGTCGGCTCGTACCTCTTCGGGCGCATCGGCAAGGGCGGCATGCCCGCCGGGGCGATGAACCTCGGCAAGCTGCTCAGCGCCACCGCCCTGTTCGCGGTGACGGTGCTGGTGGCCACCGGGCGCCTGCTGCCCGCCGCCAGCCCGCGCATGCTCGGCCTGCTGGCGGCGAGCGGCGTGGTCGGGCTCTCCCTCGGCGACACGGCTTACTTCTCGGCCATCGGCATCGTCGGGGTGCGCCGCGCGCTGCTCCTCCTGTCGACGGCTCCAGTCTTCGCCGCGGTGGGCGGCGCGGTGCTCCTCGGCGAGCGGCTCGACCTCCTCGACGTGATCTCCATCGCCGCGGTGCTCGCCGGGGTCATGCTCGTGGTCGGCGAGCGCGCCGGCGGCCAGCGCCGAGGGCAGCGCCGAGGCGGCCGCCGCGCGGTCGGTGACCGCCGCCGCGCGCGCCGACCGAGCCGCGAGGTCATGGGCGTGCTCTTCGGCGTGGGCGCCGGCATCTGCCAGGCGGCAGGCAGCGTCATGTCCCGGCATGCCATGGCCTCCGGGATTGGCACGCTGGACACGGCCTTCGTGCGCATCGCCTGTGGCCTCGCCGGCCTGGTGGCCCTGGCCGCCTGCACCGGTTCGCTCACCGGCTGGGTCACCCCGCTGCGGGCGCCGGGCCGCTTCGCCGCGGTGGCCGGCGCGTCGCTGGTCGGCACCTTCTGCGGCATCTTCCTGGCGCAGTACGCGCTCGGGAACGCCTCCTCGACCGCGGTGGCCTCGACGCTGCTTGCCACGTCCCCCATCTTCGCGTGGCCCATCGGGCGGTGGCTCGGCGCCGAGCCGGTGGGGCGCCGCACGGTCCTCGGCACGGTGCTCGCGGTCGCCGGCCTGGCAGGGTTGACGCTCGCCCACGCCGTCGGAGAGAAGCTGACAGGCTGAGGCGCCGCCTGCTGGCCTCTACGGTGCATCGCCCCGTGCATTGGGGCAGCTCCCGAGATAGAGTCAGGCACGTCTGCAGGGGGCGAGGCCGCAGCGCGGAGGTGCCGGGTGGAGCGCGAGCAGGACCGAGCCACGAAGCGACCGATCTTCTCGATGGCCATCGATGCCATCGCGCAGGCCGCGCTCTGTGCACCGCGCAACGGGTCGAATGCCGCCGAGGTGCGCTGCGACGCCTGCGATCAGCCCATCGAGGGCGAGCCTGCCGGGCGTGGCCTGTACATGTGGACGCGCGGCGAGGAAGTGCGCTTCGAGGAGCCCGCGCTGTGCGAGGCGTGCGCCACAGCCATCGGCGTGACGGCGCTGGCGCAGTGGGACCTCGAAGAAGAAGGCGACTGACGCGGGAGAGCGTCGCGGCCCCCCGTTGTGGTGGACGCAGTAGCCGTCAGAACGTCTCTCCGATGGCGATCGAGATCTGGAGCGGCAGATCGGTGCCCAGGAAGGTGTCTTGCGGCGCCTCTTCCAGCACGCCCGGCTTCTTGTCGGGATCCTGATCGCGTGAGGCGAGGTCGCCGCAGCCGCTGTCGATGACCTGCATGCACGGCACGCGGAAGCCGAGGTCGGCGCGGAGCGGACCCACCGGCGTCTGGTAGCGCGCGCCCACGCCCACCGAGAAGTGCGGCCGCGTGAAGCGGATGGTGATGTCGCGCGTCACGTCGCTCGAGTCGGCGAAGAAGGTGAGCCCGAAGTCACCGGCCACCGGCAGGCGCACCTCGGCCGAGGCCTCCCACATGGCCACGCCGCCGGTGCTGACCAGCTGGTAGACCTTCTCCGTTCTGCAGTTGGCCGCACCGTCGGCGCAGATGAAGACGTGCGGGTTGACCGCGTTCTGCGAGTAGCCGCGGTTGGAGTACGGGCCGCCGCCGAAGAAGCCGCGGAACTGGAGGATCTGCGTGTCGCGCGCGATGAGGTACTCGTCCTGTACGGTCCGCTCCGCAGGCGCGGTGTCGTCGCCGATCCTGCCGGTCAGGTTCCCGCCATACCCGGCGAGGAGGACGCCGCCGGCGAGGCGCAGGGCCAGGGTGATGCGGCGGGTGATGGGCACGTAGCCGCGGACCTCCGGACGGAGGCGCAGATCGTAGAAGACGCAGTCGTTGCCGCTGGTCGTGCACTGGCCGTCGACGCCCCCCGGCTTGCCACGCCGGGGTTGCCGACCTGGACGTCGTCGGAGACGATGCCGTAGCTCGGCGCCACGCGGTTCTGCTTGCCGAAGCGATCGCGGCGCAGGTCCAGGCTCACGACCAGCTCCTGGAAAGGCACCACCACCGACTGGTAAGAGTCGGAGAGACCGTTCTCGACCACCTCGTGCTCCTTGCCGTCGGCGCCTGTTTCGAGGAACGTTCTGAGCTGTAGGAGAAGGGCGTGTCGAACTGCAGGTTGGAGTACAGGCCGAGCTCGACCTGCGAGTTCCAGAAGCGGCGCACCAGGCCGGCGCTGCCCACGTACTCGCGGTAGCCGAGGATGGGCACGTCGTCCGCGCTGACATCGGCGCTCGCCCCCAGGGGCCGGCATTTGCCGCCGCGGTCCACGGCGCCGAGCTCGAACGGCCCGACCTGCCCGGTGGCGCCGGTCTCGCCCTCGTCGAGGTCGCCGTCGAGGCAGGTCTTGGGGCGGTACTCGTCGATGCTGCGCGGGTCGATGTACTGGTAGAGGCGGAAGGCGCCGCGCAGGATGAAGCTGGTGCGGGTGTCGAAGGGCAGCGGCTGGCGGAACTCGCTGTTCAGCTTGAGCTCGGGCAGCACGCGCTGCGGCGCCTCGTCGAAGAGCGTCTGCAGGCGCGTCGGATAGAGGACCAGGCCCGGCTTGGCCTCGACCGTGAAGCGGCGCAGGCCGCCGAAGAGGTTGCGATTCTCCCAGCCGGCCACCAGGTGCGCCTCGGCGCGGTTGCCGACCTCGGCGCCGACGCCCACCTTGACGGCGCGCAGCGCGGCCGGGTCCGCGGTGATGACGATGGGCACCACCGTCTGCCGCGGCTTCCCCGGCGCGCTGACCAGCGGCTTGACCTCGATGGACCCGAAGACACCGAAGTCGGCCAGCGCGTACTCGGCGCTCTCCAGGGCCGAGGTGGAGAAGACGTCGCCCGGCCCGAAGCCCAGCGCGTCCCGCAGCGGCGCGACCGGAATCTCGCCGAGGCCGCGGAAGCTCACCTCTCCGAAGGTGCACTTGGGCCCGAGCTCGGCCGTGAAGAGGATGTCGGCCACGCCGCGGGTCAGGTCGACGCGCGCCTTGCCGTTCACGCCGGCGTAGGCGAAGCCGTGGTCGGTCATGGCGCGCAGCACCTCGCGCTTGATCTCCTCGTACCGCTCCTCGTCGAAGGGGCGGCCGGCGCGCAGGCGGTTCTTGGCGTCGGTGACCGGCTTGGTCACCTCGGCGGCCAGCGGCAAGCTCCAGTCCTTCCAGGCCAGGTCGACGCGGCCGATGGTGATCTGCTGGCCCTCGCTGACGGCGATCTCCACCCGCACGCGCCCGTCGGCCTGGCGCACCACGCGGCCGGCGCGTGCGTGCGCCTGGTAGAAGCCCTTGCCCCGGTAGAAGCGCTCCACCCGCGCCAGGTCGCGCTCGAGCACGAAGCGATCGAAGCGCTCGTAGTCGACGGTCAGGCTGTCCCAGACGCTGAGGATGGGGACGCCCTCCAGCGCGCCACCGAAGACGTGCTGCGATTCGGTGGTGGCGATGCGCTCCTCGATCTCTTCCGAATCGACGGTGGGATTGTCGACGACGTCGACCTGGTCGATGACGCAGCCGGAGAGGTCGCTCGGGTTGCAGGGCGGCTGCGGCGGCCGCGCACAGGCGCAGGCGAGCAGGGCGAGCAGCGCCAGCAGCAACGGGAGCGGCTTTTTCGAGGCCGACCCGATCCGCCGAAGAGCGCCGGAGGCTCCGACAGGAGTTGTTCCGGTGGAGGCCAGCGCGGCCTTGCGCGATCGCCGGTGCGATTGGCTATGCTGCGACACCGGCCGGCCCCTCAGGAACCACGCCCGCACAGTACGGGCTCGATGTTGTCCTCGGCGTGTTCCACTCGGGAGGCTGCTCTACAAGACGGCCGGAGGAAGCCTACGGGATGGCAGACCACAAAGAAAACAAGCCTCATGCGCCGCCGCCGTTGCCGCCGCGCGCACTGCGCAACCCGTCATCGCGGCAACCGCCGAGCCCGGCGGCGCCCATCTCCGCTCGCCCCGCATCTCCACCGGCGCCCATCTCCACTCGCCCAGCATCTCCACCGGCGCCCATCTCCACTCGCCCAGCATCTCCACCGGCGCCCATCCCCACTCGCCCAGCTGCTTCGCCGGCGCCCAGCTCCACCCGGCCAGCGGCTCCGGCGCCCGTCTCCACCAGGCCAGCCTCTGCGCCGACGCCGGCGCCGGCGTCGCAGCGCCCGGCGCCGAGACCGGCAGCGGGCATGCCCTCCAGTGCGCCCGTCCCGCTCGGCGCCTCACCGCCCGGGGACGCGCCGCCTCCGAGTGCCCCGCCTCCGAGTGCCCCGCCTCCGAGTGCCCCGCCTCCGAGCGGGCCTCCCCCGAGCGGCCCGCCTCCGAGCGGCCACGTACCGCCGAGCGCTCGACCACTCGGCGAGCTGGGCCCGGGCGCGGGTCACCCCTACGTGCCGATGGTGCCGCAGACACCCCAGGAGCCACGGCGCGGCGCTTTACGCATGATGGTCGGCGTCGGCGGCGCGCTGTGGACTGCGGCGCTGCTGGTGCCGGCAGGCCTGTTCGCGACGTCCACCGGCACGCCGGGCGCCCAGGGCAGCGGCAAGACCCGCTGGATCCGCGTGGGTCGCCTGGACGACCTCGCCGCCGGTGAGCCGAAGCGCCTGCAGATCGTGGCCGACGAGCGTGACGCCTACACGGTGACCAAGGACCAGACGCTGGGCTCGGTGTGGCTGATGCGCGAAGGCAACGCGGTCAAGGCGTGGAGCGCGGTCTGCCCGCACCTCGGCTGCTCCGTCGACCTCGGAAGCGACAAGAAGAGCTTCTCCTGCCCCTGCCACACCTCGCGCTTCGCCATCAGCGGCAAGGCCGAGTCGGGGCCGTCGCCCCGCGACATGGACCCGCTCGAGGCACGGGTGGTGGACGGCTTCGTGGAAGTGGACTTCCGGCGCTTCCGCACCGGGATCACCGAACGCAAGGAAGCCTGATGAGCCTCGGCGACTGGTTGAACGAGCGCACGGGACACCGCGCGCTCGTCCGCGACGCGCTGGACGAGCCGGTGGCCGGCGGCGCGCGCTGGGCGTACGTGTGGGGCAGCGCCCTGACGCTTTCGCTGGTCATCCAGGTGGTCACCGGCTGGCTGCTCATGTCGGCGTACTCGCCGAGCGCCACCAACGCCTGGGCCAGCGTCCACCACATCACCTACACCATGCGGGCCGGGTGGCTGATCCGCGGCGTCCACCACTTCGGGGCGCAGGCCATGGTGGTGCTGCTGGCGCTGCACCTCGGCCAGACGGCGCTCTACGGCGCGTACCGCAAGCCGCGCGAGATGAACTGGTTCTTCGGGCTCGGGCTGGCGGGGGTGACGCTGGGCTTCGCGCTCACCGGGTACCTGCTCCCCTGGGACCAGAAGGGGTACTGGGCGACGCGGGTGGCCACCAACATCGCCGGCACCATCCCGGGCATCGGCGCCTTCGCCCAGGACCTGATGGTCGGCGGGTCCGAGTACGGCCACATGACGCTGACGCGCTTCTACACGCTGCACGTCGGCGTGTTGCCGGCGCTCACCGTGGCCCTGCTCGCCGCACGTGCCCTCTTCCGCAAGCACGGCATCACCCCGCCGTCGTCGGCCGACACCACCAAGGTCGACCTCTTCTACCCCAGGCAGGTCGGCAAGGACCTGGCCGTGGCCCTGGTGGTGATGGTGGTCGTCTTCGGCCTGGCGCTGAGGGAGCACGGCGCGCCGCTGGACGCACCCGCCGACGCCGCCAGCGACTACCCGGCGCGGCCGGAGTGGTACTTCCTCGCGCTGTTCGAGCTGCTCAAGTTCAAGTACTTCCACGGCGCGCTGGAGCCGGTGGGTGCGGTGGGCGTGCCGACGGTGGTCATCGGCTACCTGCTGCTCCTGCCGTTCATCGATCGCAGCGCGACGCCGCGGGCCGACGGCAAGCCGCGCTCGACGTTCGGCGGGCGCCTGCTCTTCCTCCTCCCGCTGCTCCTGGTGTTCCTCGGCGCCGGCGGGCTGACGCTGAAATCGCTGCGCGCCGACGCCGGGGACAAGGAGTTCCAGGACTCGCGCAAGGTGGCCAGCGAGCGCGCCAACCGCGCCATCGCCCTGGCCAAGGCCGGCATCCCGCCCGAGGGACCGCTGGCCATGCTGCGCAGCGATCCCGAGACGCGCGGCGCCGAGCTCTTCGAGAAGAGCTGCGCCACCTGCCACCGCCTCGGCAAGATCGGCCCGCCGGAGGGCAAGGACACGGCGCCCGACCTGACCGGGTGGCGCACCAAGAAGTGGGTGACGGCGGTGCTCCACGATCCCGACGCGCCGAACCTCTTCGGCAAGACGCCGTTCAAGGAGCAGATGCCCTCCTTCGTGAAGCCGCCGGCCGACGCCGAGGCGGCCAAGATGTTCACCGCGCTCAAGCCGGAGGAGATCGACGAGATCGGCACCTTCCTCGTCGCGCAGGCCAACGGAGAGAAGGGCGAGGGCTCGCCCGGCGAGAAGCTGGTCAAGCAGCGCTGCACCAGCTGCCACCGGCTCGACGGCAAGACGGACGACGAGGAGTCGCTGGCGCCGGAGCTGCGCGGCTGGGGGTCGGTGGCCTGGACCGACGCGCAGATCGCAGACCCGGGGTCGGGCAAGACGTACCCCAAGGGCGCGATGGACCCGAAGCTCGAGGGGCACATGCCGGCGTTCGGGGAGAAGCTGTCGGAGAAGGACCGGAAGATCCTGTCGCAGTGGGTTTGGAACAAGGCGGGGGAGTAGGCAACGTCTTGGCGTCCCCGGCCGGGCCGCTGCTACCATCGCAGCGATGATCGAGTGGGCGAGCGTCAAGAACTTCCGCTGCCTGAGAGACGTGGAGACGACACTGGCACCGTTCACCGTCCTCGTCGGGCCGAACGGATCCGGCAAGACAGCATTCTTGGACGCTATCGACCCAAGCCCAAGGGCATTTCAGACAGACTTCTGGCGTCATCGGGATCGGTTCGATGTGACGTTGCGACTGACTGGGGGGAAACGATTGTCCTCGACCAAGGTCGGCTGGAAGCAGGGTTGGAGTGACGCGTTCCGCTATCAGCGCCTGCACCTGGACCTGTTGAAACTCCGGGAAGAGAACGCACTGCAGTTCGCAGATGGGCTGGCGAGTGACGGGAGCAATCTGGCCAACGTCTTCGGGACATGTACTCGACAACAGCAGACGGCCCTTGCCACGCGGTTCTGCCAGTTGGTGCCGATGTTCAGCGATGTCGACGTCGTTCCTACGAACCGCGGCGGGTACCACACACTTCGATTTCACGACCGATGGGAGCCGTCGCTGCATCACAGCCCAGACGGAGTGTCGGATGGAACGATGCTGATGGTGGCTTTTCTCGCGCTCCAGTACCAGCAGGCGCGCGTCGACGTGATCGCTATCGAGGAGCCGGAGCGGGGGCTCCATCCCTATCTGATCGAACAGCTGGTCGACATGCTCCGAAGCATGTCGACTGGCGCACTTGGGCCGCGACCCATTCAGGTAATGCTGGCGACGCACTCCGCCGAGCTTCTCGAGTACGTTCGCCCTGAGGAGGTTCGGTTCTTCAGCCGGCGATCAGACGACGGGTCCACCGAGATCACTGCCATCGACACCAAGGCCCCCGACTGGGAGCGTTCGTTTCACGAGCATCGTGAGTCCCTCGGCAGCGCGTGGCTCTCCGGGGGGCTGGGCGGTGTTCCAGGCGGCTGAAGCGTGAGCCTTCGCGTCGTCTTATACGCCGAGGGAGGCAGAGATACGGGTGGCGAGCGCCAGATGCCGCCACAGCCAGGAACGGCTCTCGAGGAGGAGCAGCTCGGGCCCGCTCACGTGCTCGTTCGGCGCTGCCTCGCGGCCGCCCGCGGCCTCCCTGAGGCTGCGGTTCGCTTCGAGTCGCCCTTGCGTACCGGCAGGGGTCGCGTGGCGCGCGGCGCCATGCTCTACGACAGCCGAGAGACGCTGCGCGCGCTGCTGACGTGGCCTCCTCTCGTCACGGCGTCCCCTGGCGTTTCCACTGCTCCACGGCGGCCGGAGCTGGTGGTCGTCCTGGTCGATGCGGACGAGGAGCCGCAGCGGCTGCAGATGCTGGAGTCCTGGGTGGAGGACCTGCCCGTCGACAAGGTGATCGGGGTGCCCGTGCAGGAATTCGAGGCATGGCTCCTCGCTGACGACGCCGCTTGCAATAGCGTCTTCGGCGCGACCCTGGACCCGTTGCCGGAGCTGGAAGCCATGCCACGCAGGGCGGCGAAAGAAGCGCTCGACGAGCGCAGCCGTGACTGCTGTCCCGACAAGCCGGAGCGCATTGTCCGCCAGAGCCTCGCGAGTGTGCTGGACCTGGATGTCGCGGCGCGGCGGTGTGGTTCGCTCAGGACCTTCCGCGCGCGCCTGGCGCGGAGCGGCTGAGTCGAAGCTCCACCGCACGACTCGCGCGGCATGACTGGAACCGTGCCTTGTCACTGGATTCCCCGGGAGCACTCGGACGGGCTGGCGGTCGGGACGGGGAAGGTCTATGTGCGCCCGGTCGTGACAGGCCGACCCGAGGTGCCGTGATGATCCTTCGCGCTTCCCGCTTCCTTCCCGGGCTCGCTGTCCTGAGTGCGCTGTTCGCCGCGTGCGCCCAGGGGGAGCTCAAGGGCGGGAGCGGGGGTGGCTCGGAGTGCGACCGGCGCATCGAGTGCCCCGCGGGCGAGGCCTGCCAGGACGGCGAGTGCGTGCCCGAGGGCAACCAGGGTCAGGGCGGCGGCAACCCCTACGGGTACGACGCGTGCTGCGCGGCCAGCAACGCCCCGGGCTGCGGCGCGCCGAACATCGAGAGCTGCGTCTGCGCCTTCGACGACTACTGCTGCACTTCGGCCTGGGACGTGGAGTGCGTGACGCGCGCCATCGCCTGTGGCGCCTGCGACGCGGCCGCCGGCGTGGCGACGGGCAGCGGCGTCGGCCCCGCCACCACCTCCTCCGGGGCGGCCAGCGGCGCCGGCGGCGGCTCCAGCAGCACCAGCGCGACCTCGGCGGCCTCCACCAGCTCCGCAAGCTCCGGCGGCGGCGGCGGCGACTGCTGCATGCCGAACGGCTCCCCCGGCTGCAACGACGTGGCCATCGAGAGCTGCGTGTGCGGCGCCGACCTCTTCTGCTGCGACACCGCCTGGGACGCGGCCTGCGTCGACGGCGCCATGGCGTGCGGTGGCTGCGGGGGCAGCTCCGCCGCCTCCTCCTCGTCGAGCAGCGGCGGCGGCTCGTCGGCGTGCTGCCTGACCAGCTCGCTGCCGGGTTGCAGCGACGCCCCCGTGGAGGCGTGCGTGTGCACCCTCGATCCGTACTGCTGCGACACGGCGTGGGACTCGACCTGCGTCTCCGAGGCCGAGAACGACTGCAGCGCCGTCTGCTTCTAGGCGGCGGGCGCGCGGGGAGACCGTCGCGCAGACGGTCGGGCGGGCGCGCGGGCGGTGGTGCCGCCCCCGCGCCGAGCCTCAGCTCCCCTTGGGCTTCATCCCAGGCAGGTACGCCTTCTCGGCGGGCGGCTCCAGGAACTCGATCTTCTCGACGGTCATGATGCCGTACTTGGGGTTGGCGGCCGCGCCGCCGGTGGCCTTGGTGAAGGTCACCCCGTAGGTGCCGGTGACCTTGACCTTGGCGCCGACGTTCGGGACCGGGTTCGGCATGTCCATGCCCCAGAACTCGTCCTGGAGCTTGACCTCGGCCTCCTTGCCGGCCGGCGCCTTGTCGATGGCCTCGATGAGGGTGAAGATCTGGGCGTAGTTCGAGGCCCAGCCCATGACGTCGATCATGTCCTTCTGCTCGCCCTTGTCGTCGGCGATGGAGAAGGTCGGCACCGCGGACTTGCAGTCCGCTGGATCGCCCTTGCCCGTCTTGTGGACGGCACAGGGTGGGGCGTCCTTGTAGTTCGTCTTGACGATGTAGCCGACGATCGACAGCTTCTTGCCGTTGACGTCCTCGTTGTGGACGCGGCTACGTAGGTCGTGGGTCACGCCCCAGACGGTGTACGCGTCTCCGACCTTCTTGACCTTCTGCGGCAAGGTGGGCACGCCTGGGAGGCTGGCCTTCTTGCCGCTGACGGCGGGCTTGGCTTTGTACGGCTCTTCCTCGGGCCCGCAACCGGTACTGACGATGGTCGCGAACGACAGGGCTGCGAGAACGACTGCGGGTCGTGAATTCATCGGATCTCCCTGGGGATCACGGCGAAACAGGGCTAACACGGCAGCACGCGGCGCGTAAAGAGAAACCCCGCAGCGGCCTTCGGGTCCGGCCCCACCCGCAAGTGCTGCGGTGCTCCACGGCGACAGGCGGTTCGACGAGAGAAGAACTTGCTAGGCTCGCCTCCTCGCGATGCCCGACGCCCTCCTGCGCGCACCGTTCGAGCTGTCCCGCGTCCTGGTGATGGTCCTCGCCGGCGGCGAAGGGCGCCGCCTCGGGCCGCTGACGATGGACCGCGCCAAGCCGGCGGTGCCCTTCGGAGGCCGCTACCGGATCATCGACATGGTGCTGTCGAACTTCGTCAACTCGGGCCTGCACCGCATCAAGGTGCTCACCCAGTACAAGAGCGCCTCGCTCGAGGAGCACATCGCCCGCGCCTGGCGCCTGTCGCCGATGCTCGACAACTTCATCGAGACCATCCCCGCCCAGCAGCGCACCGGCAAGAGCTGGTTCCGCGGCTCGGCCGACGCCGTCTTCCAGACACAGCACGTGATCACCGACGAGACACCGGACCACGTGTGCATCTTCGGCGGCGACCATGTCTACAAGATGGACGTGCGCCAGATGCTCGCCGAGCACCTGGAGAAGGCCGCCGAGGTCACCGTCGCCGCCATCCCCGTTGCGCGCAAGGAGGCCACCGCGTTCGGGGTCATCGAGGTCGACGAGGCGGGGCGCATCATCGCCTTCCACGAGAAGGTGGCCGACCCGCCGGCCATGCCCGGCAACCCCAACATGGCCCTGGCCTCGATGGGCAACTACATCTTCGACACGCCTCCCCTGCTGGAGGCGCTGGAGAAGGACGCGCACGACGAGCAGAGCGCCCACGATTTCGGCCGCGACATCATCCCCAACATGGTCAAGGCGGGGAAGAAGGTCTTCGTCTACGACTTCCAGAAGAACCGCGTCCCCGGCGAGGACGAGGGCATTGGCTACTGGCGCGACATCGGCACCATCCACGCCTACTGGGCGGCGCAGATGGACCTGGTGGCCATCCAGCCGGCCTTCAACCTCTACAACCGGCGCTGGCCCATCCGCACCGGCATCAACCACGACCCGCCGGCGAAGTTCGTCTTCCGCGACGAGGTGAACGCGCGCGTCGGTATCGCCACCGAGAGCCTGGTCTCCGGCGGCTGCATCATCTCCGGCGGTCGCATCCACCGCAGCGTGCTCTCCAACCGTTGCCGCGTGAACTCCTTCAGCGAGATCGAGGAGAGCGTGCTCTTCGAGGACGTGATCATCGGCCGGCACGTGAAGATCAAGCGCGCCATCGTGGACAAGGGGGTGGAGATCCCCTCCGGCACGGAGATCGGGTACAACCCCGAGGCCGATCGCAAGAAGTGGTTCGTGAGCGAGGACGGCATCACCGTCATCCCCAAGGGCACGAAGATCACGTAGCCGCCAGAGCGGCACGACATTCCGGCACCGTCTTCCCACCCGCCGCCGCTATAGTTCGCTTCGCATGCGACGCACGGTCATCGTCGGCGACCTGCACGGTTGCCTCGACGAGCTACAGCGCCTGCTCGATCATGTCGGCTTCTCGGCCGGCGATCGCCTCGTCTCCGTGGGGGACACGGTGGTGCGCGGCCCGCACCCGGCCGAGACCCTCGATCTGCTCATCGCCCTCGGCGCGCGCGCGGTGCGCGGCAACCACGAGGACCGCCTGCTGCGCTGGCGAGACAGCGCCCAGGGGAAGGTGCCGATGACCATCGGCCCCATGACCCGGGCGACGGCCAAGCGGCTGCGCAACAGGCACTGGCGCTGGCTGCACGAGCTGCCGCTGTGGCTCGACCTGCCCGAGCACGGGGTGCGGGTGCTGCACGCCGGTCTGGTGCCGGGCGTGCCGATCGACCGCCAGTCGCCGCGCACCCTGCTCTACGTGCGCTGCCTGGGCAAGCAAGGGCAGCCCATCGAGAGCCGCGATCTCCTGCTGTGGGGCGAGCGCTACCACGGGCCGCCGCACGTGGTCTTCGGGCACAACGCCATGGAGCAGCCCCAGATCCACAAGTGGGCCACCGGCATCGACACCGGCGCCGTCTACGGAAATCGGCTGACGGCGATGGTCCTGCGCGCCGGGGGCGGCCGCCGCCCCGCGACCGCACGCTGTCCCTGGTGAGTGTCCCCGCCCGCCGACGCTACGTCGATCACTGACGCTCTCTTCTCGGCGCCGAGGCGGCGATGCTAGTCTCCCGGCCGATGCTCGCAGACGTCCGGCGCCGGCTCACCGCCGCCATCGCGCTCGCCGCCGCCGTTCACGTCGCCGTGATCGGCGCGCCCGGCGCCGTGCGCGAGGCCTGCGCGCAGACGCAGCCGGCCAAGAGCGGCGTCTCCTCGCTCATTCTCAAGGGCGGGGAGCTCTTCGACGACCAGCAATACGAGGAGTCGATCCAGGTGCTCTCGGCGGCGCTGGTGCGCCCGGGGACGAGCAAGGCCGACAAGATCGAGATCTACCGGCTGATGGCCTACAACTACATCACCCTCAAGCGCACCGAGGAGGCGGACAGCGCGGTGCGCGGCATCCTGGTGCTCGAGGAGGGCTTCAAGCTGCCGTCCACCGAGTCGCCGCGCTTCCGCGACTTCTTCGACGCCACCCGCACCAGGTGGGAGAGCGAGGGCAAGCCGGGCAGGGCCGACGAAGGTACCGCGGCGCCGGTGGTGAAGCCGGTGCGCATGACGCACAGCTCCCCGGCCCAGGTGGAGCCGAACACGGCCATCAAGCTCAGCGGCTCGGTGGAAGACCCCGACGCGCGCGTGCGCGCGGTGCAGCTCTTCTACCGCACCGGGGCCAGCGGCAAGTTCGTCCACGTCTCCGGCGCCGTGTCCATGGGCCGCTTCCGCGCGCAGATCCCGTCCTCGGCGGTGAAGCCTCCGCTGGTCGAGTACTACTTGGAGGCGCTGGACAAGGGCGGCCTGCCGGTGGCCTCGCGCGGCGATGCTGCCGGGCCGCTGCGCATCGCCGTGCCCGAGCCGGGCGGCGGCGTGCTCGCCAGCCCGTGGTTCTGGGTGCCGGTGGGCCTGCTGGTGGTCGGCGGCGCGGTGGCCACCGCGCTCATCGTCAGCCAATCGGGCAGCAGCACCTCGGCGGTGACCGTGCGCATCACCGAGTAGCGGCCGGCTCCGCCATGGCCACCGGCGACGACGCCAGCATCGCCCCGCAGCCCGTGTATCCGTTCCTGCTCGTGGACGTGGCAGCGAGCGACGCCGACGCGCTGTCCGCGCAGCTCTTCGAGCTCGGGGCCTCGGGTGTGGAGGAGCGCGACGACCAGACGCTGCTGCGCGGCCCGGGCGGGGGCCAGGTGACGGTGGTCGCCAGCTTCGAGGATCGCGCCGCGGCCGAGGCGGCGCTGGCCGCGCTCGGCGCGGACGGCGTGCAGGGCCGCATCGAGGAGATCGTCGGCGACGCCTGGCGCGACGCGTGGAAGGAGCACTTCGCCCCGTTCGCCCTGACGGCACGCATCGTCGTCGCGCCGCCGTGGGTCGACCCGCCGGCCATCTCCATCGGGCAGCAGGTGCTGTGGCTGGAGCCCGGGCGCGCCTTCGGGACCGGGCTGCACGCCACGACCTCGCTGTGCGCCGAGGCGCTGGAGGCGCACGCAGCACGGCTCGCGGGCACCGAGGTGTGCGACGTGGGCACCGGGAGCGGCATCCTCGGCCTGTGCGCGCTGTTGCTCGGCGCCGGGCGGGCGCTGTGCATCGACAACGACGCCGACGTCATCGAGGTGGTGCGCGAGAACGCGGAGCGAAACGGGCTCGCCGACCGGGTGCAGGCCGCGGCGCTCACCGCCGACCGCGTGGGGCGCGCCTTCCCGGTGGTCCTGGCGAACATCGAGACGCGCGTGCTGCTGCCCATCGCCGCCGACCTCCGCCGCCTGGTCGCGCCGGGCGGGCTGCTCGTCCTCTCCGGGATCCTGGCCGCCGAGGAGGAATCGATCCGGGCGCGCTACGAGCAGAGCGGACTGTCGTGCACGGGCGGCGCGCGGCGGAGCGATCGCCAGCCGAGCGCCGACGACTGGGTGGCGCTGACCTTCGACGCGCCCACGAGCTGACGATGGCGCGGCCCCCGCCTCGCCTGCCGCTCTCCGGACTGGGGGCGGGGGCGCGCGCGCTCGACGCCGACCAGGCGCGCTACCTGGGCCGCGTGCTGCGGCTGGGCGAAGGCGAAGCGATCGTAGCCTTCGATCCGGAGGCGGAGCTCGAGGCCGACGCCGTGCTGCGGGGCACGGGCTCCAGGCTGGCGGTGGAGCTCGGGCCGCCGCGCCCGGCGACGCGGCGGCCGCGGCGGCGTGTGACCCTGCTGCAGGGCACCGGCAAGGGCGACAAGCTGGACGCCATCGTGCGCGACGCCACCGAGCTCGGTGCGGTGCGCCTGGTGCCGGTGCTCACCGCGCGCTCGGTGGCGCGGCCGGCAGCAGAGCGCGGGGCGCGCTGGCGCCGCATCGCCGTGGAGGCCGCGCGCCAGTGCGGGCGCGGCGATCTCCTGCGCGTCGAGGAGCCGCTGCCGCTCGCAGAGGCCCTGCCGCGCTTCGCCCGCGCGCCCGGAGCCTGCTTCGCGCCGGGTGGCGAGGCGGGGCTCGGCGCCTTCGTGCGCGCGGCGGCGGCCAGCGCGGAGGTGTGCCTGCTGGTCGGGCCGGAGGGCGGCCTCGAGGCCGGCGAGATCGAGGCGGCGCGGGCGGCCGGCCTGTGGGTGGTCGGCCTCGGTCCTCTGGTGCTGCGCACCGAGACGGTGTGCGCGGCGGCGCGCGGCGCGCGGCTGGCGCTCGACGACGCAGGCTAGCGACGGCCGGGCTTCAGCCGCCGCCGCCCACGCCGCCGGCGCCACCCGTTCCGACGATCGGCTTGGGCTTGCAGGCCGGCGGGCGCTCGACGGCGTCCACGCCGTTCGCGTCGGCCTTGCAGTCGGCAGACTGCAGGAGCACCTGGCAGACGGTGTAATCGATCTCCTCGACCTGCGGGCCGCAGGCGCTGCCGACGAGCACCGAATTGCAGCCCGCCTCGGAGGCGAAGGTGACGGTGGCCTCGCTCGGGTCGCGGAAGGTGCAGCCCACGCCGGCGCCGCACTCGCACGCCTTCTTGCAGATGATGGCCTGCGTCGCCTCGCACGGCGAGCCGGCGTCGGCGGGCGGCGGGTTCTCCGCGTCGCTGCCGCAGGCCGCGAAGAGGAGCGTCACGGCGGCAAGCGCGGGCAAGAGCAAGAACGGTCGGGTCACGGGGGCGCAGGGTAGCAGGCTCGGCCAGCTGCAGCGCTGGTAGACTGGTGCGGCATGGCGCCGGCACCGCCGCGAACTGCCGGCGACGAGCCGCGCGGAAACATCGAGCGCGATCGCACGCGCTTCGTCGGCCGCGAGGAGGACCTGTCGGCGCTGGCGCAGGCGGTGGCCGCGAACCGCCTGGTGACCGTGCTCGGACCGCCGGGAACCGGCAAGACGCGCCTGGCGCGCGAGCTGTGCGAGCGACGCACGCGCCAGCCGGCAGACGCGGCTCCGCCCGGCACCGCGGGCAGCTCCGGGTCGACCTGGTTCTGCGACCTGACCGAGGCCACCGACGCCGAGGACATCTGCGCCGCGGTGGCCCGCGCGCTGGGGGTGTCGCTGACGCGCGCCGGCACCACCGCCGACGCGGTGTCGCGCCTGGGCCACGTCCTCGACGCGCACAGCGAGCTGCTGCTCGTGCTCGACAACTTCGAGCAGGTCGTGCGCTGGGCGGGGACCACCGTCGGCGCCTGGGTGCGCCGCGCCGACGGTGCGCGCTTCCTGATCACCTCGCGGCAGCGCCTCGGCTTGCCGGGCGAGGTGCTCTTCGATCTCGGACCACTCTCGCTGCCCGGACAGGGGGACCGCCCCGAGGCGGCCGAGGCGGTGCAGCTCTTCGTGGACCGTGCCCGCGCGGTGTGCCGCGACTGGTCGGCGGCGGCGGACATGGCTGCGGTGGTGGCGCTGGTCGAGAACCTGGACGGGCTACCGCTGGCCATCGAGCTGGCCGCGGCGCGGATGCGACTGCTCTCGCCGGCGCAGATCCTGGCCAACATGCCGCGACGCTTCCAGCTGCTCAAGGGCGCACCCGAGCGCGGGCGCGCGCGGCACTCGACGCTGTGGAACGCGCTGGAGTGGTCGTGGGGTCTGCTCGAGCCCTGGGAGCAGAGCGCGCTGGCGCAGTGCTCGGTCTTCCGCGGCGGCTTCGACCTGGAGTCCGCCGAGGCGGTGGTCGATCTCTCCGCCCACGCCGAGGCGCCCTGGACGCTGGACGTGCTCCAGGCGCTGCGCGACAAGTCGCTGCTTACCACCGAGGCCGGGTCCACCGCGGGTGTGGAGACGCGGCTCGGCCTCTACGCCAGCGTGCGCGCCTACGCCGCCGACAAGCTGGTGGCACTGGGCCTGGAGGACGCCGCGGTGGCGCGGCACGCGGCGCACTACCTGGCGCGCGGGCGCGCGCTGGCCGCGGCCATCGCCGCCAGCGACGCCGGTGAGAGCGCTGGCGGCGGCGACGTGCCTCGCGCCGTGCACGCCGAGGGCGCTGCGGCGCTGGGGCGGCTGGTGCCCGAGGTGGAGAACCTGCTCGCCGTCTTCCGGCGCGCGGTGGAGCAGAGCGCGCGCACCGGGAGCTTCCGGGTGGGCATGGTGGGGCCGGCGCTGCCGCCGCCACGCCAACCGCGCGCTGGCGGCCGCGCTGGTGCTGAGCGCGGCGCTGACGCGCGTCGGCCCGTTCGGGCTGTGCCTGTCGGTGCTCGACAGCGCGGTGGCATGCGCGTCGGTGCCGCCCCGCGCGGGCGAGCCGGCGTCCGACCTGCCGCCGGCCGGCGTGGACGCCCACCTCTTCGCGCGTGTGCTGGCCGCGCGCGCGCCGATGAGGACCCTGGCCGGGCGCGACGCCGACGGCGCCGCCGACGTGGCCCGCGCACAGCGCGTCGCCGCAGCCATCGGTGACGCGGCGCTGTCCGCGGAGGTCTCGGCCCCGCACCCGGCGCTGAGCGCGCGCCCGGAGAGCCGTCCTCCGTCGGGCGCCAGCGCCCCGCCCTCGCGCGCGAGCGGCCCGCCCTCGGCCGCCAGCAGCCCGCCCTCGTCGGCGAGCAGCGATCGCAGCCCGGCCAGCGGCGACGCCGGCGCCGCGAGCAGCGATCGCGGCGGCGCGCTCACCGTGTCCAGCAGCGGCCGATGGTTCCAGCGCCAGGGCGGCGAGCGCGTCAGCCTGCAGCGCCGTCGCGCACTGCACCTGGTGGTCAAGGCGCTGGCCGACACGCACGGCGCGCACCCCGGGCGCGCGCTGACGGTGCCCGAGCTGGTGGAGCACGGCTGGCCGGGCGAGAAGGTGCAAGCGGAGGCCGGCGCCGATCGCGTCTACATGGCGCTGTCGACGCTGCGCAAGATGGGACTGCGCGCAGTGATCGTCAGCCGCGACGACGGCTACCTGCTCGACCCGCGGGTGGAGCTGCGCCGCGAGGCGGACTGATCGTCGCTTTCCTGCTCCGGCGCGATCCGTGCGTGGCCGTGTCCGTGCTCGGAGCTTTTGGAAGCTTTTGGGAGCGCCTCGTTGGGCTGGCCCCTACACCAGGACCCTGTCGTCGACCGGGGTGGGACCGGAAGGATGCACATGGGTCAAGGCGCGCGCGAAGACGAGGGTGGGGGAGCGTCGCCGCGCGCCGCAGCCGGGCTGCGCATGGTCGCCGCTGGCCGGACGCACATCGGCTTGCGCCGGCGCCGGAACGAGGATGCCTGGGTCATCGCGCCCGATCTGTCGCTCCTCCTGGTGGCCGACGGGATGGGCGGGCGTGCCGACGGTGACCTGGCCAGCCACATGGCCACGACCGGCGTCGCTGCCGAGGTGGCAGTCCACGCGCACCGGCAGGACCGCGCCACTCCGCGCCTGCGCCAGCTGTCCGCGGACGAGACGCTGCTCGCCGAGGCGTTCCAGGCTGCGAACGAACGCATTCATGACGAGGGGATGGTGCGGCCCGACCTGCGCCGCGGCACCATGGGCACGACCCTCGTGGCCGCCCGGCTCTGCGCCGACGCGCGGACGATGAGCCTGGCCAACGTCGGCGACAGTCGGGCCTACCTGGTGCGCGGCGGGCAGATACGACTGCTCACGCGCGACCACTCGCTCGCCGAGGAGATCGCCGCACAGGCGCCCTGGCTGCCGGAGGCCATCGCCGCGGCGCCGCGCAACGTGCTGACCCGTGCCCTCGGGTTGCGCGCCGCGGTGACCGTGGATGTGTTCACCGAGCCGGTGTGCGCCGGGGATGTGTTCGTGCTCTGCAGCGACGGCCTCTGGGGCCGCTTCGACGAGGACGAGCTGGCGGAGATCGTCGCCGGCGCGATGGATCTGGACGCGGCGTGCGGGCAGCTGGTGGCGCGCGCCAACGAGCTCGGGGGGCTCGACAACATCACCGTGGTGCTGGCGCGCATCGAGCACACCGAGCCACGCCACGACTCGGGCGTGTCCCTGCGCACGCTGCGGCGTGAAGGTAGCGACAGGCTGCCCGACGAGCTCGACTGGAACGAGTAGCGGCGCACGGACACGGGCACGGACACGGGCACGGGCGCGGACACGGACACGCCGCACGCTCGCCGCTGCGCGTCGGGCGCCGGTCGGCAACGCTCTCGGGGTCAGGGCTTCTTCGGTGGCGGCGGCGGCTTCGGTGGGACCGGCGCCGCCTTCGGAGGGTCGCCGGGCGCGGCGGGCTTCGGGGCGGGGGCGGTCTTCGCGGGCGGCGGGCTTCCGCTCGGCGGCGCGCCCGTTCCTGGCGCGCTCTTGGCGGAAGGTCCGGCCTTGGGGGCGCCTTGGTCGCGGGCGCCGCGGGCCGGCGGCGGGGTCGGGCTGCAGGAACGGGATGCCCGCTGCGGTGACGGGCTTGCCGTCGCGCGTGACCGCGGTCAGGCCGGCCGGGCCGCGGTCGAGGCGGACTTCGTGGCCGTCGTACGTGAAGCGCTCGACCTCCAGACCGCGTGCGGCGATCTTGGTGAGCTCGGCCGGGAGCACGGCGCCGCTCTCGTCGGTGCGGCCCATGGCAGCGCGATCGCCGACGGCGCCCTCACCGTTCATGGCCAGCAGCGCCGCCGCCATCGCGAACTGCTCGATCGCCTCGCGCCGGCCGGCGGCGGCCTCCGCCAGCGCGACCAGCGCGCGCGGACCGTCGAGCAGCAGGAGCTGCACGGTGGCCGACGAACGCCGGGTCGGGACGTGCGCGATGGCGCTCGCCGGGGTGGCGCCGCCAGGTCCAGCCGGCGGCGCGACAGCGACGACGCCGCCGCAGCACCACCTGGCGCGCTCGCCGCCGCGGTACCTGCGCAGGCGGGCTGGCGGCAGGCGGGGCCGCCGGTTTGCCCCCCGGCGCGGTGCTCGCCGGCGAACCGCCGCCGAGCCGTGCCGGAGACGCTCGTCGCGGCAGGCGGTGCGGGCGGGGGCGAGGCACCTCGAGGGCGCCGGCCAGCGCCGCGGGGGCAGGAAGCCCACCGCGCCGGCCGCCTCCGCGCGCCGCTGCACCGCGCGCGCCATCTCCAGGAACGCCGGCTGCCGCGCACCGGCGCCAGCGCGCCGGCGCGGCCGAGCGAAGGCCATCTCCGCGAGCGCCGACGACGGGCTCGGCACCACGCGCGGCGACCAGAGACGAGCGCCAGGAACGCGCTTCGTCCCGGCGAGCGGGGCCTGCGCCACCAGCACGCCTCGCCGCGCCTGCAGGCCTTCCAGCCGCGGCTTGCCGATCCACAGGAGCGAGGCCTCGCGCGCGGCGGGCGCCGCCGCCTCCAGCATCTGCACCAGCGCGGCCGTCTTCGCGGGCGCCGCGCCGGCGAGACCGACGACCAGCAGCCCGCTGCGCTCCAGCACGGCGCGCTCGGCGGGATCGGCGCCGAGCCACCCGGCCACGTCGCTGGGCAGCGCCAGCCCGCTGGACAGCTCGAGGAGCGCCAGCTCGGCCTGCGCGCGCGCAGCACGCAGCGCGGGCAAGGTGCGGGCGCGCTCCATGGCCGGCGAGGCCAGGTGCGCGCGATACGACGCCGCGGCCTGCTTGAGCGAGTCGTCGCGGATGGCGCGGCCGCCGTCGTGGCCCTCGCGCGGCGGGCGCCCCCCGCTGGCGATCTGGCTGGTCACGAAGGCGTGGATGCGCAGGAGCTCGGCGGCGCCGCGACCGTCGCCGTCGCCGGCGCGCGTGGCCACGCCGGCGGCGCGCGCCAGCAGCGCGTCGACGACCACCGGCACCAGCTCCGAGCGCGACGCGGCGGTGGCCGGGCCGAAGAGCAGCTCGTGGACCCAGGCCTGGTGCCGCCCGTCGAAGGCCACCCCGCGGACGGCGTCGGCCAGCGCCGCGGTGCTCTCCGGTGGCGTGAGGTCCGGTCGTGCCAGCATGGCGCGCACCCGCGGCGCGGAGACCGGTTCGCCGCGCGCGTAGAAGTCGCGGACCTGCGCCTTCTCCGAGTCGGTGAGCGCGGCCGAGGCCGAGCCCGTCGAGAGCGCCCCGGCCAGGATCAGGGCGAGCAGCATCGGCCTTCGCATGGCGCGCCAGGCTAATCGAGGGTCCTCGATTCGACCACAGCGCGGGCGAGCGGGCCTCACGATCCAGCGGACTTGCGCGCGATCCGCTGGATCGCGTTCTACTCGGGTGCAAATCCGCCATCGCGAGCGCGCCGCCGAGCCGGCCGCGCGTGGTAGATTCGACGCGGAAATGCGCCACCGGCCGGCCTTCGAGACCGTGGGTGGGTACGCGATCTACGAGGAGTTCGCGGCCGGTGGGATGGCCACCGTGCATTTCGGCAGGCCGCTCGGCCCGGGTGGGCCGCGCCAGGTGGTGGCGGTGAAGCGGATGTACCCGCACTTCACGCGCGATCCCGACTTCCTGACCATGTTCACCGACGAGGCGCGCCTGGCCGCGCTCATCCGTCACCCCAACGTGGTGCCGGTGCTCGACGTGGTGAGCGAGGGCGGCGAGCTGTCGATGGTCATGAGCTTCGTCGTCGGCGAGTCGCTGGGCAAGCTGCTGCGCTCCTGCCGCGACGCACGGCGGCGCGTGCCGGCCCGCATCGCCGCGGCGATCATCGTCGACGCGCTGCATGGGTTGCACGCGGCGCACGAGGCGGTCGGCGAGCACGGCGAGCCGCTGGGCATCGTGCACCGCGACGTCTCGCCGCAGAACGTGCTCGTCGGCGCGGACGGCGTGGGGCGGGTGCTGGACTTCGGCGTGGCCACGGCGCGCGGCAGGATGCAGACG
Organism: Polyangiaceae bacterium; assembly: GCA_037720395.1. GTDB lineage: Bacteria > Myxococcota_A > Polyangia > Polyangiales > Polyangiaceae > JBBJMR01. Next base: position 35,480 of record JBBJMR010000040.1, read on the forward strand.
ACGCGCGAGGGCCAGCTCAAGGGCAAGCTCAGCTACATGGCGCCGGAGCAGCTGGACAGCGGCGACGTCGATCGGCGCGCGGACATCTTCCCCGCCGGCTCCATCCTCTGGGAGATGCTCGTCGGGCGCCGGCTCTTCGACGGCGCCAGCGAGGCAGCCATCATCCGCCAGCTGCTCGATCCGGAGGTGTCGCCGCCGAGCCGCTACGCGCGCGAGCACATCCACTTCGACGAGGTCATCGCCCACGCCCTCGACCCCGACCCGGCGCGGCGCTACCCGACGGCCGCCGCCATGGCCGCGGACATCGAGGACCGGGTGACACCGGCGCCGGCGAGCGAGGTCGCCGCCTGGGCCATGGACCTGGCGGGCAACGCCATCGAGCGGCGGGCGCTGCGCGCCGCGCGCATCGAGGCGGCGCCGACCGTCGAGGACGCGGCCCTGCCCGCCCGCCCCGACGCCGTGCCGCAGGACGGCTTCACGGTGGATAGCGGGGCGCCGCCCGCGCTGGCCGAGGGCAGCCGCACCCTGGAGATGTCGCAGATCTACTTCGATGCGGCGCACGCGCCGCCGTCCTAGCCGCGGCCCGAGCCCCTTCCCTCCCCTCCTCCGCCGGCGGCCGCCTACCCGGGCCAGCAGCTGCAGAGCAGCGATCGCTGGAGCTGGCCGATGTCGCAGGTATCCAGCGTGTCGCTCACCCGGCCCATGCCCGTACCGCCGCCGCTGCCCCCGGCGCGCGTGCGCCTGCTGGCAGCGTCCGGCGCCGTCGCCGCGCTGCTCTCGGCCATCGTCTCCAGCGCGCTCCTCTCCCTCGTCCCCCGCTCCACGCCCGAGAAGGCACCCGCGGCGCTCTCCGCGACGGCCCGCCCACCGGCCGAGCCCGAGCCCGCGCCCGCGCCCGCCGCGCAGCCGGAGGCCGACGCGGGCGCGGAACCGGGCGCGGAGGAGACGAGCGATGCCGGCAAGGCGTCGACCGACGCCGAGGCCTCCGCGGCCGCCGACGTCGCCTCCGCGCCGGCAGCGACGGCCGCCGGTCCGCGACCGCGGCCGCAGAAGATGTCGCCGCCCGCCAAGGCGCCCGCCGGTCCGGTGAAGCTACCCACGCCAAGGACCGCGGGACCCACGAAGCGCTGATCGGCTGCCAAGCCCCCGCCGCGCCCGTGAACGTGAACGTGTCCGTGAGCGTGAACGATCTCGACGCCCCGGGTTGCAGCCCGTCGCAACCCAGCAACCCGCTCACCCCCAGAGGCGCATCAGCTCCCGAGTGATGTTCTTCTGGTGCGACTCCAGCGTGCCGCCACCGATCTCCAGCAGCTTGGCGTCGCGAAGGAAGCGCTCCACCTTGTACTCCGTGCAGTAGCCCCAGCCGCCGAGGACCTGCATGGCGTTGTCGGCCACCTCCTTGCCGACCGGCGCGGCGAAGAGCTTGCACGCGTCGGTGCCGAGACGGTTCCTGTTGTCGTGCCGCACGTCGCGGGCCACGGCGTAGACGAGCGCACGCACCGCCTCCGTCTTGGCGTAGCTCTCCGCGATGTATCGCTGGATCTGGCCGTGCTCGGCGATGGGCTTGCCGAAGGAGACGCGCTCGGCCGCGTAGCGGACCATGATCTCCATGCAGCGATCGGCGATGCCCAGGCTCATCGCCGCCAGCGTCAGGCGCTCGATCTCCAGGTTGCGCATCATGTTCGCCACCCCGGCGCCCTCGCGGCCGAGCACGTTCTTCGCCGGCACCACACAGTCGTCGAAGATGACCTCGCTCATGGTGCTGGCGCGCATGCCCATCTTCGGGGTCTTGTCGTCGGTGGCGAAGCCCGGGAAGGTGCGCTCGACGACGAACGACGTCACCCGGCCCTCGACGGTGGCGTAGACCAGGAACACATCGGCCTCCGGCGCGTTGGTGATCAGCGCCTTGCGACCCTTGAGGATGTAGTTGTCGCCATCGCGGCGAGCGGTGGTGCGCATGCCCAGCACGTCGGTGCCGCTGGAAGGCTCGGTCATGCCCATGGCGCCGATCCACTCGCCGCTGATGACCTTGGCCAGGTAGCGCGAGCGCTGCTCGTCGTTGGAGGCCCAGAAGAAGTTGTTCACGAAGAGGATGGCGTGCGCGAGGTACGCCAGGGTGAACCCCGGGTCGCTCTTGGACAGCTCGTGGTGGACGATGACCGCCGCGGTGGCGTCCATGCCGGCGCCGCCCTCCTCGACGGGCACGGTGATGCCCAGCAGCCCCAGCTCGCCGCACTTGCGCATCAGCTCCACATTGAGCGTGCCGCTCTCGTCGTGGGCCTCGGCCTGGGGCTCGACGACATCGCGGACCAGGTCCCGGACCATACTGCGGAGCATGCGGTGCTCCTCGGTGGGGCTCCAGGGATCGGAGAGGCGCTCGTAGCTCATGATGGTCGCAGGTTAGCACGCGGATCGGCGCCTCCGCGCCGCTCGCCCGGCCCAGGGCCAGCGCCACGGCGCTCCAGGCGAGCGCGCTGATCACGGCAGCGGCGCCCACCGCGCGCTCGACCGCAGCGGCCGCCATGGCCACCAGCATCAGCGAGGCACCTGCCTTGGAGACGCGGTACCGAGCACGTCGACCAGCGCCTTGCCCTGCGGTGGTCGGCGTAGGCGAGCGGCAGGTACGACAGCTCCTTGGCCACGCGCGCGAGCGAGTGCACCGCCGGCACGCCGACCTGGCGAAGGAGCGGGCCGGAGAGGAGCTGGAGCACTAGCGAGCCGCCGTCGCTGGCCGCGTAGACGCGGCCGACGGCCACCG
>JBBJMR010000041.1:0-38198 GCA_037720395.1 Polyangiaceae bacterium
TGCCGCCGCTCTACATCGACCAGCTGGTTCGCTTCAACCTCGAGGGCGGCAGCGATCCGCCGGCGCGCATGGCGGACCTCATCGCCCTGCGCATCGAGCGCCTGCCGCCGGACGCACGGCGCACGCTCCAGGCGCTGGCGGTGATCGGCGACGCCGCCACGGTGAGCGGCCTGCGCCGCCTCTTGCCCGAGATCCAGACCTTCGACGCCCTCACCGGCCTGCTCATCGCCGCCGGCCTGATCGAGGAGCACCAGGAAACGGCCCCCAACGGCGACGGCCACAGCAACGGCAAGGGCGCGCGTCCGGCGACCATGCGCACCACCCACCCGCTGATCCGCGACGTCACCCTGGCCACCATCCCGGCCACCGTGCGGCGCGAGCTGCACATCACGGCGGTCGAGGACGACGAGGCGCCGGTGCTGCCGATGGAGGCCCAGGCGCTGCACGCGTACAACGCGCAGAACGCCTTCGAGGCCTTGATGCAGCTGGAGCAGGTCGGCGACCGCGCGGCCTCGCGCGGCGACATGTCCGGCTGCGTGATGTCCTTGCGCCGTGGCCTCGACCTGGCGCGCCGCGAGATCTTCCGCGGCGAGCTCGACGACCCCGTGCGTGCGGTGCTCATCTTCAGCCGCAAGCTGGGCGAGGCCTGGCACGCGCTGGCAACCTCAACGACGCGGACGGGGTGCTGCGCGAGGCGCTCGACCTGGCCGGCCCGAGCGGCGCCGACCGGGCTCACGTCCTCGGATCGCTGGCCTTCGTGGCGCGCGAGCGCGACCAGGCCAACGAGGCCACGGTACCTGCGCGAGGCGCTGGAGCTTGCCAAGCAGTCCTCGTCCAACGAGCTGGTGACCTCGCTGGGCGGTCGCAACGACTGGCTGGAAGGGTGAGCGTCCCGCTCGGCGGCCGCGACGCGGCGCCGCCCGAGGCGACGCACGCCGGGGTTCCACGACGCGCCTCCCGGCGCGTCGACCCGCGCGCCTCCCGGCGCGTCGACCCGCGACGCGCCTCGGCGCGTGACAGCCCTCGCCGGGCCGTTCGTGGCCGCTGGGACCTCGACAAGACGTACCTGCGCGCGGACTTCGATACGGTGCGCGACCTGGTGCGCACGGCCATCGAGCGCCCTGACCGAAGCGCAGTACCTGGGCGCGGCGCTGCTGCGCGAGCTCGGGCGCGCCGGCGTGGAGACCCATCCTCTCGGCAGCCCCGAGCAGCTCGCTCCCGGCTGGAGGAGAAGCTGCGGCTCGACGGCGCGCGCTGGGCCTCGCTGACGCTCAAGCCGAACCTGGAGAACCTGCTCCGCTTCCGCTTCCGCGCGCTGCGCGGGCAGCTCGGGTACAAGCTGCCCGCGCTGCTCGAGAAGCGCAGCGCCATGGCCAAGCAGCGCGACGAGAGCGGGCAGCTGGTGCGCGAGGTGCTGCTCGGCGACGACGCCGAGGCCGACGCCTTCGTCTACTCGCTCTACGCCGACATCTGCCACGGCGACGTGGACATGGCCGCCATGACCCGTGTCATGCGCAACGGCGGCGCGTACGACGACACCATCGAGCAGGCACGCCGCTACGCCGAGCGGTGGAGAAGGGCGAGGTGGTGGAGCGCATCCTCATCCACCTCGAGCGCCAGTCGTCCCGCCGAGTTCCGTGCCACGGCCGCGCGTGGTGCCCTTTACAACTACCTGCAGGCGGCCTTCGTCCTCCTCGAGGACGGCCGCCTCTCGCCGGCGGCCGTCCTGCGCGTGGCGCGCGACCTGTGCGTGAAGCACAACTTCGACGGCAGCGCGCTGGCCCGCAGCTACCTCGACCTGGCGCGCCGCGGCCACGTCAGCGGCGCGGCCATCCCCGAGATCGCCGACGCCTTCCGGGAGCTGGTGGCGCGCAAGCGCCCCGCCGCCGCCAGCGACCTGGCGGCCATGGTCGACGGACTGACGCGGGCCGCCGATGACCTGCCGCCCCCGCGCACCCGGACCTTCGCGCCGCTCGACTACAGCACGCTGGTGGGCGGGCACAACAAGCGCCGCGCACCCAAGCGCTGACCCGGACGGCGGCCGATCCGGCCCGCGGCCTTGCGGCGCGCCGCACCGGCGGGGATCAGGCGCGGCCGCCGAGCCAGAGCGCGTAGATGGCGAGCCAGCTCACCGCCAGCAGCACGAAGAAGAACACGATGGCCGCCAGGTCCCAGCGCGCGCGGCGCCGCGGGTCGAGCACAACCCCAGCCGATGGCGAACGTGGTCAGCCCGTTGGCCAGGTGGTACGCGACGCCGAGCGTGCCCAGGATGTAGACGAGCAGCGTCGGCAAGTGGAAGCGCATCTCGCGCGCGATGTCGGCGAACCGCTCGCCATGGCCGAGCAGCAACCGCGGCCGCAGGTACGCGAGCCACACGTGCGCGCCGAGGAAGAGCAGCACGCCCAGCGCGCTGACCCGCTGCAGCAGGTACTTGAGGTTGTCGTAGCCGCGGTAGCGCGTGTTGTTCGGCCGTGACGACCGCAGCCGCGCCAGACCCCAGGCGATGTGCAGCAGCAGCGGCAGGAAGACGAGCACCGCGGTGAAGGCGTGCGCCACCGGATGCGAATGGCGCGTGACCGTCCGCTCCCAGACCTCGGGCGACTCGAACGCCGCGAGGTTGTCCCACACGTGCAAGGTGGTCCAGACGCCGAGCGGCACCACCGCAACGAGCGAGCCCAGGCGGCCGCGAACGAACACACCGCGCGAGGGTAGTTGGGCCGCTTCGGTGGACAGGGAGCTCATGGGGGGATCGCGGAGGTCGGGACCGGATGGTTACAGGAGGTGCGGTAGGGCAGTCGAGGCGCCCGGACAAGGCGCATGGAGACGACCGGGGGCGCTCACCAAGGAAGCCCGGTTCCTCGCAACACTCCCGCCCGGTTCTCGCCTTCAAATCCAGGCGTTGTTGAGGATCTCTCCCACGCCTCCCGCCCCCGGCACGATGTAATGAATGTCGTTGAGCCCCCGCTCCTCGGCCCAGAGCGCGCCCGGCACCTCCTTGAGCACCTTGGCGCTGGAGAGCCCTCGATCGAGACGCAGGGCGTAGATCACCGCGTCGGGATGCGCGTCGTGGACGCGCTTGATGTACTCCGGCGTGATGATGAGGTGCATGGCGATGCACTTCGCGGGCGCGCCCTCGAGCTCCGTCTTGTAGTAGCTGAGCGCGCTCACCATGGACGAGCCGGTGGCGCCCATGGGGTCGGGGACGAGCACGTAGCGGTCGGCGACGTCGCGCCCGATCTTGGCGTCGTGCCAGGTGGCGCCGATGACCTCGCCCTGCGCGTTGGTCTGCCGGCTCATGAAGAGGTGGTCCTGGCGGACCAGCGCCGGGTCGAGGACGTCGTTCATCAGCTCGAAGACGATCTGCGAGGGCATGGTTCCAGCGCGGGCGATGCCCACGGTGACCGCCTTGGTGGCGCGGGAGAGGGCCGTGCCGCGGTAGACCGCCTCGGGGTGGTACGACACCATGCGCGTCGGCGTGGCCACACGCACCCGCGGGAACTCGGCGGCAAGCACGGTGCGCGCCAGCATCTCGTAGAGCATGCGGATGAGCCGCCCGACGTCGGGCTGGCCCGTGTCCGGCGAGCACGTGCGGGCCAGCAGCGTCAGCGCCAGCGGATCGTCGAGGAGGTGCACGGCCGGGCCGTAGCGGTGCTCGATCTCCGGTGCCCGGAAGCGGCTTTCGGCGTAAGCGACGTCGACCATCGCTTTTCTGTTACACTACCCCGCCCGCGTCGGGGTATGTCGAAGTGGTAGTCGTTCCCCCCGCCGGGAACAGGCGCCTGGACCCCGGTACGCCGGCAAGCCATCGCTCAACGCGCACGCACCGCGACGACTGCGGGGTAACGAGGAAGGACGACGTTCGTGGACAGCGACCTGGCCGAAGCGGTTGCGGCCCTCAAGGAAATCTTCTCCAAGCGCGGCATTGCGGCGTCGTTCGGCAAGGCAGAAGCCGGCAGCGTGGAGGACCTCCGCAAGGCCTTCCGCGTGCCGTCGCGCTTCCGCGCCTTCCTGCTCGCGGCCGACCCTGTCGACGTGGAGACGGTCACGCCGGTGGAGCGGATCCGCTTCATCCCCTCCGACCGGCTGGCCGCCGAGCAGGCCGGCTTCGGGGTGGAGAGCGAGGGCAGCCCGGCCGTGCCCGGCTGGCGCAAGAGCTGGATCGTCATCGCCCGCAGCGCCCTCCTCGGCGACCCGTACTTCCTCGACGTCTCCAAGCTCGACGCCGAAGGCGACTGCCCGGTGTTCACGGCGATGACCGGCATCGACGCCCTCAAGCCCGAGCTGTGCGCCTCGAGCTTCCAGCAGTTCCTGCGCATCCTGGCCATCGGCATGGAGGTGGCCACCGGCTTCGGTGACTCCCCCGACGCCGACGACGAGTCCATCTTCCGCGAGCAGCTCGGCCCCAAGATCAAGACCACCGACCCGGCGGCGCTGCGCGCCGGCCACTGGACCTGACCCATCGAGCAGCGTGGGCCGCGTGGGCAAGGTGGGCAAGGTGGGCAGCGTGGGGACGCGCGCCGGCCGCCGTATGGCGCCGTGAAGACGTGCGCCGCGTGCAAGGCGCAGTCGCCCGACGACTCCGTCTTCTGCGGCGAGTGCGGCGCCGGCCTCGACGACCACGACACCTCGGTCGATCGAAGCGGCGGCGCACCGGCGGCATCCGGGGGGCCGCGCGCCACGCCCGAGGCCACCGTGCCCGGGAGCCCGCTCTCCGCGGCGCTACAAGGCGCCCCGCTCGGCGCGCCCGCCGGGCGCCACCTCCGGCTGGGGCCGGCGTCGTGGCGCCGCCCGCCGGCGCCCCGCGCGGCGCGCCGCGGCCGCGTCACGTGGCCCAGGGCACGGTGGTCGACGGCAAGTACCGCATCGAGCGCGTCCTCGGCGAGGGCGGCATGGGCATCGTCTACCTCGCCGTCGACGTGCACACCGGCGTGGAGGTGGTGCTCAAGGCCATCCGCAACGAGCTCGCGCACCGCCCCGACATGCGCGAGCGCACCCTGGCCGAGGGGCGGGTCATCGCGCGCATCGATCACCCCAACGTGGTGCACCTCAAGGCGGTGGTCATCGACGCGCCGGTGACCCCCGGCGAGGGCGAGAGCCTGTGGCTGGTGATGCAGTTCGTCGACGGCGAGAGCCTCGAGGAGCGCATCACCCGGCATGCGCGCGAGCACGCGCAGATGCCGGTGCCCGAGGTGCTCCGCATCCTGGCCCAGGTGCTGGCCGGCATGGGCGCGGTGCACAAGGGCGGCATCATCCACCGCGACCTCAAGCCCGGGAACATCCTCATCCGCGCCTCCGACGGCGTGGCCAAGGTCAGCGACTTCGGCATCGCCAAGGGCGAGGAGGACGCGCGCGCTGGCCGTGGGCAGACGCGAGGGATCATCGGCTCGCTCTGGTACATGTCGCCGGAGCAGGTGACCGGTCGCCGCGACCTCGACAAGCGCGTCGACGTCTATGCGCTGGGGATCATGCTCTACGAGATGCTCATCGGCCACGTCCCCTTCGACGCCGAGGACGACCAGGAGATCATGCGCATGCACGCGGCCAAGCCGGTGCCGCTGGTCTCGGCATCCGCGCAGACGTGCCCCGCGGGCTCGACGACATCATCCAGAAGGCGTGCGCCAAGGACCGCGACCAGCGCTATCCGAGCTGCGAGGCCATGCTCGAGGCCATCGAGGGTCTCGTCGCCGAGCAAGCGCGCGCCAACGCGCCGGCGCGCAGCTCGCGGCCGGCGACCACCACCGACGACGCACCGCCGGTCTCGGCCCCGTCGCGCGGCCGCGGCTGGCTGCTGCTGGTGGTGGCGCTGCTAGCCATCGGCGGCGGCGTCGCCGCGCTGTTCGCCACCGGGGTGATCGCCCTGCCGGGCGATGGTGGGCCGACGGCGAGCGCCACGGCGCCGGTCACCGCCGCCGTCGAGACGCGCCCGCAGACTCCCACCGCCAGCGCGGCTCCGCCGAAGCGCCCGCTGGAGACGCTCCCCGGCCGCTGGGAGAGCGACACCGGCCGCACCCTCGACGCCGTGCTCAGCGGCAACACGGTGGAGTTCCGCGTCGTCGACCCGGCGCAGTTCACCGGCCAGGACTACTCCGCAGGGGAGGCGCGCTTCGTGCTGCGCGCCGACTCCCCGGACGCCACCACCTTCACCGTCGAGGACCGCATCCGCCCGCTGCCGCCTTCCGGGCACACCTACTCGGCGAACGCGCGCTCCACCTGCCTGGTGCTCTGGTCGCAGGCCGCCGGCAAGCCGCTGCGCGCCACGCTCGCAGGCGCTCGGCTCTCGGTGGACTTCGTGAAGATCGAGCCCGACAGCGCCAACTTCGTGGTCGAGTCGGGCAAGACGGTGGTCAGCTGCCGCAAGCTCGACACCCTGCGGGCCACGCTGCTGCCCGGCGTCCTCAACAAGCGCTGACGCCTGCCAGCACGCGCCGGCGGCCGCCGCTCAGACGCCGCCGGTGGCCGGCACCGGGACCGGCTTCTGGGCGTTGATCACCGCGCAGGTCACCGTCGTCGACGCCGTGGCGGCGCTGGCCCGACCGCCGCCGTGCGCGAGCAGGGCGAAGACGCTCCTGGCCGCGGCCTCGACCTCGGCGGCGCCCTTCTGAGGCACCGGGTTGCCGCTGGCGCCGAAGACGGTCGTCGTCTGAACCACACCCTTGGCCACCTCGTTGCCGGGGAAGGAGAGCATGACCTGCACCCGCACCAGCGCGGTCTGCCCCTCGACCACGCCGAAGCTCCACGGCTTCTTGGCGAACTGGCCGCAGAACGCGGTGGTGCCGGTGCCGCCGTTGGGCCCGTAGTTCGCGCTCGCCCACTGCAGCACGTCGACGCGCAGCTCGGAGGTGTCGCCCCCTTGCGCGTACTGCACGCATTGCCCCTTGGCGGTGTCGAAGACGGCGCCGTTGGGACACTGGCCGACCTTGGCGCACGCCTGCCCCGTCCACGCCTCGTCCGGCGCACACGACGCCGCCAGGGGCACGCAGGCCGCCTTGTCCCCATCGATGACCAGCTTCTGACCGGCGGGGCAGCCGAGCTTCTGGCCCTGGCCGACGGGCACGCCCATCTGCGTGGCCACCTCGTTCACCTTCTGCTGCGAGATGCACATGCCGGTGCTCTCGTCGAGCTCGTCGCCCGGCTTGCACGAGCCGCGCGCGCAGCCGCCGGCGTTGCCGTCCCAGTAGAAGCCCTTGCCGCAGAAGGCGCTGGCGGCCTGTTGCTCGAGGCACTGGCCGCCGACCAGGAAGAACCCCTTCAGGCAGCGACAGCGGCTCTGCTTGGTGTCGAACGCGGCTCCCTCGGAGCACGACGAGATGGAGCAGCGGCAGTTGGCGCCCGAGCACACCTTGAGAAAGCAGGTGTTGCTGGGGCAGCCGGCCAGGCAGAGCGCGGCCAGGGCGGCGAAGCCGATCAGCGCAGGACGCATGGGGGCGCACGGTCGAGGAAAGGCGCTCGCCGGTCAAGCGTCGCCATGACGCGCGACGCACCGCGCTGCCACGCGGGGGAGGTCGAAAATCGCGCTCGACTGCCAGAAGATCTCATCAGGAACCCCCTTACCAGCGTGGGCTCTTGTGTTACCTTCCCCTTCCCCGGCGTTGCCCCTGCCCGCGCCGCCGGAGGCCGAATCCATGATACCCATCGTCGTCGAAGGGACGCCCGAGTTCGACGCCCGCCTGGCGAGCCTGCGGTCGCGTGGGTCGGACGACCTCTCGGCGGTGATGCCCGCTGTGCGCGAGATCATCGCCGACGTCCGCCGCAACGGCGACGAGGCGGTGCGGCGCTACGTCGAGGTCTTCGAACGGCGGGCGCCCACGCCGCCCTTCGTGCGCGACTATGGCGGCGCGGAGGCGCTCGCGCGCATCGACGCCGACACCCGGGCCGCGCTCGAGCTCGCCGCCGAGCGCATCGCCGCCTACCACGAGCGCCAGCTCGACAGCGGCTACCGCTACGAGAGCGAGGGGGTGACCCTCGGCCTGCGCGTCCGGCCCCTGCGGCGGGTGGGCGTCTACGCGCCGGGCGGCAAGGCGCGGTACCCCTCCAGCGTGCTCATGGCCGCGGTGCCCGCGCGGGTCGCGGGCGTGAAGGAGATCATCCTCGCCTCGCCGGCGCCCGACGACACGGTGCGGGCGGCCGCGCACCTGGCCGGCGTCACCGGGCTGCTCGACGCCGGCGGTGCCCAGGCGGTCGCGGCGCTGGCGTACGGGACGGGCACCGTTCCCCGCGTCGACAAGGTCGTCGGTCCCGGCAACGTCTACGTGGCCTGCGCCAAGCGCCTGGTCTTCGGCGACGTGGACATCGACGGCATCGCCGGCCCCAGCGAGGTGCTGGTGCTCGCCGACGCCTCCGCCGACGCCGAGCTCGTCGCCTCCGACCTCGTGTCCCAGGCCGAGCACGACGAGTACGCGGCCCCCCTGATCTGCACCACCTCGCAGCTCCTCGCTCGCCAGGTGGTGCAGCGGATCGAGGAGCTGCTCGCCAGCCTGCCGCGCCGCACCATCGCCAAGGCATCGGTCGACCGGCGCGGAGTGGTCCTGGTGGTCGCCTCGCGCGAGCGCATGCTGGAGGTCGCCGACGAGGTGGCGGCCGAGCACGTGGCCGTGCACCTCGAGCGCGCCGAGGAGGCGGCCGAGGCCCTGCACGCCGCCGGCGCCATCTTCGTGGGGCCGTCGACCCCGGTGGCCGTCGGCGACTACCTCGCCGGTCCTTCCCACGTGCTGCCGACCGGCGGCTGCGTCCGCTTCGGGTCGCCGCTCGGGGTGTATGACTTCGTCGTCCGCTCCAGCATCATCGCCTACTCCCCCGAGGCGCTCGCCCGACACGCGCCGCACGTCGCCGTGCTGGCCCGCGCCGAGGGCCTGGAAGGGCACGCACGGTCCGTCGAGCTCCGGGTCGGCGCCCGGGAGCCCCCGAGTAGCGCCAGGTCGACCCCGCCGCGCGGATTCACCGGGATCCCTCGGCCTTCCACCCCCGCGCCTCCCGACACCGAGTCGGGTGTTTCCGTTAGTCCGCGGGAGTCAGACCCTTAACGCTCGGCGCACCACCCGGGGCGCCCGCATATGCAAGTACTTACAACCTTTAGCTTTCCGTTCTGGCACTGACGTTGCTTGTGGCCGCTGGGGCTTTTCGGTGTACCCAGCGCGCGGTTTGGGTTTGGTGCCGGGGTTTCCACCCACGCACCTCGGCAGTCGTAAGGAGGACCTTCGATGAGATTCATGTGGACGCGAGCGTTACTGATCGGAGCGATCGGTCTCGCCGCAGGCTCGACGGCGGGCTGCGCCGAGGAACGCGACGGCATCACGCGGGTGCAGCCCGATGCACTGGCGAAGACCTTCCTGGTCGGCGCCGACATCCACGACTCCAGCGATGATCCGGAGTTCTGGTTCCGGTCGCAGGTCGTCGATGTCGGCTACGGCGCCGCGCAGGGGGGCCTCTTCAACTCCTCGTGGGCGCAGGCCGATCTGTCCCGCATCAAGTGGGTGATCCAGGAGGACTACCTGATCGCTCGCCTGACCTACGAGCGCATCGCCGGCACCGACGGCAAGGGCGCCGGCAAGGCGACCAAGGACGGCCAGGTGGTGGCCATCTTCCCCATCCTCGGTCACTTCGACATCCGGCGGGAGTACAACCCGACGACCGGCGAGGAGATGAACATCACGGTCGAGAACACCTCCGACCGGCCCTGGCATGATCGCGAGTTCATGCGCGTCGACTGGGGCAAGAACCTCTACACCGAGTCCTACGACTTCGACACGCTCTCCATCATCGGCGTGTACGGCGGCGTGAAGTACGAGCCGATCTCCTACTACATCAACGACAAGACCGACCCCGATCACCCGGTCTGGGACAAGGAGCACGGCTACTTCGACATCACCACCAAGGCCTACGCGATGCCGCAGACCATCGACCTCAGCGCGCTGGGCTGGGGCATCGATTCGCTGCCGGCCTGCCAGCTGGACAACGACTTCTTCCAGGGGTCGGCGCCCTACGGCAACTGCAACCCTGTCGAGGTCACCATCCGCCATGCCTTCCGCAAGGTGGTGGACACGGACTACGAGTCGGTGGAGTGGACCGGCAAGAAGTTCTCGGCCTACGGCCCGTTCATGAACGAGCGCTACGGCTATGCCCGCAACTACGGCATGAGCGACGAGCTGTGGCACCGCTTCGCCAACCGCTTCCAGATCTGGGAGAAGGCGCACAAGTACAACGAGGATGGCTCGCCGGTGCAGTGCTACACCGACCCGGCCAAGCTCGCCGACCCGGGCTACGACCCGCACGCCGACCTCCTCGACGCCGCCGGCCAGCCCACCGCCGACATCGATGCCGACCAGGTGCCGGACGGTGACGGGACGGAGGACGAGTGCGCGGCCGCCGGGCGCGGCTCGAAGTGCAACACCTTCCGCCAGCAGTGCACGCTCCCCTACCGCGAGCGCACCCCCAAGCAGCTGCAGTGGTACTACACGCAGGGGTCGAACCCCGAGTACTTCGACGGCACCGAGTGGGCGACGCACGAGTGGGACGTGGCCATGCGCGCCGCGGTCCAGGTCGCCAGGTATTCGGAGTGCATGCGTGCCGGCGAGCAGAACTGCGCCGCCACCTATCCGGTCTACTTCGGGCAGATGGACGACAACGCCGACGCCATCTGGCTCGCGCGCGAGGTCGACTCCTGCCGCAACAAGGTCAAGCCTCGCGATCCGGTGACCGGTGAGGCCAGCGGCAGCCCGGTCTACGACGAGGACTGCAACGGCCTCGCCCAGCGTCTCGGTGACGAGCGCAAGATGGCTCAGGGCGTCATCGCGCTGGCGCAGATGCCGGAGATGATCGTCCTCTGCCACAGCCCGGTGGCCGAGGAAGACGCGCCGACGTGCGGCCCGCGCGGCATGATCGTCCGCTACGGCGACCTGCGCTACCACAACGTCAACGCCTTCACCGCGCCGCAGGCGCCGGCGTCCTGGGGTATCTACACCGACTCCGAGGATCCGCTCACTGGCGAGAAGATCTCCGCCAGCATCAACATCTGGACCCACCAGAACGACGTCTGGAGCCAGAGCGTCATCGACGTGGTGCGCTACCTCGCCGGCGAGCTGAAGACGGACGAGATCACCGACGGCACCTACGTCCGTGACTGGATCCACGCCAACGACGCGGCCAGCCGTCAGGGCACCGTGATGTCGCCGATGACGCGCGACCAGCTCGACTCGCGCCTGGCCGGCTCGGTCGGGATGACCTTGCCCGAGTACCGTGCGCAGGAGAAGCGCATCGCCAAGGAGGGCATGGACCCGGTCGCGCTGCAGATCGCCAAGCAGACCAAGGCCATGGCGCAGCACGACATCAAGGCCGCCGTCGACGCCCCGTCGGCGAACCGAGCCACGTACCAGTGGCGCCGCAATGCTGCCAAGAACAGCCCCATGGAAATGGAGCTGATGACCCTCGGCATGCAGCAGATGACCGGCACCGAGACGCTGCCGCTCACCGACAAGGTGCTCGACGTGGCCTCTCCGCTGCGCGGCAACAACCCCACCGTGCAGCGCGAGCTGCGCAACATGAAGGAGATGGCCTTCGCTTCGATGGGCGCCTGCGTCCTCGAGGCCCCGAGCGAGGCGCCTGCCCCGCTGGCCATCGCCGGCCTGACCGACCTTCTCCAGGAGAAGTTCGGCGCCTTCGACCCGAGCGAGCCGAAGACCGTTCAGCTCGCCCGTGCCGAGAAGATGCGCAAGTGGCTCGCTCAGCGCGCGCAGTACGGCGTCATCATCCACGAGATGGGTCACTCCATCGGCATGCGTCACAACTTCCTGTCCTCGTACGACTCGTTCGGCTACCGCCCGCAGTACTGGCAGCTCCGTACGAAGAACGGCACCGTGCAGGCGGAGTGCGACGATCTGGCGACGGACGACGGCACGTCCTGCGTCGGCCCGCGCTACTTCGACCCGGTCACCGAGGAAGAGCGCAAGAACATGATCTGGATGTGGAGCCAGTCGTCCGTCATGGACTACCCCGGCGACCACACCATGGACACCATCGGCCTCGGTGCCTACGACTTCGCGGCGGCCCGCATGTTCTACGGCGACAACGTCGCCGTGTTCGCGGACGCCTCCTACAACAAGGACGCCGACCGCGGCCAGGGCGTCGTCGAGCGCATGGACAGCTTCGGCGGCATCATCGGCCTCGAGTACACCATCGGCAGCCGCGAGATCCACTACGCGCAGCTGAACAAGGAGTACGACCTCCTCGTGCCCGGTAGCTGCCAGCCTGTTGGCACCAGCTGGGAAGAGGTGGAAGCCACGTACCGCCCCAAGGACTGGAACGACGCCCGTGACGGGCGCTGGCACCCGCTCCTCGACGGCGGGATCGTCCAGGTCGACGGCGTCTTCACCAAGTGCAAGCAGCAGCCGGTGGACTACGTCCCCTGGAGCTCGCTGGGCACCCACTCCTGGGCCGGCCAGGAGTGGCGCGGCACCAACCCCGCGTACGACAAGCTGGGCCGCGTCCGCGCGCCCTACCCGTTCGCCACCGACAGCTGGGCCGACCTCGGCAACCTCAGCGTCTACCGGCACGACAACGGCGCCGACCCGTACGAGCTCATCAACTTCTGGATCTCGCAGCAAGAGGTCAACCACATCTTCGACAACTACCGTCGTGGTCGTCAGACCTTCAGCGTCCGCTCCGCCGCGAACCGCACGCTCACTCGCTACAGCGAGAAGGCGCGCGATGCTGCCAAGGGTCTGTCGCTGCTCCGCAACATCTACGACGACATCACAATCCAGCAGGGTGGCAACGCCGACGCCTACTGGAAGTCGGTGGCCACGTCGGCCTACAAGCAGCCGCTGCTGCTCTCCACGATGGCCTTCGACCACTTCACTCGTCAGATGGCGCGCCCGCAGCCGGGTCTGCACACCAGCTACGCTGGTGACCCGACGCTCCGCTCCAACGACTCCGACGCCTACATCCTCGGGCCCGAGAAGGTCATCATCCCCAACGGCGTCACCGGCTACTACAACGCCGTGGGCATCGGTGGCCGTCCGCTCGAGAACGGCATGGCCAGCGACCAGGGTGAGTGGGACCGCGACTACACCCTCAACGCCGGCTCGTACTACGACAAGATCAACACCGGCTACCTCATGACCGAGTCGGCCGACAACTTCATCAGCGATTCGCGCAACGACTTCTACGACCCGCGCTATCGCGCCGTCTCCCTGGCGGACCTCTTCCCCGAGGGCTTCCGCCGCTGGGTCGGCAACAACCTCACCGGCGACGACTTCATCAAGGGCGCTCGCCTCACCGCCACGGCCTCCGGCGCACCGGAGCTCGAGGAGAACAAGCCGGACCTGCCGGAGACCGACAGCTGCACGGCGCCGGGCTGCAAGTTCCCCAAGAACCCCATCGGCTGGACGTCGTGGTGGGTTCCGGAGGGTCCGGAGAGCTGCTTCCCGGCGGCGAGCTCGACGGTCTGCAAGTCCTACACGGGCCTGAACGTCGACCCGCTCGTGCCCGCCAACGTGGTGCCCATCGACCCCCAGGTCGGCTGGGACGCCCAGAAGTTCCTCATCGCCAACGTGTTCATGTATCTGCCCGAGAACCAGAAGCTCAAGTGGTTCGACATGTTGAGCGTCTGGGAGCTCGGCGCCGACAGCGACCCTGGCTTCGAGAACCGGATCGAGTTCCACAACCCGACCGGCAAGGTCTGGATCGCGAAGACGTACGGCAAGGAAGCGCTCTTCGGCAAGACCGTGCAGAAGGGCATCGCGGCCCGCGTGCTCGAGTGGGCCAACGTCCTGCTCAGCCAGGCCTACGCGACCGATCCGGGCCCGGACCTGGACGGCGACGGAGAGGCGGACTGGAACATGGTGCGTCTCGGCACCGATGGACAGCCGCAGGTCATCTCGGACGGCGCGCGCCTCAAGCTCGAGCGTTACGAGAGCCTGATCTGGTTCCTCTCCAGCACGCCGTACTGGATGGAGCTCGAGAAGAAGGGTCTCTACGACTGAGTAGGAGACCCTGACGCGACGGGGCTCACGCCTCGTCTGAAGCGTGACGGCCACGGGGCAACCCGTGGCCGTGATGCTTGTGCGTCCGTGTCGCACTCGATTCCGCGCGCGCAGACGAGAGCCGCGAAGCAACGGGACGCTGGGTCCCGGCATCGCGCAGCCGTCCCGTGGGTGCCCACTGCCGCTGGCACGACCTCGCGTGATGGCTACAACGAGGCGACTGGCTCCGCGCGGTCGCATGAGCGCACCAGCTCCGCCCGCAGCGCTTCGTAGTCGTCCCGGCGCAGCTCCACACAGTCCCCTTCCCCGCCATCGAGGCGCAGCCCCCCCGCCGCTTCGTCTCCCGGCTCGGCGACCGTGGCCAGCTCCAGCTCGCGCACCCCGGTGCGTGGCGCCCCGCCCGTGCTGATGCGCATGCGCCGCTGCCGCCAGGCTCCCAGGCGACCCGCGTAGACGTCGACGAGCCGCTCCTCCAGGCGTGCGCCGGGCAGGACGACGCGCGACCCGTAGCCGCGCCCCCAGAGGCGTAGCTCGTCGCCCGCCACGTCGACGACGATGCCTCGCGCATGCCCACCGCCCCGGCGGTAGTAGCGGGCGAGCGCGAACGTCAGGCACGCCGGAAGCACGAGTCCGAAGAGCACGGCCGCCTCCAGGCGTGCTGCGCGCGACCGGCTCACCTCCGCCTGGCCCTCCTGAGTCAGCTCCCCGCCCAGGGACACTCGGGGGCGGAGGGAGATACCGGCAGCGACGGCCAGCGCCAGGCACGCCGCCCAGATGGCGAAGACGCGCACCTGGCGGCGCGTATCACCGGGCGGGTCGAGGTCAGCCCGGTACGAGACGCGAGGAGCGTCGCGCCCACCGGGATCGAGGCTGCCAAGGGACCCTCGCCCGTCGCCGAGGGGTGGCGCTGGATGAGCGCTCACTCCGGACGCAGGAAGCCGGCGGACATCAGCTTGAGGACGGCTCGCGCCGTGTCGAGATCGGTGACCGCGCTGTTGTTGAGCACCGCGGCCAGGTTGCCGTGGTTGTACGCGAGCTGCATGACGTCGAGCTCGGCGGGAGACAGATCGCGCAGACGCGGAGTGAGCGGGTGCGGGATGGCCAGGCGCGACTCGAGGGTCGGCAGCTTGTGGCGGATGGCGTTGAGCTCGTCGATCTGGCGCAGGCCCTCCATGAGGAGCTCCTGCACGGAGGCGTTGATCTCGCCCGGCTGCGCCGGCCCGTCCTCCGAGCCCGGCGGCGCCGGATCCAGATCGAACGTGCCCTTGGACCAGGTGAGCACGCGGAAGATGGCCTTGAGCGGGCTGACGTCTGCGAGCTCGTTGATGCTCGCGAAATAGACGGTGCCCTTGCGCAGGTAGATGCGACCGACGTCCTCATCGGAGCGCACCACCAGGATGCCGCTCTTCTTCGAGGAGCCGAGGAGCTGCATCAGGTCGGGCAGCGGGATCTCGTCGATGGACCCCGACATGGTCTTGGCCTGGCCGCTGCGGCCTCCGGCCGGCTCCTGCACCCGTGCCCGCGGCGCCGGCGCGGAGCCGTCCACGGCCACCACCTTGAGGATGCTGGTGCCGATGAGCACCCGGTCGCCCTCCTTCAGGGTGGCGCGTTTGATCTTCTCGCCGTTGACGAAGGTGCCGTTGGTGGAGCCCAGGTCCTCGATGACGATCTGCTCGTCCGCGCAGGCAATGCGGGCATGCCGGCGCGAGACCATGTCCTCGACGAGAACCATGTCCAGGTCGCTGGAGCGCCCGACCACGATCTCGCGAGCGTCCCCCAACGGAAACTCACCGCCCTGGTACTTCCCGGAGATGAACCGCAACGCCAGCGGGCGCGACGGCGACACCTTGGGGGCTTGGTTTTCCATCGGCGGGAGCAGATTACCTCGCGCTGTCACGTAGGGACCGGCGGAGCCGACAAAGTGTAGTTTCTACGTTCGTCTACGGTCAAGCACACGACCTCGACAGAGCAGGACGCGAGCCTGCCACCGCGAGCCGCGGGGGCTCAATCGAAGCACGCCGGACACGCCCACGCCGGGGCTTTCGCCAGGGAATCCTGCGGCCCGGGCGTCGCCGCCCGGGCGCTCCTGCGTTCCGCCGGTCGGGCGGTTCCGCCGGCCCGCCGAGGCGCCGTCCCGCGCGGACACCCGCGCGCAAGCCCGGTCGGGCCGGGGCGAGGTTGTTGCTGACGGCCCCCCCGGGCGTCGTATCTTCGCTCCGGCGCCACCCGACCCTCGGCGCCGAGGAGACCCCCATGGGCCAGGCCAGCTCGTCCCGCACCCCTGAGACGCAGCCCATCCTCGAGGTGGCGCGCGAGCTCGGCCTCGCCGAGGAGCACGTGGAGACCTACGGCCGCGGCAAGGCCAAGATCGACCTGGCCGCCCTGGGCAGGCCGCCCTCCGGCGTGGGGCGGCTGATCCTCGTCTCGGCCATCAACCCCACCCCGGCCGGGGAGGGAAAGACCACCACCTCGGTGGGGCTGGCCATGGGCATGCGCCGCCGCGGCAAGCGGGTCGCCCTCTGCCTGCGCGAGCCGTCGCTGGGGCCGGTCTTCGGCGTGAAGGGCGGCGGCACGGGCGGCGGCAAGGCCACACTGGTGCCCGCCGACGACATCAACCTGCACTTCACCGGCGACCTGCACGCCATCACCGCCGCCCACAACCTGCTCTCGGCGATGATCGACAACGCCTGTCATTTCCGCACCGCCTTCGGCGACATGGGCGAGATCGACCCGCGCCAGGTCACCTGGGGCCGCGCCATGGACATGAACGACCGCGCCCTGCGCAACGTGGTGCTCGGCCTGGGGCGCAAGGTCGACGGCGTGCCGCGCCAGGACCGCTTCGACATCACCGCCGCGAGCGAGATCATGGCCATCGTCGCCCTGGCCGAGGGGCCGGAGGACCTCGAAAAGCGCATCGCGCGCGTGGTGGTGGGCAGCTCGGTGAGCGGCAAGCCGCTGACCGCCGGCGACGTCGGCGCCGCCGGGGCCATGACCGCGGTGCTGCGCGACGCGCTCAAGCCGAACCTGGTGCAGACCGCCGAGGGCGGCCCGGCGCTGGTGCACGCCGGGCCGTTCGCGAACATCGCCCACGGGTGCAGCTCGGTGCTGGCCACACGCCTGGGCATGGCCTCCGCGGACTACACCATCACCGAGGCCGGCTTCGGCTTCGACCTCGGCGGCGAGAAGTTCCTGGACATCAAGTGCCGCCAGATGGACGTGTGGCCGCGCACGCTGGTGCTGGTGGCCACGCTGCGCGCCCTGAAGATGCACGGCGGCGCACCGGTGAAGAGCGCCGGGGAGCCGGACCCCGTCGCCCTGGAGAAGGGGCTGCCCCACCTGGAGAAGCACCTGGAGACGGCGGCCTTCTACGGCCTGCCGGTGGTGGTGGCCATCAACGTCTTCCCCAACGACCCGGAGGCCGAGGTGGCCCTGGTCGACGCGGCCATGAAGCGGCGCGGCGCACGCGCGGTGCGCTGCGAGGGCTTCGCCCGGGGCGGCGAGGGCGCGCTCGACCTCGCCGATGCCGTGGCCGAGGTCGCCGACGCCACCGACGCCGCGCCGCCGGTGCGCCGTCACGCCTACGAGCTGACCGATCCGCTGCGCATCAAGGTGGAGAAGGTGGCGCGCACCGTCTACGGCGCCGCCAGCGTCTCCTTCGCGGGGTCGGCCGACAAGGACATCAAGCGCATCGAGGACCTGGGCTACGGCCAGGTGCCGATCTGCATGGCCAAGACCCAGCTCTCTCTGACCGACGACCCGACGCGCCCGGGCCGGCCCGAGGCCTTCAACGTCACCGTGCGCGAGGTGCGCCTCAGCGCCGGCGCCGGATTCGCGGTGCCGCTAACCGGAGAGATGATGACCATGCCCGGCCTGCCGCGCGAGCCGGCGGCGCTGCGGGTCAAGCTCATGCCCGACGGGCGCATCCGCGGTCTGATGCAGAACGACTGAGCGACCCTGGCGGGCTCGCCGCGAGAGGGCAGCGGTTCAAGCGCCCTCGGGCAGCGCCGTCGCCGGCGGGGCCGGCTCCACCGGCGCCTCGGGCGTCGGGGTGCCGAGCGCCTCGGGCGCCGCCGGGAGCACGACCGCGAACGTCGACCCCCTGCCCTCGTAAGAACGGACCTCGATGCGGCCGCCCGCGTTCTGGACGATGCGCTGGCTGATGGCCAGACCGAGGCCGGTGCCGCGATCCTTGGTGGTGAAGAAGGGCAGGAAGATGTTCTCCAGGACCTTCTGGGAGATGCCGGGACCGTTGTCGGTCACGGTGAGCTCCACGAACGCCTCCTCCGAGCGCTGCCCTCCCCGGGTGCCGCGACCGAAGCGAACACGGGTACCGACACTGACCATGCCCCGGCCCTTCATGGCCTGCACCGCGTTGCGCATGAGGTTCATGAGCACCTGGCGCAGCTGCTCGGGGTCGATGGCCACCCGCGGCAGGTCGGGGTCGAGGTTCATGTCCACCGTCAGGCCATCCTGCTGCTCCGAGGAGAGCACCTGCAGGGTGCGGCGCACGATGGCGTTGAGGTCGGTGGGGACCACGGCGCCCTGGCGGGGGCGGGCCAGGTCGAGCACCGAGCCGACCACGCGGTCGAGGCGCTCCACCTCCTCCAGGATGATCCCCAGGAACTCGCGCGAGGCCGGGTCGACGTGCGGGGCCTCGTGCTCGGGGTCGGCGAGCAGCTGGGCTGCGCCCTTGATGGCGCCGAGCGGGTTGCGGATCTCGTGCGCCAGGCCGGCGGCCATCTGCCCCAGCACCGCCAGCCGATCGCGCTCCTTCATCTGCTCGTAGGCGTGCGAGTTCTCGACCACCACGCCCACCTGCGCCGCCACCGCGGCCAGCAGCTGCGCCTCCTCGAGCGAGAAGGCATCGCGCACCCGGTCGTCGGCGGCCACGAGCAGGCCGACCAGCTCCCCTCCCTGGGCGTGGATGCCGATGACCACGCTGGCCTGCAGGCTGCCGAGGACGCCGGCGGCGGCGAGCACGGCGTCGCCGGCGTCGCTGCGCTCACCGCGGGCCCGCCGCTCGCGGACGTCGCGCTCCACCTCCTCCAGGAGCAGCGGCCCTTGCTCGAGGCGATCGAGCAGCGCGCGCGCGGTGGCCATCTCGATGCGCGCCGGAACGCGCTCGCCCAGGGTGACCAGGCGGTCGAAGCCGGCGGCGTCCTGATCGCGGATGTAGAGCGCGGCTGCCGTCACCCGGCGCGAGCGCTCCAGGGCGGCCATGACGATGGCGCCCATCTCGTCGACCTCCAGGGTGTGCACCAGGCGGCGGCGGGCATCGGCCATCGCCGTCTCCAGGTCGAAGCGCTCGCGGAAGAAGAGCTTCTGGATCTGCTCCTCCACGCGGTCTCTCAAGGGATCGAAGACGACCAGCACCACGATCGCCGCCAGCACGGCGTTCAGATACATGGTGTTGAACGTGCCGATGAAGGTCAGCAGCACGTAGAAGATGAAGGCGATGAGGAAGGCCACCGCGGTGGCCACCAGCAGGCGCGCCAGCATCTCGTACATGTCGAGCAGGCGCTCGTGGCGGAGCGCCTGGGCGAGCACGAAGAGGAAGACGATCGACAGCAGGGCCCCCACCGGCGGCGGCGACAGGCCCGGGAAGCCCATGAACCAGGCGAAGTCGAGGGTCGTGGCCAGGCCGGCCAGGGCGCCGATGACCACCAGGAAGCGCACGCGTCGCTGGGTTGCGCGCGAGGGGCTCTTCTGGCCGCGCTGGCCGAGCTCGTAGAGCCCGGCGGTGAGCAGCGCGAAGACGTAGAAGAAGACGACGGTGCGCACCCAGGCGAAGCCGCGCGGGGTGGTCAGCAGCACCAGCAGCGCCATGGGCACGGCCAGCAGCGCTGCCCACCGCAACAGGCGCAGCTTGCGCCCCGCTTCGTGGGGAATCATCGCCTCGAAGAGGTGCAGCGCCAGCTGCGGCAGGAGCACTGCCAGGCCGGCGGTGAAGCGCTCCCAGATGGCCTCGCGGAAGACCCCGAAGAGCGACTGGGACAGGTACCAGAGCCGATGTCGCCGGCGAACGCGGCGAAGAGCAGATGCACCGGACGCACCCGCCCGCGCAGCGCGTGGAGCGGCGATGGCCAGGGCCAGCGCGCCACACACGAGCGTCGTACGCGTGCGGAGGTCGAACCCGAAGGGCACCTCGGGCCAACCAGCGCGCCGGCGGCGCCGCGGACGGCGATGGGCGGGCGCTGCCGGCGCGCGCCGGCCGGACGCAACGCCACGCTGCATGGGCCGCCCCGTCACGGCGCCTCGTGGCGCGCGCCTGGTCAGCGGGTCGGCTGCACAAATGCGGCCGCCGGCGCTGGGGAAGGCGCCGGCGACGTGCAACGAAGCGGATCCGGGTGCAGGCAGAGCCCGGGCTGGGCTCAGATCTCGGTGGTCTTGGTGGCGTGCTCGTCCGACTCCGAGTCGGTGTTCACGGGGTTGGGGTCGGGACCCCAGGGGTCGGGCGACGGGTCGCCGCTGACGTCGTCGCCCTTGGCCGGCGTGCTGTAGATACTGGGTAGGTCCAGGTCCTGGCCCTCCGGGTCGTCCACCTCCTCGGCGGCCCTGGCGGCGTCGTCGGCCGCGACATCGGCCGCGACGGCCTCGTCGCCGCCGCCCGCGACCAGGCCCAGCTCGGCCTCGCCTTCGGGCTCGTCGACGGTCTCCACGACACAGCCGGCCAAGCCACCAGCCAGCACCAGCACGGCAAGCCGCGCCACCATCGTCAATCGCCTGCCACTCATCTCAGCCATCCTCCGATGCCCCGCCGAGACCATACTGCTTCACCAACTGCGAGAGCCGCGGGCGCTTCATCCCCAGGAGCGCCGCTGCCTTCGTGATATTTCCCTTTGATTCCGCGAGAGCGCGCGCGATGCACTCTTCCTCGATCTGACGCTTCATGTCGTGCAGGCTCACACCCTCACGCACCCGGGCGTACGCGACCGCAGTCGGCGTGGCCATGGCGTCGGGCGCATTTGCTGACGGTGAAGCAGGCGGGATCATGGTCGACGACCCGGCTGAAGCAGGAACCATACCGCTCAGCGAATCGGGCGGGCCCGGCGGGGTGGACCGGTGGTCGGTGCTCTCGACGCGGGAGTCGAGAGGCCGCCCCATCCGGAGGGTCTCCGGGCCGAGGGACGGAGGAGCCTGGAAGCCGGACGCCGGCGCGCCCAGATGGCGCAGACCATCGACGTTCTCCGTGAAGTCGTCGGCCTGGATGACGTCGCCCTCGGCAAACAGCGCAGCGGCACGGAGCGCGTTCTCGAGCTCGCGCACGTTGCCCGGCCAGTGGTGGCGGAGCAGGACGTCGAGCGCGCCGCTCGAGAGCGCCTTGCGGGCGGTGCGGCGCTCGTCGGCGATGCGCGCCAGCAGCGCGTCGGCGATGCGCGGGAGATCTCCCAGGCGGGTGCGCAGCGCAGGCACTTCCAGGACCACCCCGCGGAGGCGGTAGTACAGGTCCTCGCGGAACTCGCCGCGCGCGACCATGGACTTGAGGTCGCGGTGCGTGGCGCAGACGATGCGCACGTTGGCCCGCATCGCGCTGACGCCACCGACGCGCTCGAAGGTGCGGTCCTGCAGCACGCGTAGCAGCGCGACCTGGGTGCGCGCCGAGATGTCGCCGATCTCGTCGAGGAAGATGGTGCCGCCCTCGGCGAGCTCGAAGCGGCCACGGCGGCGCGCGGCGGCGCCGGTGAAGGAGCCCTTCTCGTGCCCGAAGAGCTCGGAGAGCAGCAGGGTCTCCACCAGCGCCGAGCAGTTGACCTTGACCAGCGGCCCGGTGCGGCGCGAGCTGGCGTCGTGCAGCGCCTCGGCGACCAGCTCCTTGCCGGTGCCGCTCTCGCCCTGGACGAGGACGGTGGCGTCGCTCCGGCCCACCTTCTGGATGGCGATCCACAGCGCGCGGATGCTGGCGTCCTCGCCGACCATGCGGCGCGCTCCGCCGCTGCTCGGCGCGGGAATGGACACCGCCGCGCGCGAAACGGAGGCGCTGGAAACCGGGACCGGCGGGGACGCCTCGAGCGTCGCCAGCTCGGCCAGCTCGCGGCGGGCGAGATAGCGCGCGCGCAGCCCGGTCGGTAGCGATGCAGCGATGCGGTCGCGCAAAGCGATGCCGGCGTCGAGGTGGACGCGAACGCTGCGCTCGTCGCCGTCGAGGTGCGCGGCATGCGCCAGGAGGACGCAGGCCTCGATGGCGGTGTCGCTGTGCTCGTCGCGGGAGAGCTCCAGAGCTTCGCTGGCGTGCTCGGCGAAGGGCTCACCGGAAGCCCGCGCCAGCAGCCCGCGCAGGAGCGCCATCTCCGCGTGTGCGCTGGGGCCGGACGGCACCTCGGCGGCGGCCTTCTCGATGGCCGTGCGTGCCGCGCTCAGGTCGCCGTGCTCGAGCGCGATGCGGGCCATGATGCGGTAGGCGCGGCAAAGGAAGCCGCCGTCGCTGGACGAAGCATCGCGGATGGCCGCCTCGATCTCGGCGCGCGCCTCGAGCGTGCGCCCGGCAGCGAGGCAGACGAGCGCCGAGACGCGAGAGAAGTGCGCGGCGCGCGCGCTAGGCAGCATCGAGCCGCACATCTGTCGGCCGAAGAGGAGGGCCTGCTCGGCCTCGGCGACCATGCCCACCCGCAGCCGCATGTCGGCGAGGTTGGTGACCAGGATGCTGGCCAGGCCGACGCGGTCGCCGACGCGACGACGCGCGGCGATGGCGCGCTCGCACAGGTCGAGGGCGCGCGCGAAGTCGTGGCGGGCGGCGGCGATGACCGAGAGGTTGGAGTAGGCGAAGGCCACCGCGCGCAGCTCACCGCGCGCCTCGCCGTCGGCGAGCACGCCCTCGAGAATGCCCTGCGCCTCGTGGTGCCGGGCGCAGCTGAGCAGCGCGATGGCGCGGTTGACGCGCGCGCGCAGCTCGGCGGCGCCGTCGCCGGCACACGATGCCTCGCAGGCGTCCGCGGCGAAGTGCTGCTCGGCCTCCGCCCAGCGCGCGGCCGCCAGGTGCAGCTTGCCGAGGGTGTTGCGGGAGAGCAACGTCGTCTCGCTGTCGCCAGCGGTCGCCAGCGCGTGGCTCGCGTGGCGCTCGGCACCCTCGAAGTCACCCTGGGTGTAGCGGACCTCGGCGAGCTCGGCCTCGGCGCGCGCGTGGCAGGTGCCGTCGGGGCGCGCTCCATGGCCTTGCCGAGAGCGATGGCCGCGGTCGTCAGGTCGCCATGCGCGGCGGTGGCGCGGCCGAGGGTGAGCATCACCTCGCACGACGCCACCGGATCGCCGCCAGCGGCGACCTTGGAGAACGAGAGCGCGCGCTCGGAGTCGCCGACTCGCAGCGCCAGGCTGGCGGCGCGCAGACTGCGCTCGCGCGCGTCCTGGCGGGGCATCGCCGCCAGGGTGGCCTCCCAGCGGCGCCAGAGGTCGGCGCGCACGGTGGCGTCAGTGACCGCGCCGATGGCGCCGTGCATGGCACCCTCCGCGTCGTCGTGGCGACCGGCGATGGCGAACAGCTCCGCGGCGCGCGCGCTGACCCACGGATCGACCGGCCATGCCGTGCACAACGCGCCGGCGACCGCGGCGGCATGCACGCTGGCCCCAGCCTCGTCGCGGCCGTCGTTGCCAGTGGACGCGTCGCTGGTGGCCACGACGACCCAACCCTGGGCGTCGACCTCGGCAGCACCCGCAGCGCACAGCTCTGCCAGCGCGGCGCGCGTGCCGAGCAGCTCGAGCCGCGCGGTCGGCCAGCAGCGGCGGGCCAGGCGCAGCCGCTCGTGCAGCGCGCGCGCGGCGCCGAGCTCGACCGCGGGCGGTGAGGCGTTGCTCGGCAGCGCACGGGCCGCCGACCACCAGCGCTCCAGCGCGTCGATGCGCTCGCGCCCACCGAGGGCGGCGCCTGCCTCGGCGGCGATCGCATCCCACCACAAGCGCGCGTCGCCGCCCGAGGCGGCGGCCGTCGTGCGGGTCGTTGTGCTGTCGAGCTCCAGCTGCCAGACACGGGGGCCGCTCACGATCCCTCTGGCGAAGTCGACGCGATCGCCCCGGTCGGCGCCGGCGTATGGCGCGAGCACCACGAACAGGGCGCGCAGCGGAGAATCGGCGGGCCCAGCCGCGCGAGCGATCTCCGCGAGGATGGCCTCGCCCCACTCGCTGCCCCCCGCCTCGGAGACGACGATCACCGCGCAACCGGCGGCGGTGACCACGCTCGTGGCCACGTCGGCAGGGTCGGTGGACTTGCGCGCGCCGAGACGATCGGCGAGCTCGCGCCAGGCGTCGTCGGCGCAGCTGCCGTCGACGTGCAGGTGCGAGCGCTGCGCCGCACGCGTGCGCCGCTCCACGTGGCGCGCGACCGCCGTCAGGGTGGCGGCGTCGCCCTGCACGTGGACCAGACCCACGGCCGTGCCCGTGCGCACCAGCTCGTCGAGCGTCGCGAACGGAGTCGCATGCTCACCCGTCGCGAGCCGATCGTCGATTGCGCGCCGCGCATCCGCCAGGCTGCCGTCCGCCAGGCTGCGCGGGGGCTCGCTCGGTGAAGAAGAAGGAGCGGCGTGGCCCAAAGCGGCTCCAAGGTAGCCCCGCTGTCGCCGAATCGCAATCCAAAAGCCTCCAAAACTTCCGTTGTTTAGCTCGGCATGGCGCGCGCCGCCCCGAGGATGCGCTCGATCTCGTCGACCGACCCCGGGGGCGCGTCCGGCAGGCGGCGCGCGTGCGGCAGCTGCGCCAGCGCCGCGGCCACGTAGAAGGGCACCAGCTGAGGCGCGAGCCGACCGAGCGTTTCCAGGTGGCGGGCGACCGCCGCCGCCTCCCCACGACGCACGGGCCCGGTCAGCGCGTCGGGCAACCCGAGCGCCTCGACGTTGTCGGCGACGCTGCGCAGGAGCGGGCCGAGCATGGCCACCGCATCGGCGCGCGCCACGCCGGCGATCTCGAGCAGCTCGAGGCCCCCGGCGGCGAGCGCGGCCGCCCCGTTGGCCACCCGCCCCGCCGCGGCGTGATAGGCGACGCGATCGAGGCCGGCGATGGTGCGCGGGGTCATGCCCAGCGCGCGCCCGAGGCGGCGTGCCGCGGCCACGGCCGGCG
Organism: Polyangiaceae bacterium; assembly: GCA_037720395.1. GTDB lineage: Bacteria > Myxococcota_A > Polyangia > Polyangiales > Polyangiaceae > JBBJMR01. Next base: position 25,017 of record JBBJMR010000041.1, read on the forward strand.
CGTCGCCGTCGACGTGCAGCTGGCCTCGCGCGAGGCTGGGTGTGCGCCGGGGCGAGGCGAAGGAGATCATGGGGTGCATCTGGGCCACCGTCACCCCGGGGGCACGCAGCGCCGCCAGCGGCTCCGGCCCCAGCGCGCCGGCGCAGTGCACGACCGCCACCGGACGGCGCACGAGCACGCCGCCGGCCGCGATGGCCTCGGCGCACGCGGCGAGGTCGCGATCGCGGATGGCAAGGACCAGGAGGTCGGCGTCGATGCGACGCGGCAGCCCGCGGCGCTGAGGTCGCAGCAACGCCTTCCAGCCGACGGCGCGGAGCGAGCGGGTCAGCCCGGCGCCGACCTTGCCGGCGCCATAGACGAAGACCTCCGGCGTGCGCGCGCCGCGCCGCGCCGCAGACGCCCGGAGCCCGCCGCGCGCGCACGCTCAGCTCCGCGCCCGCCGCTGTTGATAGAGGCCGGACCGCACCGCGTAGCCGATGACCGCCGCCGGGACGCGCCCGCGCACCGCCTCCACGTCCCCCTCGCCCAGCGCGGCCCGCACCTCGGTGCTCGACACCTGCGGCAGGAAGGCCGCCGGAGCGCGCGCGTCGTCGACGCCAGCGCGGCCGAGCACGATGGGCGGCGCCAGCTCGCGAATGCGATCGAACCGATGCCACTTGGGCAGGTCGGCGAGCACGTCGGCGCCGATGAGCAAGCGCAGCCGCCACGTCGGCTGCGTCGCGGCCAGATGTTCGACGGTGCGCAGGGTCAAGCTCTCCCCGCCGAGCCGCCGTTCGACGTCGGAGATCTCCACGCCAGGCACCCAGCCCAGCGCCAGGCGGCACATCTCCAGGCGATCGTCGAACGGCGCCAGCTCCTTGGCGAACGGGTGCCTGAAGACGGGCACCACCAGCACCCTGTCCACCGGCACCGCCGAGAGCGCCCAGGTGGCGGCGAGGAGGTGCGAGACATGCGGCGGGTTGAAGCTGCCGCCGAAGAGCGCGACCGTGGGCGACGCGGCCTCAGCCACCGCCCTGGACCCGCATCTTGGCGCCGGTGATGGGGGCGCCGACGCTGCCCTTGGCGGTCACCTGGCCGTCGTGGGTCAGGATGCTGATGCGCACGCCGCCGTCACCGTCATCGAGCACGGCGCAACCGCCGTCCTTTCCGCCGACCGGACCGGGCGCCACGAAAATGCGGGTCCCCACCTTCTTGATCATCGCCTCGTTGCTCTTGCCGAAGCACAGGATGCTTGCGGCGGCGATGTCGTCCTCGTCGAGGGTCGACTTGTCCCAGACGAAGAGCACCACGCGCCCATCGAGGATCTCGATGCTGCGCCGGTCGCTGGGGAGGCTGCTCATCACCTGCAGACGCAAGCGCGCCCGCTCCATGTCCACGAACTCGTCGATGGTCGCGGGGTCGGCCGCCGCGCAGCGCGCCGCGGCTCGGGCCAGCAGGCCACCGCTCCCCTGCGTGTCGCCGACGATCTCGCTCGCCCAGCTGGCCACGACACGGTCGAGCGCGTCGTCGGCGGCCAGGTAGACGACGCGCTCCACGCGCGCCTCGTCGAGGAGGTAGTGCGCACCCCGAGCAAGCGCGGGCAGATCGCCCTGAGCTGGTCCGAGGATACCGAGACGCATGGGGCGTCAGAGTAGGGGGCCGGCCCGGCGTCGCCAACAGCTCGTCGCGGCGCTCCGGTCGGAAACCACGCAGGCACGGAGCCACCGAGGCAAATCTCCGTGTCTCCGTGTCTCCGGAGCTTTCCGGCTGGTGCGGGGCGTGAAGGAGGTGGGACGCATCCGCTCCGCGCCGCAACGAGGACGGTGTAGAGAGGGCGGCATGCTCCGCCGCGCACGCGCGCCGGCCCACCCGGTCACCATCTATCTCGACGGCGAGCCGGTGGTCGCCGAGCGCGGCGAGCCGCTGGCGATGGCCCTGCTCGGCGCGGACAAGGTGACCCTGGCCCGCAGCCCGAAGCTGCACCGCCCGCGGGCGCCGAGCGGCCTGCGCGGCGCCTGCGACGGCTGCCTGGCGCGCGTCGATGGCGAGCCGAACGTGATGACCTGCCTGCGCGCGGCTCGCGGAGGCGAGCGCATCGAGACGCAGAACGTCATCGGCTCACGGCGCGCCGACCTCCTGCGCGTCACCGACTGGTTCTTCCCCGACGGCATCGACCACCACCACCTCATGGCCGGCGTGCCCGGCGTGCAGGAGGTGATGCAGGGCTTCGCGCGCAAGCTGGCCGGGCTCGGTCGTCTCCCCAGCGAGGCCGCGCCGCCCCAGGCCGCCAAGTGGCTCGACGTCGACGTCCTGGTCGTCGGCGGGGGGATCGCCGGCTGCACCGCGGCTGCGGCGCTGGCGGCGGCGGGCAGGCGCGTGGCGCTGGTCGACGACGGACTGACGCTCGGCGGCGCGGCGCGAGGCGATGCCGGCGCCGTCGCGCTGGTCGAGGAGGAGGGGCTGCGTTCGGTGCGCGTGCTCTCGGCCAGCACCGCCGTCGGAGCCTTCGCCACCGGCGAGCACCGGCCACCCTTCGGCGAGGTGCTGGTGGCCACCCCGGGCGGCGGTCGGGTGGTCCGCGCCGGCGCGCTCTTGCTGGCGGTCGGCGCGCACGACGCGGTGCTCGACGTGGCCAACAACGACCTGCCCGGCGTCTTCTCGGCACGCGCACTGGCGCGGGTCGTTGCCGCCGGCGTGTTGCCGGAAGGCCGCGTGGCGCTGGTCGGCGACGGCTTCTGGGCGCGGGCGCTGGTGACCATGCTCGGTGACGGGGCGCTGCTCCGCGTCGGCGACGGCGACCTGGTCGCCATCCGGGGCACCGGCCGGGTGCGCAGCGTGGAGATCCGTGCCGCGCGCAAGGAGACGCGGCGCGAGCAGGTGGCGCTGGTGGCCGTGGACGGGCACGGCGCGCCCGCCTTCGAGCTCGCCGCCCAGGCAGGCGCCGAGGTGGTCTGGCAGGCGCCCATCGGATACGTGCCGCATCGCGACGCCGAGGGCCGCGCCGCCGACGGCGTCTGGGTGACCGGGGAGTGCGCGGGCTTGCCCTTCGCACCCGCGGCGCTGGTCGAGGATGCGCGCCGGGTGACGGCCGCGGTGCTGTCTGCTCTCAGTCCTCGATGAGGGTGTCGAAGAGCCCCAGGCCGCCGGCGATGAACACCAGGGCGAAGACGCCCATGAGCATGAGGTAGTCGCCGAGCTCGCTGATCGGCCGGTCGTGCAGCAGCTCGCGCGTTCCCGCGGCAGCAGCGAGCAGGGTGGGCATGAGCATCGGGAAGAGCACGCTGGCCAGCACCAGCTCGCGCGCGCGGGTCTTGACGGTCATGGCCCCGAAGAGCGTGCCGCTGGCGGCGATACCCGGGGTGGCGCCGAGCAGGAGCAGGAGCAGGCCCAGCCCGTAATCGCCGAGGTCGAGCGAGAAAAAGAGGGCCGACAGTGGGAGCACCAGCAGCTCGACGAAGAACAGGAACGCGGCCACGCCCAGCGCCTTGCCGGCGAGAGCGCGCTGCGCGAGACAGGCATGACCAGCAGGCCGACCAGCGCGCCGTCCTCGCGCTCGCGCTGCCAGGTGCGCCCCAGCGCCAGCACCGCGGCGAAGGCGATGGCCACCCAGATGGCGCCAGCGGCGACGTCGCGGCTCGTGTCCGGGCCGATGTAGAAGGACATGCTGGTGATGACCAGCACCAGCACCGCGAAGAAGCCGCTGGTGGTGACGATCTCGCGCGTGGACAGCTCGATGGCCAGGTCCTTCTGCAGGACGAGGAGCACCTGGCGGACCCACCCCGGACGCACGCGCGCGGCGGCGTGCGCGGCCATATGGGTCAGCGCTTCTCGAAGCTCAGGTACGTCTGGTCCTTGAGGCCGCGCTCGTAGTCGGCGAGTAGGCGCATGCCCTCGGTGGGACGGAGGCGGTCCTGCTTGATGGCCGAGTCCACCTGGGCCTTCACCTTGGCGACGATGTCGTGGTGGTGGTACTGCGTCATGGTCAGCACCTCGCCGATGGTGTTGCCGGCGATGGTCTCTTCCAGGTAGTAGCCGCAGTCCTCGTCGTCATCGAGGAAGACGTGCACCTCGTTGACGCGACCGAAGAGGTTGTGGATGTCGCCCATGATGTCCTGGTACGCCCCGGTCAGGAAGATGCCCAGGTAGTAGGGCGTGTCGTCCTGGATGGGGTGGAGCATGAGCGTGTCCTTCACGTCGGTGAGGTCGATGTACTTCGAGACCTTGCCGTCGGAGTCGCAGGTGATGTCGACCAGCGTGCTCATCGAGGTGGGCCGCTCGTCGAGGCGGTGGATGGGGACCACCGGGAAGAGCGCGCCCAGCGCCCAGTGATCGAGCAACGACTGGAAGACGGAGAAGTTGCAGATGTGCTGGTCGACGAGCTGCTTCTTCAGCTCGACGATGTCCTCGGGCACCTCGCTGGGGTCCAGGGTGGCGGCGAGCTTCTGGATCTTGTCGGCGATTTGCCAGTAGAGCGTCTCCACGCGGGCCTTGACGTCCAGCCCGAGCAGGCCGACCTCGAAGAGCTTCTGGCTCTCCTCCTTGACCTGCTGGATGTCGTGCATGCTCTCCGTCAGGTTCTGCGCGCAGAGGTGCTCCAGGGTGTAGAGGAGGTCCTTGGTCAGCTTGTGCTCCTCGGAGGCCACGTCGAGCGGCACGTCCGGGGCCTTCTCGATGGCCCCGAAGGCCTCGACCACCAGCACCGAGTGGTGGGCGACGATGGCCCGCCCGGACTCGGAGACGATGTGCGGGTGCGGTACCTTCTCGTCGTCGCAGACGTCCATCACGTTGTAGACCACGTCGCGGGCGTACTCCTCGACCGAGTAGTTCATCGAGGAGTGGAAGGTGGAGCGCGAGCCGTCGTAGTCGATGGCCAGCCCGCCGCCGACGTCGAGGTACTCGATGGGATGCCCCATGCGCCGCAGCTTGGCGTAGTGCCGGGTGGCCTCGCGCACCGCGCGCTTGATGATCAGGATGTCGGGGATCTGCGAGCCGATATGGAAGTGCACCAGCTTGAAGGCGCTGGCCATGCCAGCGTCGCCCATGATCTGGGTGGCCTGCAGGATCTCGCTGGTGGAGAGGCCGAACTTGGCGTCCTCGCCGCTCGAGGTGGCCCAGCGCCCAGCGCTCTTGCTCACCAGCCGCACGCGTAGGCCGATCATCGGCTCGACGTTCATCTCGTTGGCCACGCGCACGATGGCGCGCACCTCGGAGAGCTTCTCGGCGATGAGGATGACCTTCTTGCCGAGCTTGAGACCGATCATCGCCGTGCGGATGAAGGTGTCGTCCTTGTACCCGTTGCAGACGATGAGCGAGTCGTTGTCGGTGTGCACCGCCAGGCCGGCGAAGACCTCGGGCTTGGAGCCGACCTCGATGCCGTAGTGGTAGGAGCGCCCCGCCTCGAGGATCTCCTCCACCACCTCGCGCAGCTGGTTGACCTTGATCGGGAACACCCCGCGGTAGCTGCCGCGGTACTTGTTCTCGGCGATGGCCTGGATGAAGGCGTTGTTCAGGACGCGCACCCGGTGGTGGAGCAGATCCTGGAAGCGGATGAGCAGCGGCGTGCGCAGCCCCTGCTCGGCCGCCGCCTCGACCACCTCGCGGATGGCGATCTTGCGCCCTCGCTCCTGCAGAGGAGCGATGGTCATCTTGCCGTCCGAGCTCACGTCGAAGTAGCCGCCGCCCCATCGATCGATGAGGTAGAGCTCCTTCGCGTCCTCGGTCGTCCAGCCGTTCTGGGCGACGGGCGTCTCCGTCGCGCCATTGCTCAAGCTCGGCGCACCCACGTCGTTCATGCTGCGTGCCTCGCCGGGCTCGGCCGTCGCTGGGCCTGCAGCTCCGCGCTCGCTCCGCTCGCGATTCGCTTCCGGCTCAAGCTCGCCCTGCCTTTCGACCGAACTCGGGATGTCGGGTGTGATGCTCGCTGGCGCGAGGCGTTACTCGGCGGCCTTCTTCTTGGGGGCCTTCTTCTTCGGCGCGGCCTCGGTGCCGACCTCGGCCTGGGCCGCCTTCTTGTCGGCGGCCTTCTCCGGGGCGGCGGCGGCGGGGGCGGCGCCGGCGGCGCGGGCCGGCTTGCCACCCGGCGCTCCGGACAGAGACTCGAGCTTGCCGCCCGAGCGCTTGAGGGTGCTCTTGTAGAGGTCGAAGAGGCGCGGCACGGGGTAGGCCTCGTAGCGCTTGCGCAGGCCGGGGTCCTTGCTGCGCTTCTCGGTCTCGAGGATGGCGTCGATGAGCTTGGCGCGGGTGCCGAAGCGCTCCTTGACCTCGGAGAAGGTGTCATGGAGGCGGATGAGCTTGGCGTTGGACACGTGCTCCAGGCCGCGCGAGCCGCCGCGGTCCGAGCTCTGGCGGGCGACCCACAGCTCCTCGCCGAGGAAGCCCTTCACGGCCTCCACGAGCTTCGACTTCTCGCCGAAGCGGTCCTTCATGATCGACTGCGGTGTCTTGGCCATGGCTCTCGTCCTCTCGGGGGGTGCGCGAGCTGACTCGCGCGGCGGGGTTGTGGAGGCGCCGCGTCGGCTGCGCAGGACGAAGAGGCGAGCCCCTTTCATCCGCTACCGCGCCGCGCCCGAGCGAGCGATTAGCAGAGCGTGCCCTCCCGCGGTAGAGGAAACCACGCGTTTTCGTCGCCGCGAGGCGAGCCTGCCTCGGCGGACGACGGCGGGGCGGCGCCGACGCGGCAGCGCGCGTTTGCCGCGCTGGGCGAGGCCGGCTAGGAGGACCCCCGCCATGACCAAGCCGCGCCTGCGGTTCGCCCCATCGCCCACCGGCTACCTGCACATCGGGGGCGTGCGCACCGCTCTGTTCAACTGGCTGTGGGCCAGGAAGACGGGCGGCACGTTCATCCTGCGCATCGAGGACACCGACCGGGAGCGGAGCACGCCCGAGAACGAGGCGGTCATCCTGCGCGACCTGCGCTGGCTCGGCCTGGGCTGGGACGAGGGCCCGGAGGTGGGCGGCGAGCACGGCCCCTACAAACAGACCGAGCGCCTCCCTCTCTATACGGAGTACGCCGAGAGGCTCCTGAAGAGCGGCGCCCTCTACCGCTGCTACTGCACGGCCGCCGAGCTCGACGCCCAGCGCAAGGCGCTCAAGCAGAAGGACCCGGAGGCGCAGTTCGTCTACCCGGGCACCTGCCGCGACCGCAAGCCGCCCTACCCCGACAGCCCCCACGTGCTGCGCCTGCGCGTTCCGTCCTCGGGCGAGGTCACCTACCGAGACCTGGTCTTCGGCGAGGTGACCACGCCGAACCTCGCCCAGCAGGACGCGGTGGTGATGCGCTCCGACGGGATCCCTCTCTACAACTTCGGCGCCGTCGTCGACGACCTGACCATGGGCATCACCCTGGTGGCGCGCGGGCGCGACCACATGGTCAACACGCCCCTGCAGATCCTCCTCTACCAGGCGCTCGGCGCCACCCCACCGCAGTTCGCGCACCTGCCGATGATGAACGGGCCCGACGGCAAGAAGCTGAGCAAGCGCGACAACGCCGTGGCCGTCGATGACTACCGGCAGCAGGGCTACGCGCCCGGTGCGGTGCTCAACTACCTCTCCCGCTTCGGCTGGTCCTTCGGCGACGAGGAGATCTTCTCCCTGCAGGACCTCATCGAGAAGTTCGACTGGGCGCGCTGCGGCACCAGCGACGGGCGCTTCGACCCCAAGAAGTTCCTGGCCATCGAGTTCGAGCACCTGAAGAGCGAGCGGCTCATGCCCACGCCGGAGTACGTCGACGGCACCCTGCCCTTCCTGGCCAAGGCCGGGCTCAGCGCCGACCGCGCCAGCGTGGCGGAGATCGTCCCCGGCATCCGCCCCCGCGCCCAGACCTTCCTCGAGGCCGCCAGCGCCCTCGACTACTTCTTCCGCGAGCCGCCGAACTACGACGACAAGGCGGTGAAGAAATTCCTCGTGGCCGACAAGGCCAAGCACCTCGGCGCGGTGCGTGCGCTCATCGCCGGCGCCGAGGACTTCAGCGCCCCGGCGCTGGAGGCGCGCTTCGTGGCCTGGCTGGCCGAGCAGCAGCTGGAGATGAAGGACGTCGCCCAGCCGGTGCGCGTCGCCCTCAGCGGGCGCACCGCCTCGCCCGGCCTGTACGAGGTGCTGGCGTGGCTCGGCAAGGAACGGAGCCTGTCCCGCCTCGATCGGGCCCTGACCATGGTCGCCGGCGGCTCGACCTAGAGATGTCCCTGGTCTCCAATCTGACGGCCACGCTGTTTTCGTGGTTCCCGCAGGCGCGCGCCGCCAGCGAGCCCAGCGTCTGGGAGACGGTGGGGCGCGCCCTGTTCCCGGTGCTGGCCTACGTGCTGGTGGCACCGCTGTTCGTCTTCTTTTTCCGGCGCACCTGGCGCGAGCTCGACGTCGAGGCGCACGAGCACCAGCGGCGCACCCTGGCCGCGGGCGAGTACGACTACCGGCCGGTGGTGCTCTTCGTCACCACCGCGGTGGTGCTCACCCTGCAGGAGTACTTCGGAGGCCGGGACTTCTACGACGACCACGTCAAGCCGTTCCTGCGCGGCGTGGAGGCCGGCTACATCAAGGCGCCGGCGTGGCTGGTGGGCCTGGTCGACATGCGCCGCTTCGACTCCCTCTACAGCTACGGCTGGTGGTCGTTCGCGCGCGTGGCCGGGTACGTCTTCTTCCCGCTGCTGGTCTGGAAGATCGTCTTCCGCCACGACTCGCTGCTCGACATGGGCCTGCGCATCAAGGGGTTCACCAAGCACGCATGGATCTACCTGCTCGGCCTGGCGCTGGTGGTGCCCACGGTCTTCATCGTGGCTCGCTCACCGGAGTTCGGGAACTATTACCCGTTCTACAAGCAGAGCTCCCGCTCCTGGCTCGACCTCATCCTCTGGGAGTCGATGTACTTCGCCCAGTTCTTCGCGCTCGAGATCTTCTTTCGCGGCTTCTGGCTGGCGGGTCTCAAGAAGAACCTCGGCTCGGCGGCGATCTTCGCCATGTGCGTGCCGTACTGCATGATCCACTTCGGCAAGCCGTACCTCGAGGCGGCGGGCGCGGTGGTGGCCGGCATCTTCCTCGGCTCCGTCTCCATGCGCACCAAGAGCATCTACGCCGGGTTCTTCCTGCACATCACCGTGGCCCTGCTCATGGACATGCTGGCGCTCATGCACCGCGGCGCCTTGCCCATCGTGTTCTGGCCGCCTCCCTGAGCGGCGCTAGACGGGCGTGACGGCGGCGACGGGCCCCGTCGCCGGGTCGAAGGCCGTGGCGGCGCGGCGGGCGCGGCTGCGGCGCACGAAGAAGCGCGCCACCCGGTAGGCGACGTAGCCCATGGCGGCGACGATGAGCAGCGTCGGACCCGCCCAGAGGACGGCGATCAACAGGCCGACCACGAAGCCGCCCGCGGCGCGCAGGCCCTCCCCGACGGCGTCGCCGATGCGCCGGCCGGCCCCCGCGGGCGCCGCCACGTTGCGGCCGACGAGCTCCACCTTGACCGTGGCCATGGCGATCTGGCCCTCGAGCACCCGCTGCTGGGCCTCGATGCGCTCGATGGTCTCGCGCACCGACGCCAGCTCCTTCTCCACCGCCATGACGTCGGTGAGGGTGCCGGTCTTGTCGGAGAGCAGGTCGAGGAGCCGCTTCTCCTGGGCGCGCGCGTTGCGCACGCGGGCATCGATGTCCGCGCGCTGCTCGGTGACGTCCTCGGCCTTCTCCGTGTCGGAGAGCAGCGTGCCCAGCTCCGCCACCTGGGAGCGGAACCCGCCCACGCTCGGCGCGGGCACGCGCAGGTCGAAGGAGGCGCTGTCTCGACCACCGGCGCCGGAGGTGCGCGCCGAGGCGACGTAGCCGTGGTGGCGTTCCACCAGAGCGCGCAGCGCCGCAGCGGCGGCGTCCACGGCGTCGACGCGGACCGTGCTCTCGACGGTGATGCGCATCGCCCGCTGCGCCTGCACCGGCGCCAGCGGCTCGCTCGTCGCCGCGCGGCCCTCCCCGGCCAGGGCCGCCGTCGCCCCTGCCGGCGCCGGCCCGTCGTGCGCCGCCGCCTCCGGCGAGGCCTCCGTCTTGCGGCACCCGAGAAAGGCGACGGACAGCGCGGCGGCCAGCGCCCACGGGTGCAGCGCCACGAAGCGCCAGGGGCGCTGGGGGGGCGAGGAGAGGGTGGTGGCGGAGGAAGAACGAGTCGCGGGGCGACGGGCATGGGAGGTCGGCATCGGTTGGGCTTCTCGGACGTGTGGCAACGCCCGAGGATCTGCGCCGGGGCAAACCTGAGCCCCACCCGAGGCGCCCTCGAGCTGGCGTCGGCGCGGAATGGCGACCGGGGTCTTGCGGTTGGCTGGCTGGCCGATGCTACGATCGGGGGTCTTGCGCGCCCGCCTCCCTGCCCTGCTCCGCGCCGCCGCCGGCGTGCTCGCCTTCACCGCCGGCATGGCCGTGCTCGCGCCGCACGACGCCGCGGCCGACATCTACTCCTACACGGACGCCGAAGGCGTCATGCACTTCTCCAACCGGCCGCGCGGTGACGGCAAGTTCAAGCTCTACCTGAAGACGCCGACGCGTCCGACCCCGCCGCGCACCGGCGCGCGCAGTGGCGTGATGCCCAGCGATCGTTCGCCGGAGCGCTACGCCCGCTACAGCGAGTGGATCCGGCAAGCGGCGACGCTCTACCAGATCCCCGAACAGCTGGTGCGCGCGGTGATCAAGTGCGAGAGCGACTACGACCCGCGTGCGCTCTCGCCCGCCGGCGCCATCGGCCTCATGCAGCTCATCCCGGAGACGGCGCTGCGCATGCAGGTCCGCGATCCGTGGGACCCGCGCGAGAACATCTTCGGCGGAACGCGGTACCTGCGGGTGCTGGCCAACCTGTTCAACGGCGACCTCGAGCTGACCATCGCCGCGTACAACGCCGGCGAGGGCGCGGTCACGCGCCACGGCGGCATCCCTCCCTTCGAGGAGACGCAGGCCTACGTGGTCAACGTCGTTTCCTACTACCGGCGCTACCGCGCGAACCCCGACCTGGTGGCCGCTTCCGCGAGCGACTGAGCCTCGCGCGCGATCACCGCTCGCACGCTGTTTTCAAGCAGATCGCGCGCCTGCGAGCGAGCGAGGCTCGCGCGGTTCGTGCTCGAGGCTGCGCAGAAGGCCAGCGGCTCGGACGCGCACCGTCACGCGCGTGCGGCTGGGGACAAGCACCGTGCAAGCCTCCGATGGGGCGGCGCGTCGCCACGCAATCCGGCGCAATGCGGAGGAGGTCATGGAGACACACCTCCCACCTATTCCATGGTTGGCGTGGTACGGCGCTTGCGCAGTCGCGAGAGCACATGTAGTGTCGCTAAACGAATGGTCACCGTACGCCCGCACAGGGCATGCGGAGTGGCCCAGCGGTCGACCCCCGATTCCGACGAAGTCGCTGCCGCGGCTTCGATTCTGGTCGCGGGGGCGCGCACCGTGGGGCAACCCGCAGTCCCGGTGCAAGCGCGACAGGCGGTTCGGGGGGCAGGCGCGACGGGGCGCGGGATGGGTATTCCATCCCGTCCAGCCGAGCGGCCTCCCCGCGACTCCGTCTGCCGCGCCCAACAGCACCTGGTTCCGGCATTCCGAACGGAACCATCGCTCGCGCGCGCACCGGCGCAGCGCAGCGGTGCCCCTTCCTCGTCCTCGCGACGCGATCCGCGTTCGCGCGACGTCGGCAGAACGATCCGCGCTGGTCGCGGGTCCACGAGCTCCGGCGCAACGCGACCCAGGCACACCACAGGCGAACATGACCGCTCTCAGCCTCCTCTCGCTCGCCAAGACCGAACGCGCCAACGACATCCTGCCGCTGAAGCCGCCGGTCGATCCGGCGACGCTCACCCACCAGCGGCTGCTCGAGGTCCCGCGGTTCCGCGACATCCCCGCCTACCGCGACGTCACCGACGAGGAGTTCTTCGATCACAAGTGGCAGGCCAAGAAGTCCATCACCCGGCCCGACAAGCTCCTCGACGCACTGCGCGAGATGGTCTCGGCCGAGTTCATGGAGGACGCGACCATGGGCTTCGCGCGCGCGCCGATGAGCGTGCGCGTCTCGCCCTACCTGCTCTCCCTCATCGACTGGAACAACCCGTACCACGACCCCATCCGCAAGCAGTTCATCCCGGTGGCGTCGGCGTTGCTCCCCGACCACCCCAAGCTCGAGCTCGACTCGTTGCACGAGCGCGCCCACGCGCCGGTGCCCGGCCTCACCCATCGCTACTTCGACAAGGCCCTCTTCCTGCCGCTCGACACCTGCCCGGTCTACTGCCGGTTCTGCACCCGCAGCTACGCCGTCGGCGTGGACACCGAGGAGGTCGAGAAGACGCGCTTCCGCGTCGACCAGGCGCGCTGGCAGGACGCCTACCGCTACATCGCCTCGCGCCCCGAGCTCGAGGACATCGTGATCTCCGGCGGCGACGCCTACAACCTGCGCGCCGAGCAGATCCTGAGCATCGGCACGTCCATCCTGGAGATGAGCAACATCCGCCGCATCCGCCTGGCCACCAAGGGGCCCGCGGTCATGCCGCAGAAGATCCTCACCGACCGCGAGTGGCTCGACGCGGTGACGCGAGTCGCGGATCTGGGCCGCAAGATGCACAAGGAGGTGGCGCTGCACACGCACTTCAACCACCCCGCCGAGATCACCGGCATCACCCGCGACGCCATGAACCTGCTCTTCGAGCGTGGCATCACCGTGCGCAACCAGGCGGTGCTGCAGCGTGGCGTCAACGACGACCCGGCGACGATGAAGCTCCTCGTCAAGCGGCTGGGCCTCATCAACGTGCACCCGTACTACGTCTACGTGCACGACCTGGTGAAGGGCGTGGAGGATCTGCGCACCACCCTGCAGACCGGGCTGGACATCGAGCGCCACGTGCGGGGCTCCACCGCCGGCTTCAACACCCCGACGTTCGTCGTCGACGCCCCCGGGGGCGGCGGCAAGCGCGACGCGCACTCCTTCGCCTTCTACGACCGGGTGACCGGGGTCAGCGTCTTCGAGTCGCCGACGGTCGATCCCGGCAAGCGCTACTTCTACTTCGATCCCATCGATCGCCTCCCCGAGGAAGGCCGCAACCGCTGGGCGGACCCCAAGGAGCACCAGAAGATGGTCGACGAAGCGCTCGCCAGCTGCTGAGCCCCCACCCTCGGAGACGACGCGCCCGCGCCGCCCCCCCCCCCCGCGCGGCGCCGGTTGGGGCCATGCCCGCCCCCCCCCGCCCCCGCGGGGCGGGGGCGCCCGCC